>JADYYY010000007.1 GCA_020853395.1 Acidobacteriota bacterium
ATGGAGGCGCCGCCCGGAATTGAACCGGGGATGGAGGTTTTGCAGACCTCTGCCTTACCGCTTGGCGACGGCGCCTCAGGACAAACTGGGAAGGGAACGCTCGTCAGCGACGATCTCGAGGCTCATCTGTGTCACGTATCGGACCAACCTCGGTGCCCACTGAGAGTGCGGCCGGGATGCATGAAGGCCCCGGCGATTAGATTGGAGCGGGAAACGGGATTCGAACCCGCGACTTCGACCTTGGCAAGGTCGCACTCTACCACTGAGTTATTCCCGCCCCTGCCAGCACTTGAGTCTACAGGAAACGCTTCGCACGCGGCAAGGCAACCATCACCATCGGCCAGCGCTGAAGGCGTTCTCGATCACGCGCACCATCGGCCGCGCGCTGCCCGCATCGTCAATCGCGACGACATCGAAGCGGCACGCGACGTCGCCCCGGCCCGCTCTCCGCAAGTACTCGACGGCCATCGTCTCGAGACGCCGGCGCTTCCAGCCCGGCACCGACTCCACCGCCTCTCCGAACAGCCCGGTCGTCCTCGTCTTGACCTCGACGAAGACGACCGTGCCGCGATGGTCGGCGACGATGTCGATTTCTCCAAAGCGTGTGCGGAAGCGCCTGGCAAGAACTGCGTACCCGCGGTGGGTCAACTCGCGGCACGCGAGGTCTTCGCCGGCTTTCCCGAGGCGTTGTCGGCCGGAGACGACAGGCACAGCCGATCGCAGAGCAAGCCCGCTGCCAAGCAGGGCCGCAAGGTGCCGGTCGCCGCCAAGCTCCGAAGCACGGGGAGCCGCCGCTCAGACTTCTCGCGCCGCGGAGCGCCTATTTTCTCGCTCGCGACTTCGGGGCTCTGGCCGTCGTCCGGCCGCTCCCACCTGCCGGGCGGGTGCGAGGACGACGCTTGCGCCCAGAGCTAGCGGCGCCCGACTCTCGGCCGCCAGAGGGCTCGGCGCGATTGCCATCGACGTCGCCCGGCAACCGATCCTCGCTCGCCTCGTAGGGCGTGACGTCGATCTCGGGAAGCGACACGGCCTCTTCGATGTACGCGACGTCGAACACGGGGACGTCGATCTCCGTCACGACGACCCGCTCCACGATCTCCTGCTCCCGCGCTTCGGGCGCCTCTTCGGTTTCCACGTCGAACACCGCGGGTTCCGGCGTCGCCTCCTCCTGGGACGAGGGCACCGGCGTGCTGCCCTGGAACACGCGGATGACCCCCTGCCGGTCGCGATCGACGCGCACGATGTTCTCGCGATGGGCGGCGCGCAGCAGATCGGTCAGGTTGGCGAACCCGTAGGAGCGTTCGTCGAACTCCGGGCTCGTCTGCCGGATGACCTGTTTGACGTTTCGCAAGTACATCGGCCACCGCCGGACGGCGGCGCGCGCAAGCAGATCACGGAAGGCGCGGAGGCCGTCCGCCGCCGTGCCGATCACCTCGGGCGGTGCCTGGCGTGAGCCAGCCTGCTCCGCCGCGGGCGCACCCGCGGCGAGCGGTGGGGCCGCTGCCGCCTCGCTCTCTTCGGCCGGCGCAGCGGCACGTTCGGCCGGCGGCTGCGGCGTTTGGACACCTTCCGCCAGCTCCACGAGCAGCCCGCCCTTGCCGTGGTGGACCTTCACGACGCCCACCTTCTCGAGCTTCTGGACGAAGTCACGGAACGAGCCCGCGCCGTAATTGCGCTCGGAGAAGGTCGAATCGAGCTGCAGCAACGTGCTCTTCAGCAGCCCCAACTGCGGCGACACCTCGCGCTCCGACAGCACTTTCAGCGCGCGGGACACCAGCGGGATCGCCTGTTCGATCGGCGACCGTTCGACCCGCACTTCTCGCCCGCCGCCGTGCCGTCGATCCGCCGCCGGCTGGCTCACGCCGGAGCTGGCCAGCAGGTTCTCGTAGGCGACGAACTCGTGGCAGTTGCGCTGCATGATCACGCTCGTGAACTGCCGGCCGCCCACGATGAACACCTTCTTGTCGTACTGCTTCAGCTTCTCCACCAGGCTGATGAAGTCGCTGTCGCCGCCGACGATGACGAACGCGTTGATGTGCGGATGGGTGAACGCCATCTCGAGGGCATCGAGCGCCAGGTTGATGTCGGCGCCGTTCTTGTCGCCGCCGGGCGTCATGTTGCGCTGCACCATCCGGATGGCGTGCTGGGTCAGCGCGCGGCTGTAGCCGCCGGCCCGCTGCCAGTCGCTGTAGGCGGTCTTCGAGACGACCTCCCCACGTTCCTTCAGCGCCTCGAGCACCAGCCCGGCGTCGAACGAGGCGCCGAGCGTGTTCTTGACGCCAATCTCGATGTTGTCGAAATCGATGAATACAGCTATGCGGAGACGGTCTGACTCAGCCACGCGGTCCTTCTGGAATCCCGGCGGGAGCGAACGAGCCGGAGAGGTCGGTAAGTGCAGCAAGCACGGTCGGTTACGACAGTTTCAGTATAGCGCCTTCGCCATCAGGATGAAATGACAGGGACGGCGGACCGGCCGATCGACGTAGGGCGCCTCGCCGACCGGGGCGTATCCCAGGCGCGCGTAGCGCGGCAGCAGATCGGCTCGCAGGTTCACGACGCGGATCTCCATCGTGGCGGCGCCGGCCTCGCGCGCGCAGCGCTCGGCGGCGTCCACGAGCCGGCGGCCGACGCCCTCGCCCTGCCGGGCGGGCTCCACCGCGAGCATCCCGAACGACGCGCTGCGTCCGGTCACGTCGACCAGCACGGCGCCGACGAGGCCGCCCGACTCGTCCACCGCCGTGAGGAACGTGCCGCGCGCCATCGCGGTGCGCACCTCGTCCAGGCTCGTGCGATCGCCGTCGACGAAAAACCGTTCGACTTCGTAGGCGCGGTTCACGAGGTCCGCAATCCTGGCCGCGGCGTCAGGGCGAGCTGGCGTGATCTGCATGTCGGCGATGCCGGATGTGCGCTTGACGCCCGTCATGCGCACACCCTACCATCCGGGTTTCTGGTGCGGACATGATCGGCGAAGTCGTCACCCATTACCGCATCGTCGATCGGATCGGCGAAGGCGGCATGGGCGTCGTGTATCGGGCCGAAGACACGCGCCTCGGCCGGCAGGTCGCCGTCAAGTTCCTCTCCGAGAAGCTGCTCGCGGATCCGCTCGCGATCGAGCGGTTCCAGCGCGAAGCGCGCGCGGCCTCGTCGCTCAACCATCCGAACATCTGCGCCATCTACGACATCGGCAGCCACAACGGCCTGCCGTTCCTCGTGATGGAGCTGCTCTCGGGCACGACGCTGCGCCGGCGGGTCGCCACCGGACCGCTTCCGCTCGATCTGCTGCTCGATCTCGGCGCGCAAGCGGCCGACGCGTTGAGCGTGGCGCACGCGGCCGGCATCATCCACCGCGACATCAAGTCCGCGAACATCTTCGTCACCGAGCGGGGACAAATCAAGATCCTCGACTTCGGGCTCGCGAAGCTGGCGCGGACGCACACCACGGACCAGTTCGCCGCCACGACGCTCGTGCCGCCCGAGCCGCAAGCGACCGAGACCGGCCAGACGATCGGCACGCTCACGTGCATGTCGCCTGAGCAGGCCCGCGGCGACGACCTCGATCACCGTACCGATCTCTTCTCCTTCGGCGTGGTGCTGTACGAGATGGCCACGGGCCGCGAACCCTTCTCGGGCAAGACGCCCGCGCTGATCTTCGACGCGATCCTGCGGCAGCACCCGACGCGTCCGACCGATGTCAACCCGACGCTGCCGGCCGAGCTCGACCACATCATCTACAAGGCGCTGGAGAAGGATCGCGAGCTGCGCTACCAGACGGCGGCCGAGCTCCGCGCGGATCTCCGCCGCCTGAAGCGCGAGTCCGACGGCGCCCGTGCCTCGATCGGCCGGCCGGCGAGCGGGCCGTCGGCGACGGCCGGCGTCAGCCCGGCGGTGCCGACGCCGGCCGAGAACTTCGACGAGACGCATCTGGCGATGCCGGGCACGCCGGCCGCTGCGCCCGCGGCACGCGGCATCGCGTCCGGCGCGCCGCTACCCGCGCCGCCGGCATCCGGCCGGGCTGGCACCGGCCTCGACGCGCGTACGCCAGGCACGGGCGGCTGGCACGAACCGAGCGGCGCCGGCACCGCGACGCCGCCGGCCGCCGCGCGCCGATGGCTGCTCGGCGCCGTCTCGGCCGTCGTCGTGTTGACCGTCGCCGGCGTCCTCTACCTCGGCCGCGGCGTGACGGCCGCCGACTCGGTGGCGGTCCTGCCCTTCTCGGCGACCGGCGGCACGGCCGGCGACACCGAGTACCTGACGGACGGCATCACCGAAACGCTGATCAACGGCCTCGCGCAACTGCCCGATCTGCGCGTGAGCGCCCGCAGCGTCGTGTTCCGCTACAAGGGCAAGAACGTGGACGCCCAGCAGGTCGGCCGGGAGCTGAACGTCAACACCGTGGTGACCGGACACGTCACGGTGCGCGGCGATCGGCTGATCATCCAGTCGGAGCTCGTGAACGTCGCCGACGGCACGCAGCTCTGGGGCCAGCTCTACAACCGGCCGCAAGCCGATCTGCTCGCCGTGCAGGACGAGATCGCGCAGGAGATTCTCGACAAGGTGCAGCCGCGGCTGTCGGGCGAAGACCGCCGGCGCGTGACGAAGCGCTACACCGACAACGCCGACGCGTATCAGGCGTACCTGCAGGGGCGCTTCTTCTGGAACAAGGGCACGATCGACGGCTACAAGCAGTCGATCAACTACTACCAGCAGGCGATCGGCCGCGATCCGAAGTACGCGCTCGCGTACACGGGCCTCGCCGACTCGTACCTCCTGCTGGGATCGTACTGGGTGGAGATGCTGCCGGAGGCCAAGAGCGCGGCACTCCAGGCGCTCGCCCTCGACGCTTCGCTCGCCGAGGCCCACGTCGCGCTGGGACACATCCGGCTGCTGCTCGACTGGGATTGGATCGCGGCCGACGCCGCGTTCACGCAGGGCCTCGCGCTCAACGGCAATTCCGCGCTCGCGCACAGCCAGTACGCGAAGTACCTCATGACCGTCGGCCGGACGGCCGACGCGGTCGCGGAAGGACGACGGGCGCTCGCGCTCGATCCGATGTCGCCGCTCGTGAACAGCGATCTCGGGTGGTACCTGCTGTTCGCCGGCGACACGGCGGAGGCGATCGCCCAGCTTCGAAAGACGCTCGACCTCGACGCGAACTCACTCGCCGCCCATCGCAGCCTGGGGCTCGCCTACAGCGAAGGCGGCCAGCACGGCGAGGCGATCGCCGAGCTGAAGCAGGCGCTCACGCTCTCGGAGAACAGCCCCGTGGTGCTCGGCTATCTGGGACTGGCCTACGCCCGCGCGCACGATCGCGCGCAGGCCGAGGGCGTGCTCCGCGATCTGGGCGCGCTTGCCGCGAGGACGTACGTCCCCTCGTCCGCCGTGGCGCTCGTCCACACCGGCCTCGGCGACAGCACGCGCGCCCTGGACGCGCTCGAAAAGGCCTACGAGGAACACGACTTCGGCATCACGCAGATCCGCACGGCGCCGTGGTATGGCGCGTTGAGAAACGATCCGCGCTTCACCGCGCTGCTCGCGAGGCTCGGCTTGAGCCAGTGAGACGGCCGAGCCGAGCCCCCGCCAGCGTCTACTTGAGCCCGTACCCCTGCTGGCCCGGCAGGCGGCCATCCACTCGCAGCAGCTTCACGGCACGGCTGGCGACCGGCGCCTGCACGAACGCGAGCGCGCCGGGCGTGCGGCCGACCTGCTCGATCGCCATCTCGTTCGAGTAGACGAGCTTCGGCCCATTGGCCGTGTCGGCGCGAAACACTTTCGCGATCCAGTGCTGGCGGAACTGGGCTTCGGTCATCTGGCAGATCGTCTGGACGACGGCGTCGCGCTCGCGCGCGATGGGCGCGCGGATGAGCAGCGTGACGCGGACGCCCGACGGCCAGAAGTCGCGATCCCCGAGCCACAGGCGGCGAAGCTCGGCCGTCGTCAGGTTGTCGATCGGCACGGCCGGGTGCACGATCACCGCGATCTCCGGCGTCTGGGCGCCGAGTGACCGCGGCGCCGCCAGCGCCGCGACGCCGAGCCACAGCACGACGAGCGCGAACCTCCACGACGGACGAGCAGGGCGGCCGCGCATCAGAACGTGAAGCAGACCTGGAAGAAGCCGCCGTGGTTGCGCACGCTGTCCGCGCCGCGCGTCCACGTGCGGTACTCGCCTTTGATCGCGGCGAGCGACGAGGCGTCGTATCGCACGCCGAGCGTCAGGCCATCGAGCCGCGGGACGGTCGCGAAGACGGCATCGGCCGCGTCGATGCCGACGTGTTCGAATCGCGCGTACGGCTTCCACAGCCGCTCGAACTGCGGCAGCCGATAGGCCCCCTGCACGTAGTAGGCGTGGTTCCACGTGGACGAGGCGCCGCCGACGGCCGTGTGGCGGACGCTCGCAATCTCGGCGATGAGCTCGGGTTCTTCCTTCTGCCAGGCGACGTGCGCGGCGACGATCTGCTCCGAGAACTCGCGGGCATCGGCGAGCGTGATGCGGTCGCCGTAGGCGGCCGCGCCGACTTCGAGGCCGTAGAAGCGATCGGGCTTGGAGAACACGTTCACGAGCCAGGCGCGCTGCCCGTTGACGTCGCCGGCGTCGCCGCCCCGGCTGATGGCGCTGGCGCGCCCGTTGCCGACGCCCCCCTTGTAGCTGAGATTCATCCCGCGCGCCGGCACGGCGCCTTCGACGAGCGCACCGATGAAGTGCACCGGAAGGAATCGGCCGCCGAACTGCACCATCTCGGGCCGGGCGATCGTCGTCTGGAGCCACTGCCCGTGGTGGAAGGCGGTGTTCCAGTAGTTGATCGGCGTGTGATAGCGGCCGAACGACACCTTCAGCCGGTCGCTCTGGTCGAAGCGGAGGATCATGCGCTCGACCTCGGTGTTGAAGCCCGTGGCGGCCGGGCTCCCGGTGCCGGCGTCGGCCCGGGCCGTGAAGCTCAGCTCGCCGAAGAACGTCACGCGCGGCGACAGCTCCGACGCCATGTGCAGCGCGAGCTGCCCGAGCGAGAACCCGCGGGCGCCCTCGGTGCGGCGCATGCCCGAGAGGTTCACGTCGCCGAATCCGGAGAAGCGCAGCGAGGGATATTGGCGCTCCGCGGTCTCGGGCGCCGTCATCTCGTGCGGCTGCGACTGCGCCGCGGCCTCGGCCGCGCCCAGCGTCAGGCCGGCCAGCAGGAGGACCGTCCGCCACGTCGTGCCGCGTGTCGGGTCGAGCACCTCAGATCACCGTCCCGTGCGGCACGATGCCGTTCTTCGGGATGATCACGATGCCGTCGCGCACGTAGTACAGCGGATGATCCATCGTCTCGGGCTTGCCGTGCGGCGAGATGGTCACGTCGTTGCCGATGCGCGCGTTCTTGTCGATGATGGCGTTCTCGATCTGCGTGTTCGCGCCGATGCCGATCCGGGGCTGGCCGACGGCCTCGTGCTCGGTGATCGACGTGGCCGATTCGTAGAAGTCGCTGCCCAGCACGATCGTGCGGTGCAGCCGCGCGCCCGGCTGAATCACGCTCCGGATGCCGACGATCGACTGGTGAATCTGCGCGTAGGCGATGATGCAGCCGTCCGAGATGACGGCGTGATCGACTTGCGCGCCGTTGATCTTGGAGGCCGGCAGGAAGCGCGGACGCGTGAAGATCGGCGCGGCCATGTCGAAGAAGTTGAACCGGGGCAGCTCGGCGGTCAAGTCCAGGTTGGCCTCGAAGAAGGCTCGGATCGTCCCGATGTCCTCCCAGTAGCCCTGGAACACGTAGGAGTACACGCGGCGCTCGCCGATCGCGTCCGGAATGACGTGCTTGCCGAAATCGGCCTTGTCGTTGTCGAGCACGGCGAGGAGCACGTCGCGGTTGAACACGTAGATGCCCATCGACGCGAGCAGCAGGTCCTCGTGATCGCCGGTCAGGCCGAGCGATCCGTACTGGTCGCGCGGGATCGCCAAGCCCTCGAGCGCCTCGGGCGTCTTTGGCTTCTCGACGAACCGCGTGATCCGGTTGTCGCGATCGATCTGCATGATCCCGAGCGCCGACGCCTCCCGTTCGTGCACCGGCATCGTCGCCACCGTCAGCTCGGCGCCCGACTGGATGTGCTGCGCGATGAGCGGCCGGAAGTCCATGCGGTAGAGCTGGTCGCCGCTCAGGATGAGCACGTACTCGAAGTCGTGGTTGAGGAAGTGGACGAGGTTCTTGCGGACCGCGTCGGCCGTGCCCTGGTACCACGACGTGTCGGTCGGCGTCTGCTCGGCGGCGAGGATCTCGACGAAGCCGTTGGCGAAGTGATCGAACTTGTAGGACTGCGCGATGTGGCGGTGGAGCGACGCCGAGTTGAACTGGGTGAGCAGGTAGACGCGCCGCAGCTCCGAGTTGATGCAGTTCGAGATCGGGATGTCGACGAGGCGATACTTGCCGCCGAGCGGCACCGCCGGCTTCGCGCGCTCCTTGGTGAGCGGAAACAACCGCGTCCCCGCGCCCCCGCCCATGATGACCGCCAGCACGTTGCTCGTGTTCGCGGTCATTCGCACGGCCCCTTGTGTCGCCGGCATAGCGCCTCCATCCCGGACATCATTCTGCCTCAAGAACCGCCGCGGCTTTCGGCGATCGGCCATCGGCTCGGGTCGCCGGCTCCGCCCCCGCGTGCCGCGGCACGACGCTCCCTCGCCGGGCGAGGCGTCCCTCAGCGATCTCGCCGCCCCGGCGGCCGCCCGATCGGATCGAGAAGGAGGCCGTTCAGCATCCAGCTCACGATGCTGACGAGCAGCGCGCCGACGAGCGCCGACCAGAAGCCGGCGATGTCGAACCCAGGGACGACCGCGGCCGTGAGCCCGAGACAGATCGCGTTGACGACGAACAGGAAGAGACCCAGGGTGACGAGCGTGAACGGCAGCGTCAGAAGAATCAGGACGGGCTTGACGAGCACGTTCACCACGCCGAGCACGGCACCGGCCACGAGCGCGGTGCCGGGGCCGGCCAGCCGCAGGCCCGGGGTGAGCCAGGCCGCCACGAGCAGGGCCACGCCGTTGAGGAGGAGACGGGCGAGCAGGCGCATTTCCACAGCGTACTCCGCCGGTGGCTTCGGTTGTATAGTGATGCGTCGCCACCTTTTCAGCGAGGTCACACTATGCGTTTGGTCTACGGGTCTGCGCTCGCGTTCGTCATCGCACTCTCTCTTCCGCTGCAGGGCGCCCAGCCGCAAGGCGCGATGGCCCAGGGGGACGCATCGAAGGGCGTGGCCGGCGGCGGCATCTTCGCGCAGGGCTGGCAGGGCAAGGTCGATCCCAACGAGGCCAAGGCCGGCCTGACCGTCGAGAGCGCCAAGCTGGCGCAGCAGGGCAACGTGCTGTCGGTCACGACCGGTCCGGCCATCACCTACTGGAATCCGAACAACCGGGCGACGGGCAACTACACGGTCAAAGCGACGTTCCACGAGCCCAAGTACATGAACCTGAACAATCACCCCCACCCGTACGGGATCGTGATCGCAGGCAACGACATGGGCACCGACAGCCAGAGCTACCTCTACTGCGCCGCCTACGGTGACGGCCGCTTCATCGTGCGCGGCTTCGGGCCGGCGCCCTTCCAGATGAACGGGCGTGGCGCGCCCGCGCCGTCGGTCAACAAGGCGGCAGGACAGGGTCAGCCGGTCAGCCAGGAAATCGCGATGTCCGTGAAGGGCGACACCGTCGAGTGCGCGATCAACGGCCAGGTCGTCGGCACCTACAGCAAGGCGGACCTCGTGACCGCGGGCAAGCTCAAGTCCACCGACGGCGTCTACGGCGTCCGCTTCGCCCACAACACCGAAGGCACGGTGACGGGCCTGACGATGACCAAGAACTGATCCGGCCATTGGGCATTTGGGGATTCGTTGTTCGAATCGAGTCGGCTGTCTCCAAACAACGAATCACCAGATGCCCAATCGGTGCTCAGCGCTCCCTTCTCGCCATCGCCCAGATCGTCACCAGCAGCAGCAGCCCCGCCCCCAGCAGTCCTGACACCGCCAGCGCGCTCGCGCGCGCGTAGCCGGGAAACAGGTAGAGCGACGCCGACCCCAGGGCCGGGCCGGCGAAGATCCCGACGCCGATCGCGGCTTCGTGGAAACCGCCGTGCTCGGCTTTCGCCTCCCCCACGTCCATCGAGTAGAAGAGGGACGAGTAGTACATCAGCCCGCACGACAGCCCGAAGGTGATCTGCGCCACGACGAGCATCCAGACCGCGGGTGCGAGCAGGATCGTCACGAAGCTCACGGCGAGCGTCGCGAAGCCGCCGACGAGGAAGCGGAAGCGATAGTGCCAGCCGGTCCAGTTCCAGAGCGCGACGAAGGCGACGAGCCGGCCGAACAGCCACACGGAGCAGACGAGCCCGGCGCGCGCGGGCGACAAGCCGAACCGCTCCGCGATGCTCGGCATCGTCGCGAGCAGCGTGTAGATCGCGACGTAGGAGAACGGGTTCGCGACCCAGCCGAGTTTGAGGAAGACGGCCGGCGGCACCGGCTGCCGGTAGGCGCGCGGATCGGGATGCGGCGTCGGATCGGGCGCGGCCGCCGCCGGCACCACGACGTGCTGGGCCTGCCGATCGAGCCAGATCGTCGCCCCCAGTTGCGCCGTGAACACCGCGGCTGGAATGCCGAAGAGCGCGCCCTTGCCCAGCCAGTCGTAGAGACCACCGCCCGTGAAGTAGGCGACGGCCGACGCCGTCGACCAGGTGCAGTTGTACAGCCCGACCATGTGCGGGACACGCGCGGGCGGCTCGTGCTCCGTGATCAGCGCCTCGATCGCCGGCCACAGAAAGCACACCGACGTGGAGTAGCACGCCAGCAGGGCGATCTCGAGCCACGCCCGGGTCACGAACGGCCCGATCAGCATGCAGACCAGCAGCCCGGTGAACCCGATCCGCAGGCTGAGATGAAACCCGCGCCGTTCGGCGAAGCGGCCGGCCTGCCACGACGCAACGATGTAGATGGCGCCGTGGAGGGCGGCGACGGCAAGGTTCTCCCGGTTCTCGAATCCGAACCGGTCGTGCAGGAAGAAGAACAGGTAGTTGAAGTAGTAGGACGTGGCGATCGCCGCCGCGGCCACGAGCGCCAGGTATCCGGCCTTGAGCCGGTGCAAACTCATCGTCAATCGGTGGTTCCTCGCCTTGCCGCCCTGGCGATACTATGCCGCATCCACGCTTCCGCCGGGAGGATCCCATGCATGCACGTCAGGTCGTGTTCGGCACTGCTACGCTCGTGCTCGTCACCCTTTCCCTCAGCGCCGGACGTCCCGTGCGCGCGCAGCAGCCCGCCGCGCCGGCGCCTGCTGCGTCGGCCGGCCAGACGCTGCCGGTCGGGCAACTCGGCTGCGTCGAGCTGTCCGCGGCGCTTCGTGGCGTCATGACGAACGACGTCCGCCTGCGCGACTGGGCGCAACTGGCGCGCTACCGTGACGCCAATCGCGCCGCCGGCCCCGTGGACGTCGTCTTCATGGGCGACTCGATCACCGACTCGTGGCCGCAGGAGCGGTTCGGCCCCTGGTTTCCTGGCCGCCGCTACGCCGGCCGCGGCATCAGCGGCCAGACCACCCCGCAGATGCTCGTCCGCTTCCGGCCGGACGTCATCACCCTGAAACCGAAAGCCGTCGTCATTCTCGCCGGCACGAACGACATCGCCGGCAACACCGGTCCGATGACCGACGAGGAGATCGAAGGCAACCTCGCGTCGATGAGCGAACTGGCGGTCGCCTCCGGCATCAAAGTCGTGTTGTCGAGCATCACGCCGACGAGCGCCTACCACGTCGGCCCGAGCGGCCTCCCCCAGACGACGACGAGGCCGATGGCGAGGATTCAGGCGATCAACGCGTGGATGCGCGACTACGCGGCGGCCCATGGCCACGTCTATCTCGATTACTTCTCGGCGATGGTGGATGCGTCAGGGGTCATGCGCAGCGAGCTGACGGGCGACGACCTGCACCCGAATGCGGCTGGCTACGCCATCATGGCGCCCCTGGCGCAGGCCGCGATCGACCGCGCGCTGCGGTAGCGGTCCGATCAGCCTTCGACGAGCGCCTTCAGGCGCTCGAGGTCCGACTGCATCGCGCTCTTGAGGGGGCCGGCCAGCATCGAAGCCGGCACCGGCAGCTCGTCGGATTGCCCGACGTTGCGCACACGCACGCGCGACCCCGCGCCCGACCGTTGCACGTCGTAGCGGATGATGCCGCTGAACGGCCCGTCGGTGACCTTCAGGATCAGCAGGTGCGGGAAGTGGACCGACTCCACTTCCGTCGTCCAACTGAACTCGTAGCCCATGAGCGTGCCGGTGCGACGCACGCGAGCGCCGGGCTCGAGCGCCTGGTCGAGCAGGTCGACCTGCTTGATCACCTTGATCCACTCGTGCTCGCGCTGGGGATCGAACATGATGCCGGCGATGTCGGCAGGGGATGCGGCGATCTCGATCTCTGCAGAGACGTCGAGGGTCATGGCCCGATGATACTGCGCGAGCTCACTTCCGCTTCCATCGGGTGCCCGCGGCCGAGTCCTCGAGGAGGATCCCGCGGGCGTCGAGGTCGCGGCGAATCTCGTCGGCGCGGGCGAACTGGCGCGCGGCGCGAGCCTCGCGGCGTTCGGCGATCAGCCGCTCGATCTCCTCGACCGGCACCGGCGGGCGCTCGTCCTCGCGGCGGCGCAGCGTGAGCACGCCGAGCAGCCGGTCCCAGTCGTCGAACTGCGCCCGCACGGCCGCCGCGCCGGCGCGAGTCAGCCGGCCCTCGTCGATCGCGGCGTTCATCTCGCGCACGAGATCGAAGATCACGCCGAGCGCCGCCGGCACGTTCAGGTCGTCCGCGAAACAGGCGCGGGCGTCGGTTCGCGCGCGCTCGAGCCGCGACGTCACGTCGGGCGCGGCATCGCCGCCGCCGCTCACGGCATCCAGCCGGGCCAGGAAGTCCGACAGCCGCGTCAGCGCGGCGTCGGCCTGATCGAGCACGTCCCAGTTGAACGTGAGCTGCTTGCGGTAGTGGACCGAGAGCAGCAGGTAACGGAGCGCCGAGGCCCGGTAGCCTCGATCGAGGATGTCGCGCACGGTGAACACGTTGCCGAGCGACTTCGACATCTTCTCGTTGTCGATGTTCAGGAACTCGACGTGGACCCAGAACCGGACGAACGGTGTGCCGGTGGCGCCCTCGGCCTGGGCGATCTCGTTCTCGTGGTGCGGGAACGTCAGATCGATGCCGCCGCCGTGGATGTCGATCGGCGGCTCACCGAGGAGCCGCAGCGCCATCGCCGAACACTCGATGTGCCAGCCCGGCCGGCCGGGGCCGCACCCGTAGTCCCAGCTCGGCTCGCCGGGCTTCGATGCCTTCCAGAGCACGAAGTCGCGCGCGTCCTGCTTGCCGTAGGAATCGGAGTCGACGCGCGCGCCAGCCTGGATGCCCTCGGCGTCGAGCCGCGAGAGACGGCCGTACGCCGGAAACGACGCGATGCGGAAGTAGACCGAGCCGTCGGACGTGTAGGTGTGGCCGCGTGCGTCGAGCGCCCGCACCATGTCGGCCATGGCGCGCAGGTTCGCGGCGTCGGTGGCGCGCGGGTACTCCTCGGCCGGCTCGAGGCCCATGGCCGCCGCGTCCTCGTGGAACGCCGCGATGTAGGTGGCGGTGTAGTCGGCAAGCGACCTGCCTGCCTGCTGCGAGGCGTTGATGGTCTTGTCGTCGACGTCCGTGAAGTTGCTGACCTGGCGGATCGCGTAGCCTTCCTGATACTTCAGGACGCGCCGCAGCACGTCGAGGCTCACGAACGTGCGGAAGTTGCCGATGTGCCCGCGGGCGTAGACGGTGAGCCCGCAGGTGTACATGCGCACGGTCTTGCCGTCGGCGGGAGCGAACTCTTCTTCGGATCGCGTGAGGGTGTTGTACAAGCGCATGGGCTGGACGGAACGGCTGGGCGGCTTCAATCTCGACGCTAGCGCGCCGCCTGTGGACGTGGGTTCTCGTACCGGACGACCGCCGATCGGCCGCCACAGCGAAGCTGGAGCTCGCCGCCGGCCTTGCCGCCGACGCACGAGACCTCGATGGTGCCCGGCGTACCGGTCGCGCCGACGAGCTCGTCCAGCGCGCGGCCGAACGCGGCCGCCAGCGCCTGCCGTTCCGACTCGGCGCCACCGATGAGGTCGAAATAGCGCGCGACCACGTCGACGGCGAGCGACCGATAGTCGGCACCGGCCGGCACGCGCAGGTTGAACACCGCGTCGGGCATCTCGGGGAGAGATTCTAACAGTCCCGGGTCCCGGGTCCCGGGTCCGGGGTCCTGGGTTCGCCGCTTCGGACCGATGGTCCGTCGGTCCTGGGTCCGCGGCTTCGGTCCGGTGGTCCTCGGTCCGGGGTTCGCCGCTTCGGTCCGACGGTCCGTCGGTCCCTGGTCCGGGGCGAGTCCTCCGGTCCATCGGTGCAGGGTTCGCGACCCGGCGGTGGGTCGATCCGGCTCAAAGGCCCATGCGGCGGAACAGGTCGAGTGCGGTGGCGCAGTCTTGGCGGATTTGGATGGTCAGGGCGTCGGTGTCGGCGAACCTGAGCTCCGGGCGGAGCCACTTGACGAACGCCAGGCGGAGGCGTCGGCCGTAGAGGTCGTACTCGCCGTCGAGGATGTGCGTTTCGAGCGTGGCGGGCCCCGCCTCGCCGAAGGTCGGGCGCACGCCGAGGCTCGTGACGGCAGGGTGCGCCGTTGCGCCGATCATCGCCAGCGTGGCGTAGATGCCGTGCGCCGGCAGCAGCTCGTTCTCGGTCCGGAGGTTCGCCGTCGGAAAACCGAGCGTGCGGCCGCGCGCGTCCCCGCGCACGACCTCCCCGTCGACGAAGTAGTGATGGCCGAGCAGCGATCCGGCCTCGTCCACGCGCCCTTCCGCGACGAGGTGCCGGATGCGCGTGCTCGACACGACGAAGTCCTTGTACCGGACCGGATCGATCTTCTCGACGCGGAAGCCGCGGTCCTCGCCGAGCGCCCGCAGGAGCGTGAACGTGCCCGATCGGTCGCGGCCGAAGAGGAAGTTCGCGCCCACCCAGACGTCGGCTGCGCGCAGCCAGTCGACGAGCACCGTCTCGACGAACACCTCGGGCTCCCAACGCGACAGCTCCGGCGTGAAGCGCACGATCGCCACGGCGTCCATCCCGGCGCGCTCGAACGCCTCGAGCTTCTGGTCCAGCGTCATCAGGAGCGGCGGGGCCTTGTCGGGACGCAGCACGCGTGGCGGGTGCGGATCGAAGATCATCGCCACCGACGTGCCCGCCCGCTCATGGGCGTGCCGCCGGACCTCGTCGATGAGCTGCTGATGGCCACGGTGCACGCCGTCGAAGTTGCCGAGCGCGACGACGGGATGCGGCCAGTTGGGCCGCTGATCGTCGGGAAACGCGATCACCTCCATGGCCGGCATCCTAGCGGGGCTCGATCGTCAGCCCGTCGTATGCCAGGGCCATTCCGTCGGGCAGCTCGCTGTTCGTGGCCGCGTGGCCCAGCTCGTGCGAGATGTGGGTGAAGTACGTCAGGCGCGGGGCGATCCGCCGGGCGGCCTGCACGGCCTCCTCGAGCGTGAAGTGCGTGGGGTGCTTCCGCTTGCGCAGGGCGTCGATCACGAGCACGTCGAGACCCAAGAGCAGCGGCATCGACGACTCGGGAATGCGGTTCGTGTCCGTCAGGTACGCGAACGCCCCGAACCGGAAGCCGAGCACGCCCCATCGGCCGTGCTGGACCGGCACCGGCACGATGGCCTGCGCCCCCACCTGGAACGGCCCGGTGATCGGCACGAGGTCCAGGTGCGGTACGCCGCCGCCGCGCGGCGCGTCGGGTGCGAAAGCATAGGCAAAGATGCGCGCCACGCTCTCGAGCGTTTCGGCATCGCCGTGAATCGGCATCGCGCGGCCGCTGATCGCGTTGAACCGGCGGACCTCGTCGAGGCCCATCACGTGGTCGGCGTGGGCGTGCGTGAGCACGACCGCGTCCACCTTCCGCAGGTCGTGGACCAGGGCCTGCGTGCGCAGGTCCGGCGTGGTATCCACCAGCACGCACGACCCATCGTCGCATTCGACGTAGATGGACGGCCGGAATCGCTTGTCCCGAGGATCCGGCGATCGGCAGACGTCGCAGTCGCACCCGATCATCGGGACGCCGTGGGACGTGCCGGTGCCGAGAAACAGCACGCGCACGAAGAGTGAATGCTAGCATGGCGGTCGTGCCCTCCCCCGCCCGGCGCGGGCGCGGCCGCTCGCCGCGCCGCGCCACACCGGCCGCCGCCTTCGCCCGGCTGGTCGCCGTCATGCACACGCTGCGCGCCCCTGGCGGCTGCCCGTGGGATCGAAAGCAGACGCATCGTTCGCTGCGCTCGTATCTGCTCGAGGAGACCTACGAGGCGCTCGAGGCCATCGACGGCGACGATCTCGACGCTCTCGCGGGAGAGCTGGGCGACGTGCTGCTGCAGGTGGTCTTCCACGCCGAGATTGCCGCGGAGGCCCATCGCTTCGATGTCGTCGACGTCATCAGCCTTCTGACCGCCAAGCTCATCCGCCGCCATCCTCACGTGTTCACGCCGACGGGGCGGCCGCTCCGCAAGCGGACCGGCCGGTCGGTTCGCAGCCCGCGGCAAGTCGTCGAGCAATGGCAGGAGCTGAAGGCCGGCGAGCAGAAAGCGGCCGGCCGCCAGGCGGGGCTGCTGTCGGGCGTGCCTCGCGGCCTGCCTGCCCTGCTGCGCGCTCACAAGATCGGCGGGCGCGTGGCCGCGGTCGGCTTCGACTGGCCGAACCCCGAGGCGGTCGTGGACAAGATCGACGAGGAGGTCCGCGAGCTCAGGGGCGCGCTGGCCGAGGGCCACGCGCGCGTGGCCGAGGAGCTCGGCGATCTGCTCTTCACGCTGGCCAACCTCGCGCGGCATCTCGGCGTAGAGCCCGAATCGGCGCTGCGCGAGGCCAACGACAAGTTCACGCGCCGCTTCGGCGCCCTCGAAGCCACGCTTGCCGCCGGCGGCCGGTCCGTGGGGGCAACGCCACCCGACACGCTCGACGCCGTCTGGAACCTCGTCAAGCGCCGCTCGGCCACACGCGGACGGTCCGGCCCGGCCCGCGCATCGGGCGCACGCGCACCACGTGCCCATCGGTCTCGACGATGATCGCGCCGTCGCGATCGGTGCGATAGACGCGAGCCCCCGCGTGCTCGAGGCGGCGGAGCACGTCCGCCGACGGGTGCCCGAACGGATTGCCGCGGCCGGCGCTGATGAGCGCGACATCCGGCTCGTACCGCTCCACGAGCTCACGGGTCGTCGACGAACGGCTGCCGTGATGCCCGACCTTCAGCACCCGGAGCGGCGCCGCGTCCGCGAGATCGAGCGCCTGCTCCACCTCGGCGCCGACGTCGCCGGTGAGCAGCATCTCCACGTCGCCGTATCGAACGCGCAGCACGAGCGAGTCGTCGTTCCGGACCCGTTGGCGCTCCCAGTCTGCCAACGGCGGGTGCAACACCGTGAGCGACACGCTCCCGACGCGCAGGCCGTCGCCGCGCTGGAGCGTACGCCACGTGCTCCGCCGCTCGTCCGCGGCCGCCACGAGCGCCGCGCGCTCGCGGTGAGGCGGGACCGGGACGCCTTCCCAGATTTCGGCCGGGCCGAACTGGCGCGTCATCGCCTCCGCCCCGCCGATGTGATCGAGATCCGCGTGGCTGAACGCCAGCGCGCGAAGACGGCGTTCGCCGCTGGCCCAGACGCCGGGCATGAGAATCCGCTCGCCGCTGTCGAACCGCGTCGTCCGCCCGCCCGCATCGATCAGGAACGCGAGGCCGCCCGGCACCTGCAGGAGCATGGCCTCGCCCTGCCCCACGTCGAACATCGTCAGCCGCAGCCATCCGTCCGGCGGCCGCGCGCACGAGGTCAACGGCGCGGAGACGATGAACACGATCGCGACGAGAAACGCCGCCGCCGCAGCGCGCCGGCGTGCGATGCGCGCCGTGGCGTGCAGCCAGCCCGCGCCGCCGAGATAGAACAGCAGCACGATGGCGAGTGGCGGCGGGGGCACGCGCCACGACAGCCACGGCACGAGGTCCACCAGGCGCGCCGATTCCAGGATGGCGTACGCCGCGACGGCCGCCACGGACGCGGCCGTGCGCCCGACCATCGGCAGCACGCCGCCGGAGGTGACGGCAACGGCGGCGCTCGCCTGCACGACGGTCATCATCGGCACGGCGACGAAGTTCAGGCCCAGACCGGCGACGCTGACGCGCGCGAAGAGGGCCGCCCCGACGGGCAGCAGCGCCAGCTCGGCCGCTATCGTCGCCCGCCACACATCGCGCACGGCCCGCCCCAGCACGCCTCGCCGCGTCTCACCGTGCGGGGGCGGGCGTCCGGCGACGAGCACGATGGCGAGCGTCGCGCCGAACGTGAGCCATTGCCCCGCGTTCAGCACGGCGAGCGGATCGGCAATCGCGATGGCCAGCGCCACCAGGGCGACGACCGTCATCGGCGCCAACGCCAACCCGGCCATGACCGACACGAGGTAGAGACACGCCGCCGCCACGGCCCGGGTCACGGAGGGATCCCCGCCAACGATCCAGCCGTACGTCACCACGAGCACCAGCGCCGCTGCCGCGCGCCAGCGGTGCGAACGAACGACCAGACGAAGCGCCAGGTACGCGGCGGCCGTGAGCAGCGCGACATTCCCTCCCGAGATCGCGACGACGTGATAGGTGCCCGCACGCTGCAGACGCTCCTCCACAGCCTCGTCGATTCCCGCGCGGTCGCCGATGAGCACGGCCGTGACGATGGCGGCGACGTCGGGCGGGTAGGGTGCGAACCAGCGCGCCACGCCGCGCCTGACGGCCGCTCGCACGCGAGCCGCCGCTTCGTCCCAGAGCGGCGCGCGTGCGACCTCGATCAGCAGCGCGCTCTTGATCGTGCCGGTTGCAACGACGCGCCGGGTCAACGCCTGCCAGCGCGCCGACGGGCCGCCCGGGTTGAGCAGCACGGGCACGGGCCGCAAACGGACGGGCGCGCGGATGCGCCGGCCGGCCGTCCACTCACGTACGATGTCGTGGCCGAACTGGCCGGCGACGAAGACATGGATGCGGCCGGTCATCGGCTGCCAGGCCGCCTCGTGACGCACCCGCGCCACGTCCATCGTGAGCCGCACCTCCGCTTCACCGGGCGACGCGTCTTCGGTGAGCGTGCCGTCGACCTCGATGGGTGCGGCGTCGCGCGCCGGCTGGCGGTCGAGCCAGGCGGCCAGCGGCGGCGCGAGCGCGCTGTCGCGGGCGCCGGCGGCGTGCCCGGCCGCCGCCGCGAACAGCGCCGCCAGCAGGCAGCCTCGCCGCGCGCGGCGTTCGAGGAGCAACGCCCACGACGCGCTCGCGATCGCGGCCGCCCACGCCGTTCTGGGCGACATCGTCGCAAGCGCCCCGCTCGCGGTTCCGGCGAGCACGATCGCGACGACCAGCAGATTCGCAGGCACCCATCCGGGCAGTGCAAGACCCGGGCACAACGTGCGCCAGCGTCATCGCGTGAGAAATTGCGGGACGTCGTGTGCAGATCGAGGATTCAGCCATCGCGATCGAACGTGGACGATCAAAATCTGCGAGGTGCCTCGTTTGCCGGCTCGGCCCGGCGGATCGTTGAGGTATCCTGATCGAGTTATCGATGCAGGCGAGTTTCTACTCTGTCGCCTGTTTTCCCCAAGGAGAAGCTATGCGTTCGAGTGTCAGGAATTTCCTGGGTGGAAGTGTGGCGGTGGCAGCCCTTCTCATCGGCGGTGCCACGTCTGCGCTCGCCCAGTCGGCGGATGAAACGACGCGCGTCGATTTCGACGCCACGCGCGCGGTGGCTCCAGCGGCCGCCGCGTTCACGCCGAAGCTGCGCGCCAACTTCCGGGCGCAGCAGCCCCAGCTCGGGCCGAGCGCGGAGGACCAGGGCATTTCGATCGGTGTCCTCGGCATGATCACTCGCACGTCGTTCAACACGGATGACGTGGGCGAGAACTTCGATCTGGACAGCAAGAGCGGATGGGGGGTTGGCCTGTGGGTCGGCGGCAACCGCAACGGCCGCGTGGGGTTCACCGGTGAGTTCATCTACCTCAAGCGCGGCGACGACGAGGGGCTCGAGACGACGGCGTTCCAGATTCCGGCGGTCTTCCACGTGAACTTCGGGTCGCGGAGCCGCAACAGCATCGGTGGCTACGTGGTGGTCGGGCCGAGCTTCACGCTCATCATGAACCAGAAGCTCTTCGGCGTGGACGTCGAAGACGATCAGTTCCGCGGCGCCGACATCGGCATCATCGGCGGCGCGGGCGTCGAGGTCTTCCGCATCGGCATCGAGGCGCGCGGCAATTGGGGCCTACGCAGCATCAGCAGCGCAGGCGACGTGGCCGACACGAAGACATTCACCTTCGAGCTGCTCGGCAAGTTCGCGTTCAACTAGGCTCACGGCTCAGGCTTACGCTTACGGGGCGGCGGGACGTTCTCCCGCCGCTTCTCACGTACGGTCCGCGATCGCACTCCCGGCGTCCCCCAACGACAGCCGCGCGCACACTGCGTTTCCAAGCTCGACGAGCGCGGGTCCTGTCGCCGGACCGCCCCACGTGGTGCTCGGCTCGACGCGCGTGATCACGCGCGTTGCCTGCGCGCCAAAGGGCACCTCCATCCGGCACCATTCCAGCCGCGGGAGTTCGAACGCAGTCTCAGTCCTCGGCTTTGATCTTCACGCGCGTGCGTTTCACTCCAGCGCGCTCGCGCTTCTTCTCGATGCGCCGTTCGCGCGAGGCCGCGGAGGGCTTCGTCGCGCGGCGCCGTTTCGGGGCGCGCGACGCCCGCTCGATCAGCGCCATGAGCCGCTCGCGCGCCGCCTCCCGATTCTTCGCCTGCGTCCGATGCTCATGCGCCTCGATCCGCACCTCATCGTCGGCAGTCAGCCGCGACCCCGCCAGCGTGCGCAGCCGCGCCTTCACCGCCTCTGGCAGATCGGCCGCTCCCACGCGGAAGCGCAGCTCGACCGCGGTCGCGACCTTGTTGACGTTCTGCCCGCCGGGGCCTGGGCTGCGGACGAACGATTCGTCGATGGCATTCGAGAATCTGAGAATTCGTTGCTTGGGCATCGCTTGAGACATCCGGCAACCCGATGGATTCGACGAGTGGCGCCGAACGCAGCATCGCACGAGTCGCGATGTCGTCGCCTCGCACGATCTCAGATCGTGCACCGAGTGGGAAGGGCCGGCGCAGATCCAGGAAGGCGCTGAGCGCGGCCCCCCGCCGCGCAGTGCCCAATCAGCTCCTGGCCATCTCCGCGTGATATTCCTGCAGCGACTTCACGGTGAAGCCCTCGTCGCGGAGCGCGCGGATGGCGCTGACGGCGGCGGCGGCGCCGGTGAGCGTGGTGATGGCGGGCACGCCCTGGAGCATCGCCACGCTGCGGACGGTGCGGTCGTCGAAGAACGACTCGCGGCCGAGCGGCGTGTTGATCACGAGCGAGATGCGGCGGTTCAGCAGCTCGTCCCCGACGTGGGGGCGCCCCTCGTTGATCTTGAAGACGATCCCGACGTCGAGCCCATGCGCCCGCAGGAAGGCGGCCGTACCGCGCGTCGCGACGAGCGAGAACCCGAGCGCCGCCAGCTCGCGCGCGATGGGGACGACGGCCGGCTTGTCGCTGTTGTTGACGCTGATGAAGGCCGTGCCGCTCTGGGGCAGACGCTGGCCGGCGCCGAGTTGCGCCTTCGCGAACGCGGACCCGAAGGTTTCGGCGCCGCCCATGACCTCGCCGGTCGACTTCATCTCGGGCCCGAGCAGCGTGTCGACGCCTGGGAACCGCACGAAGGGGAACACGGGCGTCTTGACGAAGGATCCCTTCACCTCGAGATCCTCGGTGAAGCCCTGCTCGGCGAGCGTCTGGCCGATCATGAGGTTGGCCGCCACCTTCGCCAGCGGCACGCCGGTCGCCTTCGAGAGATACGGCACGGTGCGCGATGCCCGCGGGTTCACCTCCAGCACGTAGACGACGTCGTCTTTCACCGCGAACTGGGCGTTCATCAGTCCGATGACGTTCAGCGCGCGGGCGATGCGACGCGTGTAGTCGCGGATGGTGGCGACGTGCGCGGGCGCGAGCTTGAACGGCGGCACGACACACGAGCTGTCGCCGGAGTGGATGCCGGCCTGCTCGATGTGCTCCATGATGCCGCCGATGATCACGCCGCCGGCCGCGTCGGCGAGCGCATCCACGTCGATCTCCGTCGCGTCCTCGAGGAACTTGTCGATGAGGACCGGGTGCTCCGGCGAGGCCTGCACGGCGTGGCGCATGTAGCGATCCAGCGCCGCCAGGTCGTACACGATCGCCATCGCCCGGCCGCCGAGCACGTACGACGGGCGGACGACGAGCGGGAAGCCGATGCGGAGCGCGACGTCGCGCGCTTCGTCGGCGGAGGTCGCCGTGCCGCTCGCCGCCTGCGGAATCCCGAGGTCCCACAGCAGCTTGGCGAAGCGCTCGCGATCCTCCGCGAGATCGATCGAGTCCGGCGACGTGCCGAGGATGCGGACGCCGGCGGCCTGGAGGCGGAGCGAGAGCTTGAGCGGCGTCTGGCCGCCGTACTGGACGACGCAGGCCACGTCGGCGCTGCCGGTCTTCTCCTTCTCGATCACCGCCATCACGTCCTCGAACGTGAGCGGCTCGAAGTACAGCCGATCGACGGTGTCGTAGTCGGTCGAGACGGTCTCGGGATTGCAGTTGATCATGACCGTCTCGTAGCCGCGGTCGCGCATCGCGAACGCCGCATGGCAGCAGCAGTAGTCGAACTCGATGCCCTGGCCGATCCGGTTCGGCCCGCTGCCGAGAATCACGACCTTGGCGCGGGTGCTCGGGTTCGCCTCGCACTGGTCCTCGAACGTGCCGTACATGTACGGCGTGTAGGACTCGAACTCCGCCGCGCACGTGTCGATGCGCTTGTAGGCGGCCACGAGCCCGCTCTCCTGGCGCCGCGCGCGGAGGCTGTCCTCGTCGATCCCGATCAGCCGGCTGAGGTCCGCGTCGGCGAACCCGGCGCGCTTGAGCTCGCGCAAGAGCACGTCCGAGAGATCGCGGAGCCCCACGGCCCGCGCCTCGCGCGCGAGCTCGACGATCTGCTGGAACTGGGTGAGGAACCAGGGGTCGATGCGGGTGATGCGATGGACCTCCTCCACGCTCCAGCCGCGGTCGAGCGCGCGAAACACCGCCCACATGCGGCGATCGGTGGGGATCGCGAGCGCCTGCTGCAGCGCGGCGGCGTCCTCGCCCGCCGCCTCTTCCTGGTCGAAGAGCGTGCCGGCCTTGCGGCCGTGCTCGAGCGACCGGAACGCCTTCAGGAACGCCTCCTTGAACGTCCGGCCCACCGCCATGGCTTCGCCGACCGACTTCATCTGCGTCGTGAGCGTGCGATCCGCCTGCGGGAACTTCTCGAACGCCCAGCGCGGCACCTTGACCACGACGTAGTCGATCGTCGGCTCGAAGGACGCGGGCGTCGTGCGGGTGATGTCGTTCTTGATCTCGTCGAGCCGGTAGCCGAGCGCCAGCTTCGCGGCGATCTTCGCGATCGGAAAGCCGGTGGCCTTCGACGCGAGCGCCGACGACCGCGACACGCGCGGGTTCATCTCGATCGCGACCATCCGGCCGTCGGCGGGGTTGACCGCGAACTGGATGTTCGACCCGCCGGTCTCGACGCCGACCCGCCGGATGATCCGCCGGGCGGCGTCGCGCATCCGCTGGTACTCCTTGTCGGTCAGCGTCAGCGCCGGCGCCACCGTGATGCTGTCGCCGGTGTGCACGCCCATCGGATCGATGTTCTCGATCGAGCAGATGACGACGAAGTTGTCCGCGCCGTCACGCATGACCTCGAGCTCGAATTCCTTCCAGCCGATCACCGACTCCTCGACGAGGATCTCGTGGACCGGGCTCATCGAGAGGCCGCGCTGGCAGATCTCGCGGAACTCCTCGATGTTGTAGGCGATGCCGCCGCCCACGCCGCCGAGCGTGAACGACGGCCGGATGATCAGCGGGAACCCCATGCGGTCGGCGGCGTCCATCGCCTGCTCGAGCGTCTTCGCGTACGCGCTGTCCGGCACCTCGACGCCAATCGAGCGCATGGCCTCCTTGAACTGCAGCCGGTCCTCGGCCACGCGGATGGCGTCGATCGAGGCCCCGATGAGCCTGACGCCGTACCGCTCGAGGACCCCGCGCTCGGCCAGGTCGATCGCGAGGTTCAGCGCGGTCTGGCCGCCCACGGTGGGCAGGATCGCGTCGGGCCGTTCCCTGGCGATGATCTTCTCGGCGACTTCGACCGTCAGCGGCTCGACGTAGGTCCGGTCGGCCGTCTCCGGGTCGGTCATGATCGTCGCCGGATTGCTGTTGATGAGCACGACCTCCAGCCCCTCGGCGCGCAGCGCTTTGCACGCCTGCGTCCCGGAGTAGTCGAACTCGCAAGCCTGCCCGATGACGATCGGGCCGGACCCGATCACCAGGATGCGTTTCAAGTCGGTACGTTTAGGCAAGGTCGATCGGAGCGGTTAGGCCCGCTTCTCCATCACGTCGATGAACTCGGCGAACAGGTAGTCGGCGTCGTGCGGCCCGGGCGCCGCTTCCGGATGGTACTGCACGCAGAACACGGGCCGCGACGTGTGCCGCAGGCCCTCGATCGTGCCGTCGTACAGGTTGAGGTGCGTGACCTCGACGTCGTGCGGGAGCGAGGCCGGGTCGACGGCGAAGCCATGGTTCTGCGACGTGATCTCCACCTGGCCGGTGCGCAGCTCCTTCACCGGGTGATTGCCGCCGCGATGCCCGAACTTCAGCTTGAACGTGCGTGCGCCCATGGCCAGCCCGAGGATCTGGTGGCCGAGGCAGATGCCGAACGTCGGCACCGACCGGTCCACGGCTTCGCGCGCGTTGGCAATCGCGTAATCGAGCACCGACGGATCTCCCGGACCGTTGCTGAAGAAGATCCCGTCCGGCCCCCACGCGAGCAGATCGCTCAGCGGCGCGGCGGCCGGAAACACGCGCACATCGCAGCCGTGCGCCGCGAACCGGCGCAGGATGTTCCATTTCATCCCGAGGTCGTAGGCCGCCACGCGCAGCCGCCGCTTGCCCCGGCGGCTCGGGACGACGGTGAACTCGCCTTCCTCCGGCGGCACGTAGTCGAACGGCTCGACGCAGCTCACGCCTTGGACCAGGTCGGCGCCCTCCATCTTCGGCAGCGCACGGGCACGCTCGACCAGCTCGTCCACGTCGCGCCGGCCGGTCGCGATGACGCCGCGCATCACGCCCGACGAGCGCAGCAGCCGCGTGAGCGCCCGCGTGTCGATGTCCGAGATCGCCACCACGCCGTTGCGCGTGAGGTACTCGCGCAGCGTGTGCTCGGATCGCCAGTTGCTCGCCACGGGCGATTCCGATCGCACGATGAATCCCGCCACCTGGATGCCGCGCGACTCCTCGTCCTCCTGCGTGATGCCGTAGTTGCCGATCTCGACCGACGTCATCGCGACGATCTGGCCGGCATAGGACGGATCGGTGAGCACTTCCTGATAGCCGGTCATGCTCGTGTTGAACACGACCTCGCCCCCGGTCTCGCCGGAGGCGCCGGCAGCGCGGCCGCGGTAGTGCGTGCCGTTTTCGAGCGCGAGAATGGCGTCCACGAACCCTGTGATCTCCTAGCGGGAAGTCGAACGGAGCATCGGCCTGAGCGAGGTCAGCGTCCCGGCGCTGACGCTCGCCTGACCCGTGTACGGCTGATAGCCTGCCAGTTCGAGTGTAACGGTGTAGGTGCCCGGCTTGAGCTGGGGGACGCGGAGCGGCGCGCGACCGAGGAACCGGCCGTCCACCAGCACACGCGCGCCGCGTGGCCGCGATCCGATGTCGAGGCCGCCGACCGTCGTCGACGCTGCCGGAACGCCCGGGCGCAGCGAGAACGACAGCTCCTGTTCCGGCGTCTCGGCCCCGAGCGTCACCTGCGCCACGCGCGGTGTGTAGCCGGACCGCGCCACCTGGACGAGATGCGTACCGAAGCCCGCGCTGACGAGCGCCGGCGTCTGGCCCGATCGGCGGCCGTCGATCGTCACGAGCGCACCGGACGGCACCGATCGGATCCACAAGCGGCCGGCCGACGCCGCCGAGACGACCTGCACATCGCCCGCCGGCGCAATCGGGGACCCGGACGCGTCGGCGACAACGACATCGGTCTGATCCACGCCAGCGTCCGGCGCCGGCACGGCGGCCACGCTCGACGCTCCGGACCGTACTGCGGGAAGCGGTCGTAGCGCGCGGACGGCGAGATGACCGCCCAGCGCACCGAGCAGCCCGAAGGCCGCGAGACCAGCCACGCTCGACCATCGGCGCGTCCGTCTCGGCGTGGCTGTCGGCGCCGCCACTGGCGGGATGATCCAGTCCGGCAACGCCTCCTCCACCGCACCGCGCGGCGCGGGCTCGGACGACGGTCTCGTCTCGACGGGCTCGCCCGGCGCCTCGTCCGGGCGATCGTGATGGGCGGCCCAGAAGTCGCCGGAGGCGTCGGCTGGCGCGTCTGCGATCGTCGAGAGCCGGGCTGCCGAGCCGAGACCGGCATGCTCGAGCGCCGCGACGAACGCGCGCGCCGTCGGATACCGGTCCGCCGGCGAGCCGGCGAGCACGTCCGCCAGCGCGCGCCGCAGCCTGACCCGGCGCTCGGGCGCGAGATCGGCGGCGAACTCGCCATCCTGCTCGCCTGGACCGAGCGGCCGGCGGCCCGTCAGGAACTCATGAGCGATGACGCCGAACGAGTAGAGATCGGCACGCCGATCCCACGCGCCGGTTGCGCGTTCGGGCGCGCTGTAGGGACGGCGCATCGGCGTCTCGACGCCGGCGGCCTCCAACGCGCGCACGACGCCGAACCCGACCACGGCGACCTGGCCGTCGGTGACGAAGACGTCGCGCGGGTGCAACGCGCCGTGCTCGAGACCCGCCGCGGCCGCCGCATCCAGCGCGTCGGCCAGCCGCGCGAGGATCGGCAGGACGTGCTCGGGCGGCGCGGGCGCCAGGAGGCGGATGACGACGTCGAGCGTGTCACCCGGCTGGTGTGCCATCACGATGAACGGCGTCGTGCCTTCGATGCCCGCGTCGAACGGCAGCACGACGGCCGAATCGGGCGCAACGCCCGCCGACAGCCGGCGCAACGCGTCGGCGACGCTGGTGATCCGGTCGGCCACCGGCGAGAGCTCGAAGGCTTTGACCGCGACGACGCGGTCGTGGCGAAGATCGAAAGCGCGAAAGACTGGTCCAAGAACGCCGCTGCCCGACTGGTGCAGCACGCGGTAGATGCCGAAGGTGGTCGGCGTGCTGGGGCTGGACGATTCTTCTATGGGCAGCGCGAAGCCTCCTGGAACCACTCAGGACCAGGCACATCCTAACATGCCGGTTCGAGCCGGCGGCCGGCGCCGCGGTCGCGTGTGGCGGGTGGAGCCGATGGTGGCTGTAGTAGATTCTGGCGTGATGTCCTCGGGATCAGACGCGGCAGCCACAGCGAACGCGATTCGCGCTTCGATCGATCTCCGGCGCTTTCCGTGGGTGCGGCCCCTCGTCAGCGTCTACGCGACCGAGTTCGAACGCGTCGCGCCGTTGTTCGCCGGCGATCCTGCGCAGCCCGCCGCCTGGCGCGACAGGATCGCGCGCGTCGCGCCCGCGGCACGCCATCGTGCCCTCATGGCCGACGTCCTCTCGCGCCAGCTCGGCCACCGTGACGCGCCGCGAGCGGCGAGAGCGCAGGTGGACGTCCTCGCCTCGCCGCAGTCGGTCGCCATCGTCACCGGCCAGCAGGCGGGGCTGTTCGGCGGACCGCTCTACACGGTGCTCAAGGCCGTCACCGCCATCCAGCTCGCCCGCAGGATCCAGCAGGAGCATGGCGTGCCGACGGTGCCGGTCTTCTGGGTCGACGCCGAAGACCACGACTGGGACGAGATCCGGAGCGCCGCGCTCCTCGATCGCGAGCTGAACCCGGCCTCCGTCTCGCTCGAGAGCCTCACCGGCGCCGGATCGCAGCCGGTGGCCGCCCTTCGCCTCGACCATCGCATCCAAAGCACGATCGACGCGCTGACCGAAGCCCTGCCACCATCGGAGTTCACGGCCGACGTCGTCGCGATCCTCGGCCGGCGCTATCGCGCGGGCGTCAGCGTATCGACGGCGTTCGCAGGCTTGCTGGACGACCTGCTCGGCCATCACGGCCTGGTCGTGTACGAGTCCGCCGATCCGTTGGCGAAACCGGCGGTCGCGGACCTCTTCGCGTCCGAGCTGTCGGCACCGGGCCGGACGTCGGAGCTCGTCCGTGCCGCGGGCGATCGCCTGCGCGCGCTCGGACACGAGCCGCAGGTGGAGCCCGCGCCCGACGGTGTGAACCTCTTCTACCTCGGCGCCGACGGCCGCGCGGCGATTCGCCGCCGCGACGGCCAGTACTTCGTGGGCGACGGGCTTGCGCGGTCCGCCGACGAGCTCGCCGCGGAAGCGAAGGCGCACCCCGAGCGTTTCAGCCCGAACGTCATCCTGCGCCCGCTCGTGCAGGACCGGCTGTTTCCGACCATCTGTTACGTCGCAGGCCCGGCCGAGCTGGCCTACCAAGCGCAGCTCGGCGACGTGTACCGGACGTTCGGCATCGAAGCTCCTCTTCTACATTCCCGCGCCACGGCCACGCTGCTCGACTCGGCGGCGGCCAAGTTCCTCGACCGCTACGACGTGCCGTTCGAGGCCTTCCAGGTGCAGGACGACCTGGCCCTCAACCGCCTGCTCGAACGGCAGTTGCCGCCGGAGATCGAGCGCATCTTCGCCGAAACCGAGCAGCAGCTCGACGAACGCGTCGGAGCGCTCAGAGCGATCGTGCCTGCGGTGGACCCCACGCTGACGGGCGCGGCGGACACGACGCTCGAGAAGATCAGGGACACGCTCCGCCACCTGCAGACGAAGATCGTGCAGGCGAGCAAGCGGAAGGACGACACGCTCCGGCGGCAGTTCACGCGGACGCGCGCGCTGCTCTTCCCCGGCGGCCACCCGCAGGAGCGCGTGCTCAACGTGGCGTTCTTCGCGAACCGCTACGGGCTCAGGTTCGCCGACCGGCTGGTCGACGTCGTGCCCGCCGACACGAGCCGGCATCACCTCATCGTCTTGTAGCGATCACAGCGTCGCCGCGGCGTCACGGCGCTGCCGCTCGGCCTCGGCGAGCGCCTGGCGCGAGCCGCGCACCACGGCCTCGTCGCGTTCGGCCAGATCCCGGCTCGCCGCGAGCGCCGTCGTCACGACGTCGGGCGCCGGGCCGCCGAGCGTCCTCCGCACGCCGACGAATCGGACGGGACTCAGGATCTCGGTGAGCTCGGCGTCGCTGATGGCGATCGCGTGCCCCAGCTCGCGCGCGATGTGCGCGAGTAGCCTCGCGTCGGGCGTGGCGCCGGCGTCGCGGACCGCCTGGACGTAGCGGCTCACGATCCGGTGCGCGTCGCCGAACGGCAGGCCGTGGTCGCGCACGAGCGCGTCGGCCAGCTCCGTGACCGTGATCCATCCCTGACCGGCGCGCTCGCGCAGCATCCCGACGTCGACGGTGACGCGAGGCGTCGTCACCGCCACGAGCTCGACGGCCCGGAGCGCATCCCGAAATGCGCCGGCCACGAGCGGCTGCAGATCGTCTTCGGTGTCCACGATGTCGCCGAACGGCGTGTTGTGAACGACCTGTGCGACGGCCGCGAGCTGGCCGAGCGCCTTCGACGACAACGCGCGCGCGTGCTCGAAGGCCACGGGATTCCGCTTCTGCGGCATGATGCTGCTGATCTGCACGAACTCGTCCGGCAGCCGGAGGTAGCCGAACTCGGCCGTGGACCAGAGCAGCAGGTCCTGCACGAACCGGCCGAGCCCGACGAGCAGCACGGATGCGGCCGCCGTGCTCTCGATCACGTAGTCGATGCTCGCGATGCTGCCGTAGGTGTTGCCGGTCGGGCCGGCGAACCCGAGCAGCTCGCTCGTGCGATGCCGATCGATCGGAAACCCCGTGCCCGTGATCGCGCAGGCGCCGAGCGGGTTCCGATTGACGGTGTCGTAGGCCGCGGTCAGGCGCCGGCCATCACGCTCGAGCTGCTCCACCACCGCCAAGAGGTAGTGCGCGAGGGTGGTCGCTTGCGCCGGTTGCGTGTGAGTGTGAGCCGGCATCACGGTCGCCACGTGCGGCTGGGCGAGCGTCAGCAACGCCTTGCGCAGCGCGATCGCGGCATCGGCCAGATCGAGCAGCCACTCGCGCAATCGCATGCGGTAGAGCGTCATGTCGACGTCGTTGCGGCTGCGCGCCGTGTGGAGCCGGCCGCCGGCCGCCTCGCCGGCGCCACCGACGATCAGGCGATTGACGTAGAAGAAGAGGTCCTCGCAGGTGCCGTCGTACGCGGCGCGCCCCAGCGCGTCGGCATCGATCGCGTCGAGCGCGCCACGGATCGCCCTCGCGTCACCCGTCGAGACCAGCCCCTGCTCGTGCAGCATGATCAGATGGGCGTAGTGAATGGCAAGGAGCGGGCGGATGAACAGCGCCTTGGCGTCCTCGAAGTTCTCGTTCAGGACCAGGCGGACGTAATCCGGCGAAAACGGCACGGGAATCCCCGGCGAACGGTATGCGGCGTCACCCCGGCTGTCAAGGCGGGGCTCTTGCCTTACACTGGCCTGTCGTGCCCTCGCCTTCTCCCCGCCGCGCCGCGACCCGACGGAGGACGCCGTCCGCTCGCGCGCGCGTGCGCCTGCTCCTCACGCCGCCCTTCCAGCCTCGGGTGAAATGGGCGCTCGTCGGGATTGGCGCGGTCGGCCTCGTCGCCGTCTCCGTGCTTGGCTATCTCTGGTACTCGTACGGCCACCAGATCGACGCCAGGCTCGCCGGCGAGCAACGGCCCGTCCCGCGCATCTTCGGGCGGCCGCTCGAGCTCAGTCCTGGGCAGAGCCTGTCGCAGGCCCAGCTCGTCCAGCGGCTGAACGACCTCGGCTACGCGCAGCGCGCCAAGGCCGCCGCGCCGGGCGAGTTCGAGGTCGCGGCGGCGTCCGTCGTCATCGCTCCGCTCGCGCCCGAGACGACGAGCTCCCGGCTGCTGCGTGCGGACTTCGGGCGGGCGACGTCGCCGGTCCTGTCGCGTCTGTCGATCGTCGGCGGGCGGGCGGTCGATCGCGTGACGCTGGACGCGCCGCTCATCGCGGCCCTCGCGCCAGGTGAGCGCCGGCGCTACGTGCCGCTCGCCAGCATCCCGCGCCACATGATCGACGCCGTGCTGGCGATCGAGGATCACCGGTTCTACGACCATCCGGGCGTCGATCCGATCGGCGCGCTCGGCGCGGTGTGGACGAACCTTCGGGGCAACCGGCCGTATCTGGTCGGCGGCAGCACGATCACGCAGCAGGTCATCAAGAACACGCTGCTCACGCCCGCCAAGACGTACCGCCGGAAGCTGCAAGAGCAGTTCATGGCGCTCGTCCTCGAGTCGCGCTTCACCAAGGACCAGATTCTCGAGCTGTACCTCAACGACGTCGTCCTCGGCCAGCGTGGGCCGTTCGAGATTCGCGGCGTGTCCGAGGCCGCCCGCGTCTTCTTCGCGAAGGACATCCGGAACGTCACGCTGGCCGAGGCGGCGACCATCGCCGGGATCATCCAGTCGCCGAGCCGGCTGTCGCCGTCGCGCAACCCCGATCGCGCCCGCGAGCGGCGCAACGTCGTGCTCCAGCAGATGCAGGAGTTCGGCGTGGCGACCGAGGCGGAAGTCGAGCGGGCGCGCAAGGAGCCGCTCGTCGTCTGGAACCGCGGCTTCGAGAACGAAGCGCCCTACTTCGTGGACTACGTGAGCAAGCTCGTCGACGAGAAGTACGCCGGGCTGCTCAAGAAGGACGCCGCGGTGGACGTGTACACGACGCTCGACCTGCAGTTGCAGCGCATCGCGCAGGAAGCCGTCGGCGCCGGCCTGACGCAGGTGGACAAGATGCTCGCCGGCCGCAAGCGGCAAGGCAAGGCGCAAGCCGCTCTCGTGGCCGTCGACCCGCGCACCGGCGAGATCCTCGCCTTCGTCGGCGGCCGGTCCTACACCGAGTCGCAGTACAACCGCGTCGTCGCGGCGCGCCGCCAGCCGGGCTCGATCTTCAAGCCGTTCGTCTACCTCGCGGCATTCGAACATGCCGCGGCGGAGGGGCGCAGCGACGTGACGCCTGCAACCGTCGTGGTGGACGAGCCGACGACGTTCAAGGACGGCGACAACGAGTACACGCCCGGCAACTTCCAGGGCGAGTACGACGGGCCGACCACGCTGCGGCATGCGCTCGCGCACTCGCGGAACATCGTGGCGATCAAGGTCGCCGAGGCCGCCGGCTACGATCAGGTGGCGAACCTCTGGAACCGGACGAAGGTCGGCGGCGACGCGAAGCCCTATCCGTCGATTGCGCTCGGCGTGTTCGAGGCCACGCCGCTCGAGATGGCCGAGGCCTACACGCTCTTCACGAACGGCGGACAGGTGCGGCCGCTCCGCGCCGTGAGCCGGATCCTCGAGAACGGCAGCACTCGGCGGATTCCGCCGGCGGCGGCGCGCGAGGTCGCGCGGCCGGACACGACCTACCTCGTCGTGAACATGATGCGCAGCGTCCTCAACGAGGGCACGGGCGCTGGCGCGCGCAGCGCCGGCTTCACGGCCGACGCGGCGGGCAAGACCGGCACGACCAACGATCTGCGCGATGCGTGGTTCATCGGCTTCACGCCGGAGCTGCTCACGGCGGTCTGGGTGGGGTTCGACAACAACCAACCGATCGGCCTCGGCGGCGCGCAGGCCGCGCTGCCGATCTGGACCGCGTTCATGAAACGGGCCCTCGCCGGCCGCGAGGGGCCGGCGTTCGACGTCCCGCCGGGGGTCGAGTTCGTCTCGGTCGACGCCAGCACCGGCCAGCTCGCCACCCCCGCATGTCCCAAGGTCATCCAGGAAGCCTTCCTTGCCGGCACCGCGCCCACCAAGAGCTGCGAGCTGCACGGCGAGCACGGGATCGCGGGCTTCTTCTCCCGCCTCGGCGCGCTCTTCGGCCGCTGAAGGTGCGCCGGCAGGACCGGCCTGGGCCGCGCGACGCCTTTTGCTATACTCTTTCGTCAGTTAGCAGTCTCGCCTGGAGAGTGCTAAGCCTATGACCACGCGGCAGTTTCGGATTCTCGCGACGCTCGTGAACGCCTACGTCGAGGACGGCGAGCCCGTGTCGTCGGGGTGGGTCGCCGAACATTGTGCGTTGGGCCTGTCGCCCGCCACGGTCCGCAGCATCCTCGCCGGTCTCGAAGAGCAGGGGCTCGTCCGGCAGCCTCACACCTCCGCCGGACGCATTCCGACCGATCTCGGGTATCGCCTGTACGTGGACTCGCTGCTCGAGTCGCGGCGCCGCGCGCGGCCGGCCAGCGACGTCGAAGCCAGGCTGCGGCGCTCAGGAACCGTCAGCGACCTGCTCGAGACCGCCTCGCAGGAGCTGTCGCGCGCCTCGCATCAGATCGGTTTCGCGCTGGCGCCGGCCAACGCCGGCGCGCGGCTCCAGCATCTCGACTTCGTGCCGCTCGACGGCACGCGCGTGCTCGTGATCATCGTGGCGGTCGGCGGCGTCATCACCCAGAAAGTCATCGACACCGAGGAGCGATATTCGTCGACGACGCTCTCGCAGGCAGCCAACTACGTCAACAGCGAGTTCGCCGGCCGCACCCTGCACGAAGTGCGGGAAGCGATCCTGCAGCGCCTGCGCGAAGAGCGGCAGCTCTACGACGAGCTCGTCCGCCGGGCGCTGACGCTCGCGCGGTCTGGCCTCGACCAGGTGGAACCGCCCGAGCTGCTGTACGTGCAGGGCGCCTCCTACCTCGTGGACGGCCTGGCGGGCGATGGCGAGGATCGCCAGCGGACGCTCGAGACGCTGCGGCTCTTGCTGCACATGATCGAGGAGAAACACCAGCTCGTCGATCTCTTGACGCGATCGATCGACGCGGGCGGCATCACGGTCGTGATCGGATCCGAGCACCGCTCACCCGATCTGCGGCCGTTCAGCCTCGTCGCGTCCACGTTCCAGGACGGCGATCGCCTCGGGACCGTCGGCGTCATCGGGCCGACGCGCATGCGCTATCAACGCGCGATCTCGGTGGTCGACGTCATTTCCCGGGCTGTCGAGCGTGTGCTCGAAGGCCCCTAGCACCATCCATCATGTCCAGTGAAGAATTTGCCGGGAGCAACGGCGCCGCGGCGTCGTCGGACGACACGCTGCGCCGCGAGCGCGACGATCTCTACGATCGGCTGCTCCGCACGTCGGCGGAGTTCGACAACTACCGCAAGCGCACGGACCGCGAGCGTCGAGAGCTCGCCGAAACGGCGGGCCAGGACGTCATCCGCGATCTGCTGCCGATCGTCGACGACCTCGAGCGCGCGCTCGCCGTGCCGCCCGAACCCGGCGCCGAACGCTATCGTGAGGGCGTCGAGCTGATTCGCCGTCAGCTCCTGGACCTCATGCGCCGTCGCGGCGTCGAGCCGCTCGACGTCGTCGGCAAGCCGTTCGATCCGGCATGGCACGAAGCGCTCGCGAGCGAGCCGGCCGGCGGCCGGCCCGACGGCGAAGTCACGGCGGAAGTCCGGCGCGGCTACCGGATGGGATCGCGCCTCCTCCGGCCGGCGATGGTGAAGGTGGCGAAAGCGTGAGCCGGCGCGACTACTACGAAATCCTCGGGGTCGCACGGGACGCGTCGGAGCAGGAGATCAAGAGCGCCTACCGGAAGCTGGCGCTCAAGAACCATCCCGACCGCAACCCCGGCGACAAGCAGGCCGAGGAGCGATTCAAGGAAGCGGCCGAAGCGTACGCCGTCCTGGGCGACCGGGAGAAGCGCGCGCGCTACGACCAGTTCGGCCACGCCGGCGTGTCCGGTTCCGGCCCTCAGGGCCCGGGGTTCAATCCCGACATCTTCGCGGACTTCTCCGACATCCTCGGCGACTTCTTCGGGTTCGGCGCGGGCGGGCGGCGGGCGGGTCCGGCTCGCGGCGCCGATTTGCGCTTCGATCTCGAGATCTCGTTCGAGGAGTCGTTCAGCGGAACCGAGACGACGATTCAGATTCCGCGCGACGAGCCGTGCGATCAGTGCCACGGCACGCGTGCGGCGAAGGGTACGACGCCCGAAACCTGTCCGCACTGCCGCGGCACCGGCCAGCTCCGCTTCCAGCAGGGGTTTCTCGTCGTCGCCCGGCCGTGCGCGGCCTGCGGCGCGACCGGACAGATCGTCAAGCAACCGTGCCCGGGATGCCGCGGCACCGGGCAGATCGCTCGCGAGCGCCGCGTGACGGTGCGGATTCCGGCCGGCATCGACGATGGCCAGCGGTTGCGCCTGCACGGCGAGGGCGAACACGGCGCGCTCGGCGGTCCGACCGGCGACCTCTACGTCGTCGTGCACGTGCGGCCGCACGCGGTGTTCAGGCGTGACGGCGATGACCTCTACGTCGAGGTCCCCGTGCCCTATCCGACCATGGCGCTCGGCGGATCGTTCAAGGTGGACGGTCCGGCCGGGCCGCTGACCGTCGACATCCCGGCCGGCACGCCGAGCGGCGCGATGATCAGCTTCCGCGGCAAGGGCATGCCGAGCGTGACCGGCCGCGGCAAGGGCACGTTCCACGTCCGCGCGGTGGTCGAGGTTCCGAGGCGGCTCACCAAAGAGCAGAAGAAGCTCGTCGATCAACTCGGCCAGACGATGACGGTCGAGCAGATCGCCGCGACGCCGCCAGGCGGCGACACCGAGAAACCGTTCTTCGAGAAGGTCAAGGATCTCTTCGGGTGAGCCGGGATCATCCCGCCTTGGAGGTGCGCTGGCCGGCGCATCCCGATCCGGAGATCGTGGAGTGCCTGCTCGCCGACGTCGACGAAGCGATGCCGACGGCGATCGAAGAGCTGACCGACGGCATCCGCCTCTTCTTCGCGGAGCCGTCGCACCGCGATCGCGCCGCGGCGCTCGTCGCCGACGCGCACCCGGCGCTGACCTGCGGCGTCGTGACGGTCAACGACGAGGACTGGGCGGCGCGCAGCCAGTCGGCGCTCGGCGCCGTCCAGGTCGGCAGTCTCGTCGTCGCGCCGCCGTGGGCGCGTGAAGCGGCGGAACGCGACCGCGACGATCGGATCGTGATCGTCATCCAGCCCTCGATGGGATTCGGCACCGGCCACCACGCATCGACCCGCCTCGTCCTCGCGCTGTTGCAGCGGATGACCCTCGCCGGAAGGGCCATGCTCGACGTCGGTACCGGCTCCGGGGTCCTGGCGATCGCCGGATGGAAGTGCGGCGCTCGGCCCGTTACGGGGATCGATTACGACGACGATGCGTTGACGTCGGCGCGGGAGAACCTCGCGCTCAACGATGCGGAGGCGATCCAGCTCGAACGCGTCGACCTCGCGACCGCACACGATCTCGACGCCTTCGACGTCGTCACCGCCAACCTGACCGGCGCGATGATCCAACGACACGCGCCCCGGCTCGCGCGCTGGCTCACCCCGGGCGGCACGCTCCTCGCGAGCGGATTCCAGGCCGACGAGGAGATGCAGGTCTCGGCCGGCCTCGCCCGGGCGGGCCTGGCCGTCGTTCATCGCGCGGAGGAAGAGGGCTGGGTGGCCGTCGAGGCCGTGCGCGCTGCAGCGCCGGCGATTCTCTGAACCAGCCCGCGGCGCCACGGTGACGGGCATGCACCGCGGCGACGCTCCTTCGAGCGCAGGATTCGACCCGCTCACCACGTTGACGTGATGACGCGGGCCGCGCCGCTCAGCGCCAACCCCACGCAGACCACAGCAGGCTGAGCGCGACCGTGGGCGCGAGCTCGGCTCGGAGCGTGCGCGGTCCGAGATCGAGCAGCGTCGCGCCGACGCCGCGGCACTGCTCCACTTCCTCTTCGGACCATCCGCCTTCAGGGCCGGTGAGCAGGAGCGCGCTCGACGGACGATCCGTCGTCGCGAGCGGCGCGCCGCCGCCGCGCGCCGGTTCGACGCAGCAGATCACCCTGCGCGCGTCTGCCACGGTGCGTCTGACGAGCGCGGCCAGTTCGACGGGCGGTTCGATCGACGGCACGACGGCGCGCCCACACTGCTTCGCAGCGGCGATGGCGACACGCTGCCAGCGCTCCACCGACCGCTGCTCGCGGGCGCGGGGCGGCAGCGCCACGTGCGACGAGACCACCGGCACGATCGCCGACACGCCGAGCGCCGTCGCATCGCGGACGACGGCGTCCATCCGATCGCCCTTGAGCAGGCCGCTGCCAAGCGTCACCGTGACCGGCGGCTCGGCCACCGCGGCACGCTCGGCCTCGAGGGCCACGCTCGCGCCGCCCCGCGCGACCGACGCGAGATGGCCGGCCCACTCGCGTCCTCGTCCGTCGAAGACCAGCACGGGATCACCGGGCTGCAGCCGCAGCACGCGCGTCACGTGATGCGCCTCGCCCGCCGGCAACGACACGATCGGCGGCGCGGCCTCCGGCACGTACAGGCGAATCATGGGCAGATTCTGAATCAAGTCGGTATACTTTGCCGCGATGTTCCGCGGGCAGTCGCTCGGCAAGTACCGACTGATCGAGCCGCTCGGCAGCGGCGGCTTCGGCACCGTCTATCTCGCGGAAGACACCTGGATCGACAAACGCGTCGCCATCAAGGTGCCGCACAAGCAGAACCTGGACTTCGGCGAGCTGCTGCGCGAGCCGCGCCTGCTCGCCTCGCTCAGCCATCCCAACATCGTGAGCGTCACGACGGCCGAGAAGCAGGAGGGCGTGTTCTTCATCGTCATGGAGTACGTCCCCGGCGAGACGCTGGAGACGATGATCCTCGAGCAGGGCGCGCTCGAACTGGGCACGGCGCTCGACTACACGTGCCAGATCCTCAACGCCGTCGAGCACGCGCATGCCCAGGGGGTGATCCATCGCGATCTCCGCCCTGCGAACGTGTTCGTGACCGAGCGCGGGCTCCTGAAGGTCGGCGACTTCGGCACGTCGCGGTTCCTCGAGATCGCCGCGCACGGGACGACCGTGATCGGCAGCCCGCCGTACATGGCGCCCGAGCAGTTCGAGGGACGGGCCGTGTTCGCCTCCGACCTCTACTCGCTCGGCGTGACGATGTATCAGATGCTGACGGGCGTGCTGCCGTACGACACGCCCGCGCCGGGCGATCTCGAGAAGCTGCGCCGGGGCGAGCTCGTCAGCCGGCCGCGCACGATCGTGCCCTCGATTCCGCAGGCGATCGAAGACATCGTCATGCGCGCGCTCGAGGGGGCCGTGTCCCAGCGCTACCAGCGCGCGGAGGAACTGCTCCACGACATCCTCGCCGCGCGGCGCGACGTCAGCCGTCCGACCCCTCGACAGACGCCGGTCGCCGCCGGTGGCAGGGTCGCTGCGCCGCGGCCGGTGATGGCGCGCCCCGTCACACCGCGCCACCGTACGCGTGAGCTGGCGGTCGGCCGCTTCTGCTGGCAGTGCCGCAAGCCGCTGCCGGTGCGCGGCGGCCGCTGCCCGTTCTGCGGGGAAACGCAGTAAGGCTGATAAGATCGCCTTTTCCGGCACGCGCACGCCATCCGGATGCCCGGCGCCCGGACATGGCGGCACAGCGCGACGACTTCTTCAGGAGACAGCGATGGCCTTCGATGGCACCGGCAAGGTGTGGATGAACGGGAAGCTCGTGGAGTGGGCGAACGCCACCATTCACGTCGCCTCCCACGTCGTCCACTACGGCTCGGCCGTCTTCGAAGGCGCACGCTGCTACAGAACTCCGAGAGGATCGGCGTTCTTCCGCCTCGACGCGCACATGCGCCGGCTGTACGACTCCGCGAAGATCTATCGGATGGACTACGGCATCGATCGCGAGGCGATGACCCAGGGGGTCGTCGACGTCGTCCAGGCCAACGCGCTCGAAGCCTGCTACATCCGGCCGATCATCTATCGCGGCTACAAAGAGCTCGGCGTGAATCCGCGCAACTGTCCGGTGGACGGCGCGGTTCTCGTGTGGGAGTGGGGCGCCTATCTCGGTCCGGAGGCGCTCGAGCAGGGCGTGGACGTGTGCGTCAGCTCCTGGGCGCGCAGCGCGCCGAACACCTTCCCCGCGATGGCCAAGTCCGCCGCCAACTACGCGAACTCGCAGCTCATCAAGATGGAGGCCATGCTCGGCGGGTTCTCCGAGGGCATCGCGCTCGATCCGGAGGGTCACGTGAGCGAAGGCAGCGGGCAGAACCTGTTCCTCGTCCGCGACGAGATCGTGTACACGCCGCCCGTGTCGGCGTCCGTGCTGCCCGGGATCACGCGCGACAGCGTCATCACGCTGGCGCAGGATGCGGGGTTCGAGGTGCGCGAGCAGGATCTGCCCCGCGAGATGCTGTACATCGCCGACGAGCTGTTCTTCACCGGCACCGCGGCGGAGATCACGCCCATCCGAACGGTCGACCGGATCCAGATCGGCAGCGGCCGGCGCGGCCCCGTCACCACGGTGCTGCAGAACGCCTTCTTCGACTACGTGAACGGCGCCGTGCCTGACACCCACGACTGGCTCCAGTTGGTCGAGATCCCGACGCGGCAGCGATAGATCGGCGCGGCGCCGGCGGCGAATTCTGTCAGCCGATGACAGGATCGTTACGGGCTGAGCGCGGCGGGACTCCGGTGACCAGTGCGTTGAGGCGCCGCGCTGCCGCCGGGCTTCGACGCCGCCTTCTCCGGAATCAGGCCGCGCGCGCCGGCGCGCGACGTCGACGCCGCTCGCGCCAACGGCAGGCAGGCAACTTGCAGGAGTGCAGTCGCGCCCGGACCACGGGCCCTCGTACGCCATGACTTTCGATCAGCTCATCGCCGCCGCCAGCGCCAGCCGCGCTTCCGACATCCACCTGCGCGCCGGGCACGCCCCGCTCGTCCGGCTGAACGGCGTGCTGCAGCGCTGGTCGTCGGTCGCGCCGCTGACGCCCGGCCACCTCGAGGCGATCGCCTCCCGTTTGCTGCCGCCCATCCACCAGGAGCGGCTCCAGACCAAGCTCGAAGTCGACGTGGCGTGGCAGGCCCCGGGCAACGTGCGCGTCCGGGCGAGCGTCTTCCGGCAGCGCGGCACGATCGCCGTGTCGATGCGTCTCATCCCCGAGAAGATCCCGCCGATCGAACAGCTCGGTCTGCCCTCGGCCGTCGTCAAGCTCGCGCAAGAGACGCGGGGACTCGTGCTCGTGACCGGCGTCACGGGCAGCGGCAAGAGCACGACGCTCGCCGCGCTCATCGATCTCATCAACCGCACGCGTGCCGAGCACGTGCTGACGATCGAAGATCCCATCGAGTTCGTCCACAAGGACGCCAGAGCGGTCGTGACGCAGCGCGAGATCGGCTTCGACACGCCGTCCTACGCGTCGGGCCTCCGGGCCGCCCTGCGGCAGGATCCCGACGTCATCCTCATCGGTGAAATGCGAGATCAGGAGACGATCGAGACGGCGCTCGTCGCGGCCGAGACCGGCCACCTCGTGTTCTCGACGCTCCACACGCTCGACGCCCCCGAAACGATCAACCGCATCGTCGCGGTCTTCCCGCCGCACCAGCAGGATCAGATCCGCACCCAGCTCGCCCGCGTGCTGCGCGCGGCCGTCTCGCAGCGTCTGCTGCCCCGTGCCGACGGGCAGGGCCGGGTGCTGGCCGCCGAGGTGCTCGTGTCCACGCCCTACATCCGCGACTGCATCGTGGATCGCGACAAGACGTCGCTCATCGCCGACGCGATCGTCGCCGGCGGCTCCGAGTACGGCATGCAGAGCTTCGATCAGGCAATCCTGGGCCTCTGTCAGCAGCAGCTCGTGACCGTCGAGGAAGCCGAACGCTGGGTGACGAACGTTGAAGAGTTCCGCATGCGGCTCCGGGGCATCACGCCGGGCACGGCGGCTGCCGTCGCCATGGGCAGCATGACCGGCAGCCTGCAGCGCTTCGGGGCCTGATGCTGACGCGCTCGCGGCGCCGGGCAACGCGCGCTCGCGCGACGGGCGCACACGAACCGCCGTCCTCCCTCACGCCATTGGACAACCCGCGGCTCTCCGCCTTGCGGCTCTTGGGCCGCCGTGACCTAACGGCCGCGGAGCTGACCGCGAAGCTGACGGACCAGGGCTATGCGCCCTCCGACGTCACGGACGTCGTCCAGCGGCTGATCGACGAGCACGCCGTCGACGATCGGCGCACTGCCGCGGCGTATGCGGAAACGGCCGCGCGTATCAAAGGGCGGGGCCGGCTGCGCATCCGTCGCGAGTTGGAGGCGCGCGGCATCAGTCGAAGCGTGATCGAGGATGTCCTCCGTCAGGCGGCGCCGGCCGACGATGAGCTCGCCGCCATCAGGCAGTACCTCACCCGGAAGCGCTTGACCGAGCGCTCGTCGCCCGCCGAGCGCCGGCGCGTCTTCCAGCAATTGCTCCGCCGTGGGTTCCCTCCAGAGACCATTCGCAAGGTGCTTCGCGACGAGCCCGACGCCGACGACTGAGCCCGGCCGCATCCGCGCTTTCGCTAAAATGGTCAGTTCATGACCGCCAACGAGATTCGCCAGGGTTTCCTCGACTACTTCGCGTCTCAGGGCCACCGGATCGTCCCCTCCTCGTCGCTCGTGCCGGCCGACGATCCGACGCTCCTCTTCACGAATGCCGGGATGAACCAGTTCAAGGACCTCTTCCTCGGCCGGGAACGCCGTGACTACACGCGCGCGACGACGACGCAGAAGTGCATGCGGGTCAGCGGGAAGCACAACGATCTCGACAACGTCGGGCCGTCGCTCCGGCATCACACCTTCTTCGAGATGCTGGGCAACTTCTCGTTCGGCGACTACTTCAAGCAGGACGCCATTCCGTTCGCCTGGGAACTGCTCACCCGCGTCTGGCGGCTCGAGCCCGACCGCCTCTTCCCCACCGTCTTCAAGGGAGAAGCCGGCGTGCCGCGCGACGACGAGGCCTTTGCGATCTGGACGCGGCTCGTGCCGGCGGCGCGCATCACGGAGCTGGGCCTCGCCGAGAACTTCTGGCAGATGGGTGAGACCGGGCCATGCGGCCGCTGCTCGGAAATCCACTACTTCCGCGGCAACGACGTGCCGTGCGATCAGCCCGTCTGCCGTGGCGTGGACTGCTCGTGCGAGCGCTACGTCGAGGTCTGGAACAACGTCTTCATGGAGTTCGAGCGCGACGAGCGCGGCACGCTCTCGCCGCTGCCCGCGCCGTCGATCGACACGGGGATGGGGCTCGAGCGGATCACCGCCGTCATTCAAGGGAAGGTGTCGAACTACGACACGGATCTGTTCACGCCGATTCTCGAGGCCATCGGTGCCCGCTCCGGACGCCGGTACACGGCGGCGGCAGGCGTCACGGACCATGCGGACGTCTCCATGCGCGTCGTCGCCGATCATCTGCGCGCGATGACGTTCCTCATCGGCGACGGCGTCGTTCCGTCCAACGAGTGGCGCGGCTACGTGCTGCGCAAGATCATGCGCCGCGCGATGCGCCACGGCAAGAAGCTCGGCTTCACGCAGCCGTTCCTCTTCGATCTCGTGGACGTCGTCGTCGCGGAGATGTCGGGCGCCTATCCTGACCTCACGACGCATCGCGATGCCATCGTGCGAACCGTGCGCGCCGAAGAGGAGCGGTTCGATTCGGTGCTCACGGCCGGTCTCCCGCGGCTGGAGGAGCTCATCACCCGCGCGATCGCGACCGGCTCGCGCTCGCTGTCCGGCGCGGACGTCTTCAAGCTGTACGATTCGCTCGGCGTGCCGCTCGATTTCGCCGAGGATCTGGCGGCGCAGCACGACCTCGCCGTCGACCGCGCGGCGTTCGAGCAGGCGATGGAGGCTCAACGCGAACGAGCGCGCGCGTCGAGCGCGTTCGAGACGAAGAAGGGCACCGCGTTCGAGCTCGCCGGCGACGCCGAACGCCGCCGTCTCGAAGGGCTCGGCGATCGCTTCGAGGGCTACACGACCACGACCGTCGGCGGCGCCGTCATCGAGGCCGTCTTCGACGCGAATCGGCGCCAGGTCGCGGAGCTGCCGGCCGGCCAGGACGGATGGATCGTGCTCGACCGGACGCCGTTCTACGTCGAGTCTGGCGGGCAGGTATCGGACAGCGGCAGCCTGCGGATCGCTGGCGGCCCGGTCGCCGCCGACGTCACGGGCATGGCGCGTCTGTTTCCTGGCGGTGCCCGCGCGCACCGTGTCGCGGCGCAGCAACCGTTGATGCGGGGTCTCACCGTCGACGCCGTCGTCGACGCCGGCGCGCGCGACGCCACGCGCCGAAACCACACCGCGACGCACCTGCTCCATGCCGCGCTGCGGCAGCGCCTCGGCAGCCACGTGCGCCAGGCCGGCTCGCTCGTGAGCCCCGACCGGCTCCGATTCGACTTCACCCACTTCCAGGCGCTGACCGATGACGAGAAGCGGGACATCGAACGGCGAGTGAACGAGCAGATCTTCCGGAACGCCGAGGTGCGCACCGACGTGCAGCGCACCGAAGAGGCGATCACGCACGGCGCGATGGCGCTCTTCGGCGAGAAGTACGGCGATCACGTGCGCGTCGTCACCGTGGACGATTTCAGCAAGGAGCTCTGCGGCGGCACGCACGTGAGCCGGACGGGCGACATCGGACCGTTCGTCGTCACCGAGGAGTCGAGCGTGGCGGCCGGCGTGCGTCGCCTCGAAGCGCTCACCGGCGCGGGGGCCGTCGAGCGCCTGCAGTCGATGGCCGCCACGTTGACGCGGACGCTCTCGGCGCTGGGCGTCTCCGACGCCGACGCCGCCGAGGCCGTCGGCCGGCTGCAGGCCGAGACGAAACGGCTCGCGCGCGAGAACCAGCAGTTGAAGATGAAACTCGCCCTCGGCGGCGCGGCGCCGGAGCAAGACGACGCGGTCGCGATCGGAGACGTGCGTCTGATCGCGCGGAGAGTGCAGGGCCTCGACAAGGACGCGCTCCGCTCGCTGTCGGACTCGCTTCGCGATCGTCTGAAGCGGGGCGTGGTCGTGCTGGCGTCTGAGCAGGACGGCAAGGTGCAGGTGCTCGTGTCGGTCACGAAGGATCTCACCGACCGCGTCAAGGCTGGTCAGCTCGTCAAGGTCCTGGCGCCCATCGTCGGCGGCGGCGGTGGCGGGCGGCCCGACTTCGCCGAAGCCGGCGGCAAGGATCCGTCGCGGATCGACGAGCTGCTGACCGAGGCCCGCGCGCTGGTGGCCAACACCCTCCGATGACCGACGTCGCTGCGCCGCGGCTTCGTCTGGACGTCTGGCTCGACGTCGCGTGCCTCTTCCCGACGCGCACGGCCGCGCAGCAGGCCTGCAAAGGCGGCAAGGTGGACGTGAACGGCCAGGCAGCCAAGCCGCACCGCGAAATCGGTGCGGGAGACGTCGTCGAGATCACGCGGGCTCTCGGACGCCGCCAGCGCGTCGTCGTCAAGGCCGTGGCGACACGACACATCCCGAAAGCGCAGGCTCGGCTGCTGTACGAGGACACGACGCCGCCGCCCTCGCCGGAAGCCCAGGCGATGCTCGATCTGCTCCGGCTGGCGGGCCCGAAGCGGCGCCCGGCCAGCGATGGCGCGCCGGACCGCCGCGAACGGCGGCGCCTCCGCCAGGCCAAAGAAGGCGGCGCGTAGGCCGCAGTGCTATACTTCCAGGTTTGAACGTCAACGGGCGCTCGCGTCCGTGCACGTTCACAACGGGTATTCGTCGGCCAGCGGACGTCGGTCCCTGGCCCAGGACGCAAGGAGACAGAGTTGGCGACTCGACATGCATCGGCGGTGAAAGCGCACCGCCAGACGATCAAGCGCACGGCGCACAATCGCGAACTGCGCTCGAAGCTGCGCACCGGTCTCAAGAACATTCGGACGGCGCTCGCCTCCGGCCAGGCCGATCAGGCGAAGGCGGCGCTCAGCGGCACGTTCTCGCTGATCGACAAGATGTCGGCCAAGGGCATCATCCACGACAACGCTGCGGCGCGTTACAAGTCGCGGCTGGCGAAGCGGCTGCGCGCGTCGGCCGCGAAGTAGCCGCTCTCCGTCTCGCGTCTCGCGCGCGTCAGCGCCGGCCGCTCCAGCCCCGCTGCGGCAGCGGCCGGCCGGTCAGTTCCACCACCAGCCGTTCCATCAACACGCGGTCGTCTCCGCCCGAGCTCTTCAAGGCGAGGTCGGCTCGAAGCAGCGCCTCGAGCGCGCCGCGCACCCGCGACGGATCGCCTTCGGCCAGCCGGGACGACACCCACCAGCGCAACTGCCCGACGAGCGCGTGCGGGGAATCCCCGCGATCCATTCGTCGGCCGACTTCGTCCAGCGCGCGCGCCGCGTTCCCTTCCGCGATGGCGTTGACCACGGCCCATTCATCGTCGACCGCATGCTCTTCCGCCGACACCTCCATCACGTCGTCCGACGTGATGCGCGCCCTTCCCTGCGTGAACAGCAGCAGGCGCTCGACGTCGCCGCGAAGCTTCGAGATGTCGTTGGCAGCCCGATCGGCGAGCAGTCTGGCCGCGTCCGGCTCGATGGGGCGTCCGGCACGCTTCAGCTCGTCCTGCAGCCATTCCGCGGCGGTCCGCCGGCCCTCACGCCGGGCGGCCGCCCCATCGGCGGCGAGCCCGCGGAACTCGACGACGGCCGCCTGCTCGAGCAGCTTCTTCGTGAACCGTCGCGTGCGGTCGACGTCGAGGGCGACGAACACCAGCGTCGTGGAAGGCGAGGGCGACGCGAGGTAGTCCTCGAGCGCCTGCACGTCCACGACCTCGTCGCCGCCCTCCTCGCTGTCGTCGTCGGAGAGCGGCGCTCTGGCGGCCCGTTTCGGCTTCAGCAGACGTTCGGCTCTTCTGACGATGACGATGCGGCGTGCGCCGAGCATCGGCAGGCTGCGGGCCGCGGCAGCCACGTCGGCTGGCGCGCCTCCCGGTTCACCGGCATAGAGATGTTCGACGGCGAACGGCCGATCCGCCGGATCGATCACGGCCTCCACTGCGTCGACCATCCGATCGACGAGCTTCACGTCCTCGCCCACGAAGAGGTACACCGGCGCGAGGCGCGCGAGCTGAAGCTGCTGCTTCAGTGCCGCGAGGTCGAGCGCAGGCATCGATCGATCAGAACGCCTCGAAGATCGACGTCACGACCTCGCGCGCGAACTTCCGCGCGAGGCGATCGAGCGCCTGTGTGTTCTGGCTGAAGAGCGCGGAGGGATCGACGTCACCCGACGAGCCGGAGGCGAGCTGGTAGTCGTCGGTCACGCGAAACACGGGGTTCGCCCAGAGCACGCGATTGTCGTCGGTCACGTGCTTGAACTCGACGTTGGCGAGCACGACGACGGCGAACGCCGTGGGACGCCGATCGTCGCTGAACGCCGTCGGCTGCAGCGTGACGGAGGAGATCGTCGCCGTCAGCAGGCCGTCGACGCCCGCCGCGTCGGGGCGGACCTGGTACCGCCCCTTCGTCTGGAATTCCTCGCGGACGGCGGTCGCGACCACGCGGTCGACGTCGCCGATCGACGAGTGGTTGACGAACGGCGGCACGCCGATCGTCGTGATGGACGCGGGCAGCGCGTTGCCGCGGCCCGCGAGCGCGTAACCGCAGGCGGCCGACACGACGGCCGCAACCATCATCGCCGCCAGCCAGCCGATTGGCCGCCGTGCGATCATCCTCGCGCCCTTGGCTTGACGACGAAGTTGATGAGCCGCCCTTTGGCCACGACGACCTTGACGACGTCCGTGGACTCCAACTGCGACGCGATCGCCGGGCTGGATCGGGCGGCCGCTTCGATCTCACCTTCCGCGGCCTCGCGCCCGACGAGCACGCGCCCACGCAGCTTGCCGTTGATCTGCACCGGCACCTCGACCGCGTCTTCGCGGGCCACGTCGGCGTCGAACGCGGGCCAGCCGGCCGCGCTGGTCCCGTTGGCGTGCCCGAGCCGCTCCCACAGCTCTTCCGACAGGTGCGGCGTGAACGGCGAGATCAGCAGCACCAGCGCCTCGATCGCCTCGCGCAGCGCCGCGGCCGTCTCCCGCCGTTCGACCACCGCCGCCGGCTCGTCCTCCCGGCCGATCGGCCGCAGTCCTCGCGGCTCGCAGAACGCGTAGATCTCGTTGACGAGCTCCATCAGCGCCGAGATGGCCGTGTTGAGGTGCATGCGCGGGTCGATGTCGCGCGTGACGCGCTCGATCGTCACGTGCGTCTTCCGCCGGAGGGCGCGCTCGTCATCGTCGAACGCCAAGTCTCCAGGCGGCGGCGCGCCGGCCACCGCCGGTCCGAGGTGGTCCGTGATCCGCCACACCCGGCCGAGAAAGCGGAACGCGCCCTCCAACCCGGCGTCCGACCACTCGATCTCCTTCTCCGGCGGCGCGACGAACATGATGTACAGGCGCAGCGCATCGGCGCCGTACCTCTGCATCATCTCGTCGGGATCGACGACGTTGCCCTTCGATTTGGACATGACGGCGCCGTCTTTCAGGACCATGCCCTGCGTGAGCAGCCGGACGAACGGCTCGCTGTGATCCACGAGGCCGAGATCGCGGAACACGCGCGCGAAGAACCGCGAGTAGATCAAATGGAGGATCGCGTGTTCGACCCCGCCGACGTAGAAGTCGACGGGCAGCCAGTACCGGATCGCCGATGGATCCACGGGCCGGTCGCCGTTGCGCGGATCGGCGAAGCGATAGAAGTACCAGGAGGAGTCGACGAACGTGTCCATCGTGTCGGTCTCCCGCCGGGCGGGGCCGCCGCACGTCGGGCACGCGACGTTCACGAACGAGGCGATCTGGGCGAGCGGCGAGTCGCCGCGGCCGGTGAACTGCGCGACGCGCGGCAATGCAACCGGCAGATCCGCATCCGGCACCGGCACGGTGCCGTCGACCGGGCAGTAGATCATCGGGATCGGCGTGCCCCAGTAGCGCTGCCGGGAGATCCCCCAGTCCTTGAGGCGATACTGCACGGTCGCCTCGCCGATGCCCAAGACCGTCGCCTCCTCGGTCAGGCGTCGCCGCGCGTCGGCCGACGTCACGCCGGAGAACTGCGCCGATCGCGCGAGGGTGCCGTCTTCTTCGTACGCGGCCTCGAGCGCGTCGTCGGCGAGCGGCGACCCCTCGGGCTGGACGACGACGCGGATCGGGAGCCCGTGCTTGCGGGCGAACTCGAAGTCGCGCTGATCGTGCGCCGGCACGCCCATGACGGCGCCGGTGCCGTACTCGCCGAGCACGAAGTTGGCGATCCACAACGGGACCGTCGCTCCCGTGAAGGGGTTGAGCACGAGACGCCCGGTGTCGACGCCTTCCTTCTCGACGCCGCCGCTCATCCGCGCCAGCCGATCCTGCGCGCGAAATCGCGCGGCGGCGCCGCGCAGCGCCGCAGGATCCGCCGACTCGGCCGCGAGCCGCTCGACCAGCGGATGCTCGGGCGCGAGCGTCACGAACGTGACGCCGAAGATCGTGTCGATGCGCGTCGTGAAGACCTCGACGACGTCGGCCGACGGCGTGCCGCTGGCGTCGACGAGCGGGAACCGGATGCGCGCGCCCTCCGATCGCCCGATCCAGTTGCGCTGCATCGTCAGCACCTTCTCGGGCCACTCGGTGAGGCCGGCGATGGCGTCGATCAGCTCGTCGGCGTACGCCGTGATGCGAAAGAACCACTGCTCGAGCTCGCGCGTCTCGACGGGCGTGCCGCAGCGCCAGCAGCCGCCCTCGACGACCTGCTCGTTGGCCAGCACGGTGTGGTCCTTCGGGCACCAGTTCACCGACGATCGGCGCCGGTACGCGAGCCCCCGCTCGTACATCCGGAGGAAGAGCCACTGGTTCCAGTGGTAGTACTCGGCATCGCACGTGGCGAGCTCTCGCTCCCAGGCATAGCTGATGCCGAGCCGCTGGAGCTGCCCCTTCATGTGCGCGATGTTCCCGCGGGTGGAGTCCTCCGGGTGGACGCCGTGCTTGATGGCGGCGTTCTCCGCCGGGAGGCCGAACGCGTCCCACCCGAACGGGTGCAGCACGTTGAAGCCGCGCATGCGCTTCATGCGCGCGAGCGCGTCGCCGATGCTGTAGTTGCGCACGTGGCCCATGTGCGCGTGCCCCGAGGGATAGGCGAACATCTCGAGGCCGTAGAACTTCGGGCGCGACGGATCGACGGCCACCTCGAAGGCGCGGGTGTCGTCCCAGCGCCGCTGCCACTTCGGTTCGATGGTCTGCGGGGTGTACTCGGCCAAGGGAGTCTCGGGTCGTGTCGGACGTCGTGAATGTCCGGTCGTCAGCTTTCAGGGTGCGGCAACCCGGACCGGCGACTGAGCACTGAACGCTCCTCTAACTTAGCACGCGGATCGCGGCGGCCAGACACTTCCCAGCGCGGCCGAATCTTCACGGCACCCTCGACATGCTCGTGCTCACGGTGCTCGACACGGCCCACTGCACGGGCACGGCTTCGCCGTACGGCTGCGGCGTCCGTCGCGCGACGTGCTCACCGTGGAGAAAGGTTCGCTGTATCCGGCGCTGTACCGGGCCTGTGCGATTCTGGAGTCGCGTGGACCGCCGCGCCCGCCGGCGCGCTGCCCTAGCGGAGCACGCCGATCGTCGCCTCCAGACACTCGCGGAGCGCACCGAGATGGTAGCCACCCTCGAGCACCCATGCCGTGCGGCCGCCGCAGATCGACTGAGCCGTGGCGCGGATCGTCCGCGCGATCTCGGCGTAGCCGTCCGTCGTCATACGCATGCCGCCCAGCGGATCGCGCGCGTGCGCGTCGAAGCCCGCCGATACGAGGATGACGTCAGGCTGGAACCGCTCGACCGCGGGAAGGATCTGCATCTCGTACGCGCGCCGATAAACGTCATCGGTGGCACCGGCGGACAGCGGCACGTTCAACGTGAAGCCGGTGCCCTCCTCCGCCCCGGTCTCGGATGCCGCGCCGGTGCCGGGGTAATAGGGATGCTGATGCGTCGACGCGTAGAACACCGTGGGATCGCGATAGAACGCCGCCTGCGTACCGTTCCCGTGGTGCACGTCGATGTCCACGATCGCGACGCGGCTGACGCCGTCCGCCCGGAGCGCCGCGGCGGCGACGGCGACGTTGTTGTACAGACAGAAGCCCATCGCGCGATCGGGCTCTGCGTGATGGCCGGGCGGCCGGATCAGCGCAAACGCAGGCTCGCCGGCCATCGACAGCCGAGCCGCGTCGATGGCCGCTCCGGAGGCGAGCCGCGCCACGTCGTCGGACATCGGGCTCGTGAAGGTGTCCGGATCGAGCATCGTGGGGCGACCGCCCGCCGTCGATCCGATCCGATCCAGGTACTCTGGCGTGTGAATCCGGCCCAGTTCCTCGCGCGTCGCGGGTCTCGGCTCACGCACGGCGCCGCCAGCACCGCGAAAGGCCTCGGCGGCCTGATCGCAGACCTCGGCGCGCTCGATGCGCTCCGGGTGACCCGGCGGGGTCACGTGGTCGGCGAAGCGGGGGGACGAATAGACAATCACGCGGGCGCTCCTTTCGCTCGACGCCTCAATGACCGTCGCTGGTGCCGAGCATCGCGATCGTCTGATGCTCGAGGCGCCCGAGGGCGCGTTCGAGGGCCTGCCGGCCCTCCTCGATGTCCGTTTCGCTGGCCCTCGCGGCGACCTCGATGGGATCGCCGATCGCGATCGCGAGATCGCTGCCCGGCTTGGGCACCTGGTGGCGATCCCAGCTCTTGACCGTCCAGAACGATCCGGCCTCGATGTGAAACGGCACGATGGGACTGCCGGTGGCGCTGGCGAGCCAGACGGCGCCAGGCTGCGCGATGCGCGCGGGGCCTCGCGGGCCGTCCACCGTGAACGCCGTGGGACAGCCCGCCCGCATGTCGCGGCGCATCTGGACCAGCGCGCGCGCGCCGCCGCGCGAGCTCGAGCCCCGCGCGGTGTCGTACCCGAACCGGCGGATGACCCGCGAGATCCACTCGCCGTCGAAGTTCTCGCTCGTGATCACGACGATGCCGCGGTCGCGGAAGTACAGCGTGGCGGCGAGGATCCGGCCGTGCCAGAACGCGAAGATCGGCTGGCGGCCGTCGCGCGCGAGCCGCTCCAGGGTGCGCATGCCGGCCTCACGCCAACGGTAGGTCGCGCCCAGAGCCTCGAGGATCGGCGTGCCAATCGCGGCGATTGCGGCGGCCTGCAGCCGCTGGCGGCGCGAGAGCGTCACATGCCCTCGTAGTTCGGACCGTCGCCGCCCTCTGGCGCCACCCAGTCGATGATCTGATACGGGTCCATGATGTCGCAGGCCTTGCAGTGTACGCAGTTCGATGGATTCAGGTGCAGCCGCCGGCCACCCTGCCCATCCTCCACCATCTCGTACACGCTGGCGGGGCAGAATCGCGTGCACGGGTTGCCGAACTCGGCGACGCATCGGGTACGGCAGATCTCGGTGTCGTGCACGATGAGGTGCGCCGGCTGTCCCTCGCGGTGCCGCGTCCCGGAGTGATGGACGCTCGTCAGCCGATCGAACGTGCGCGTGCGATCGATGAACGCGTCGGGAGCGGCCGGACGGCGCGCCGCATCCCCGAAGCTTTCGAGCGTACGCATCCGCGCGTGTCCGGCGCGCGACGGCAGCGGATCGCGAAACCAGCCGCCGCCGGTGATCGTCGACAGCGCGCCGAACGCGGCGCCCGCCAGCAGCCCTCGCTCGAACGCCTGATGCACGTTGCGCACGGGGTACAGCTCCCGGCGAACGTCGCTGCCATCGACGAGATCCTGATAGCGGTGCAGCCGGGCGGCCGATGTGTCATCGGCGCGCACCGCCTCGAACGCCGCCTCCGCGGCCAGCATGCCGGTGCGCATGGCGAGGTGAATCCCCTTGAGCCGCAGGGAGTTCACGAACGCGCCCGCGTCGCCGGCGATGACCGCGCCATCCATGTAGAGACGCGGCACGGTCCACCAGCCGCCCTCCGGGATGGCCTTCGCACCGTATTGCCGCATGCGTCCTCCCTCGAGCAGGCGGGCGACGAACGGATGCTGCTTGAATCGCTGGAATGCCAAGAAGGGATCGAACAGCGGATCGTCGTAATCGAGCCCGGACACGAGGCCAACCGAGAGCTGACCGGATGGCCCGCCGTAGATGAAGCCGCCGCCGAACTGCATGGCGCCGAGCGGCGCGCCCACCGTGTGAATGACGGTGCCGGCGAGCAGCCGATCCGGCGGCACTTCCCAGCGCTCCTTGATGCCGAGCGCGTACAGTTGCGGCTGACGGCCGGCGTCGAGGCCGAACGTCCGCGTCACGATCTTCGTCAGGTGGCCGCGCACGCCGTCGCAGAGAATCGTCACACGCGCCCGGATGTCGGCGCCCGGCTCGAACGCCGCGGCAGGGTGGCCGTCGCGATCGAGACCGCGATCCACGAGCCTCACGCCGGTCACGCGCCCGTCCTCGATCGAAGGCGCCGCCGCGGCGAAGCCGGCGAACAGATCGACGCCCGCCGCTTCGACTTCGCGCGCCAGCCACCTGACGAGCTCGCCGAGCGAGACGATGACGTGCCCGCGATTCGCGAGCGGCGGCGGCGTGAACGGCACGCGCCAGGCCCGCTCCGCCGTCAGCACGTACAGACGATCCTCGACCACCGGGACGCCGAGCGGCGCTCCCCGCTCGACACCATCGGGCAGGAGCTGCCGCAGCGCCGACGGATCGAGCACGGCGCCTGACAGGCTGTGAGCGCCCGGCGTCCGCCCTTTCTCCAGCACGGCCACGCGCAACGGCGGCCCGCCGCGTTCACGTTGAAGCTTCGCGAGCTGCAGCGCCGCCGACAGGCCCGCTGGACCGCCGCCGACGATGAGCACGTCCACGTCGAGCGTTTCCCGGCCAGGCATGCCCGGATGATATCGAAGCCGCTGTGCTATTAGTGGAGTCTTGGCTCGTCCATCGGACCTCTCGTCGCCGGCGCTCGAGGCGCTCGGCTGGGCGCATCCGGTCGTCCAGGAATGGTTCGCCGGCAAGTTCGGCTCGCCCACCGAGCCGCAGGCACTCGGCTGGCCGGAGATCGTGGCCGGGCGGGACGTGCTGATCTCGGCACCCACCGGATCCGGCAAGACGCTGGCCGCGTTTCTCGCGTGCATCGATCGGCTCGTACGCGACGCCATCGCGGGCGCGCTGGCCGACCGCACGCAGGTGCTCTACGTGTCGCCGCTCAAGGCGCTCGGCAACGACATCCAGCGCAACCTCGACGGCCCGCTCGCCGAGATCGTCGCGCTCGCGCGTCAACGCGGCTACGAGATGCCCGACATCCGCACCGCCGTGCGATCGGGCGACACGCTCATGCCGGCCCGCCGCCAGATGCTCACGCGGCCGCCGCACATCCTGGTGACGACGCCCGAGTCGCTCTTCATCCTGCTGACGTCGGCGCGCAGCCGCGAGATCCTGCGGGCGGTCGGCACCGTGATCGTGGACGAGATTCACGCCGTGGCCGACGACAAGCGCGGCGCGCACCTCGCGCTGTCGCTCGAGCGGCTCGACGCGCTCGTCGGCCGACCCGTGCCCCGGATCGGTCTGTCGGCGACGCAGAAACCGATCGAAACCGTCGGCGCATTCCTCTGCGGCGCCGCCCGTCCGGCGCCGCACCTCGTGGTCGTACCTCCCCGCCGTGGCCCCGACCTGGCGATCGAGGTGCCGGGCAGCGAGATCGGGCCCATCGCCTCGAACGAGTTCTGGACCGAGGTCTACGATCGGCTGGCCGCCCTGGTTCACGAGCACCGCTCGACGCTGATCTTCGTGAACACGCGCCGCCTCGCCGAACGGCTCGCGCACCAGCTCGCCGCCCGGCTCGGCGAGACCGCCGTGGCGGCGCACCACGGCAGCCTGTCGCGGAAGATCCGGCTCGACGCGGAACGCCGGCTCAAGGCCGGCGAGCTCCGGGCGCTCGTCGCCACGGCGTCGCTCGAGCTCGGCATCGACATCGGCACGGTCGACCTCGTCTGCCTGATCGGCTCGCCGCGGTCGATCGCGGCGGCCGTCCAGCGGATCGGACGCGCGGGTCACTGGCGCGGCGCGATCCCCAAGGGGCGGTTCTTCGCGACCACGCGAGACGAGCTCGTCGAGTGCGCGGCGCTCGTGCGCGCCATCCGCGCCGGGGAGCTGGACCGCCTGATCGTGCCGGAAGCCCCGCTCGACATCCTTGCCCAGCAAATCGTCGCCATGTGCGCCGCCGACGACTGGAGCGAGAACGAGCTGTTCGAGACCGTGCGCCGGGCGTATCCGTATCGCGGCCTCACGCGCGGCGAGTTCGACGAGGTCGTCGCCATGTTGTCGGAGGGCATCGCGGCACGGCGCGGCCGGTTCGCCGCCTACCTCCACCACGACCGCGTGAACGGCCGGCTGCGCGGCCGTCGCGGCGCGCGGCTCGCCGCGATCACGAGCGGCGGCGCGATTCCCGACACCGCGCTCTACACCGTCGTCGCCGAGCCCGACGGGACGACCGTCGGCACCGTGGACGAGGACTTCGCGATCGAGAGCCATGCCGGCGACGTCATGCTCCTCGGCAACACGTCGTGGCGGATCCGCCGCGTCAGCAGCGCCGGACGCGTCATCGTCGAGGACGCGAGGGGTGCGGCGCCGACGATTCCGTTCTGGCTGGGCGAGGCGCCAGCGCGCACGCGCGAGCTGTCGCTGGCGGTGAGCGACGTCCGGCAGCAGGTGGACCGGCTCGCGCGCGATGCCGCGCCGGGCGACGCGTCCGCGCGGCGTCCAGCGGCCGCCGCCGCGATCGAGTGGCTCGTGACCGAGTGCGGCCTCGACGAGGCCGGCGCCGAGCAGCTCGTCGAGTACGTCGTGACGGGCCGCGCGGTCCTCGGCGCGGTCCCGACGCACACGACCGTCGTCGCCGAACGGTTCTTCGACGAAGGCGGCGGGATGCAGCTCGTCATCCACGCGCCGTTCGGCGCTCGCATCAACAAGGCGTGGGGGCTGGCGCTCCGGAAGCGGTTCTGTCGATCGTTCAATTTCGAGCTGCAAGCGGCCGCAACCGACAACGGCATCAACATCTCGCTCGCCGAACAGCACAGCTTCCCGCTCATCGACGTGTTCGGGTTCCTGCGGACGCCGACCGTGCGCGAGGTCCTCGAGCAGGCGGCCCTGGCGTCGCCGATCTTCGGCACGCGGTGGCGATGGGACGCCGGACGGGCCCTCGCGCTCCTCCGGTTCCGCCAGGGGCGCAAGACGCCGATCCATCTGCTGCGGCTCCAATCCGACGACCTGCTGGCCTCGGTGTTTCCCGACGTCGCGGCGTGCCAGGAGAACATCGAAGGCGACATCCAGATTCCCGACCACCCGCTCGTCCGCGAGGTGATGAAGGACGTCATGACCGAGGCGATGGACATCGACGGCCTGCGCGACGTGCTGACGGGCCTCGCCGACGGCCGAATCGCCTGCCGTGCCGTGGACACGCCGGTGCCTTCGGTCTTCTCACACGAGATCCTGAACGCCAACCCGTACGCGTTTCTCGACGATGCGCCGCTCGAGGAACGGCGCGCGCGCGCGGTCGAGATGCGGCGCGTGCTGCCGCCGTCGGTGCTGGCCGAGGTCGGTGGCCTCGACGAGGACGCGATCGACGAGGTGCGCCGCCAGGCCTGGCCCGACGTGCGGAGCGCCGACGACCTGCACGATGCGCTACTCACGTTCGTCGCGATGCCGGAGGACGATCGCGGGAGCGAGGATGGGACGGCGCGCCGGCTCTCGGCGTCGGTCGACGCATGGGGCGCGTGGTTCGCCGAGCTGGAACGCCACGGCCGCGCGAGCCGGGCGACGGCCGGCGGACGCCGTTACTGGGTGGCAGCCGAACGCGTCGCGGCGTTCCGCGCGGCCTACGGCGACGTCGCCTTCGCCCAGCCGCTCGCCGACGTGAGCCGGCCCGTCGCGTCCGAGAGCGAGGCCGACGTCGCGATCGTCCAGGGATGGCTGAGCCATCGCGGCCCGATCGCGGCGGATGCGCTCGCCGGCATGCTCGACCTGCCAGCGGAGCGCGTGGAAGCGGCCGCGCTCCGGCTCGAAGCGACCGGCTGGGCCCTGCGGGGCCGATTCACGCGCGCCGCGCGCGATCCGGACGCGCACGAGTGGTGCGAGCGCCGGCTGCTCGCCCGCATCCATCGGATGACGCTCGGCGCGCTGCGCCGCGAGATCGAGCCCGTCACCGCCGCCGACTTCATGCGCTGGCTCCTCGATTGGCAGCACGTGCGGCCTGGCACCCAGGTGCGCGAGGAGCCGGGGACCCGCGAGGTGCTCCGGCAGCTCCAGGGATTCGAGGCCCCGGCGAACGCCTGGGAGGCGCAGATCCTCGCGCGCCGGATCGTCGGCTACACGCCGGAGATCCTCGATCGCCTGTCGCTGACGGGGATCGTCGGCTGGGGACGGCTGTCGCCCCATACCGCCCTCGTCGACGGCACGGCAGGACGGCGGATCGTGCCGACGAGCGTCGCGCCGATCACGTTCTTCGTGCGCGAGGACGCCGACTGGATGGCGCCGCGCGCCGCGGCGATCGCGCCCGAGACGCTGAGCGCCAACGCGCGCGACGTGCTCGAGTGGCTCCGCCGCGCCGGCGCGTCGTTCTTTCCGGACGTCGTCCGCGGCACACGCCACCTGCCGTCGGAAGTGGAAACCGCGCTCTGGGAGCTCGTGGCCGCCGGCCTGGTCACCGCCGACGGCTTCGACAGCCTTCGCGCGCTCATCGATCCGCGGCGCCGCGCCGGCCAGGGATCGGCCCGCCACGCACGCCCTCGCCACGGCGCGGGCCGCTGGGCGCTGCTCCACGCCGAGGCGCACGCCGAGCGCGCGCGCATCATCGAGTCGGCGTGCTGGATGCTGCTCCGCCGCTACGGCGTCGTGTTCAGGGAGATGCTGACGCGCGAATCGAACGTGCCGACCTGGCGCGATCTCGTGCTCGCGCTGCGACGGCTCGAAGATCGCGGCGAGGTCCGCGGCGGCCGCTTCGTCTCTGGGCTCGCCGGCGAGCAGTTCGCGCTCCCGATCGCGCTCGAATCGCTGCGCGCGCTGCGGCATCGGCCGCCGTCGGGCCAGACGGTGTCGGTGTGGGCCTCGGACCCGTTGAACCTCGTCGGCATCCTCGTCCCAGGCGCGCGCGTGCCGGCCAACGCCAACCGAACCGTCACGTTTCGCGACGGCGCCGCCGTCGACGAGCCCGAGCCGCCCATCCGCGTGCCGCAGCTCGCGGCACGATGACCGGCGCCGCAGGAACGACGCGTCAGTTCGCGAAGTAGCCCTGCCGCGCGCGGATCTCGAACGTGCCCGGTCTCTGCACGGTGACCCGCAACGTGTGCCAGCCGTCCTTCGGGACACCCGCCGGCGAAAAGTACAGCACGTAGCTGCCGCGGAACGATTCGATCGCGCGCTGAAACGCGGGGACGAGGTCGCGCTCGCGCGGCGCCGGCGGCGAGAGCGCGCCGCCCGTTCGCTCGGCCGCTTCGGCCAGGAGCGCGAGGTGCGCGCCGACGCCGGGATCGGGCGCGTCGTTCGATCCCACGAGCGCGACGTGCAGCAGCGCATCGGCCCGGCTCGCGATCGACAGCAAGGCGCCCGAGTCGAGCACGCTGGACGTGTCGCGGCCATCGGTGAACACGAAGACGAGATGGCGGCGGTCGTGGCGCCGCGCACGCGCGAGCGCGAACAGCAGCCCGTCGTTGAGCGAGGTGTCGTCGCCCAGCCGGATCGCCTCGAGCGGCACGCGCGCGTCCGCCGGCTGCATCGGCGCGATCTGACGGACGCGGCTGTCGAACGTGATCAGCCGCACCTGCTCCTCCGGCTGCAGCAGCTTCGAGATGCGCACGATGTCGCTCTTGAAGACCTCCAGGCTCTGGACGACGCTGCTGCTCGTGTCGACGAGCAGCGTCACGTCGATCGGCACCCGCTCCGACGAGAGATCGTCGATCTGCTGCGGAACGCCGTTGTCGAGCAGCCCGAAGTCCTTGGCCGAGAGCCCGCGCACGATGTCGCCGCTGGCTCGCACCGACACGTAGACCGGCACGAGGTCCACGCGCGATTGGAAGACCGATTGGCGGGGTGAGGCCGCGACCAGCCCGCCGGCCACGCCCACCGATCCGAGGATCGCCGCGACGCCGCGCCAGACGCCCGGCGCGTCGGCCCTGCGCGGACCCAAGCGCGCCGGCATCACCGCGCCATCTCCCGCAGCCTCGCGATCAGCCCGCGGACGTGCGGGTAGTCGCCGAGGAAGTACGTCCGCCAGGGATCGTCCGCCAGCGTCTTGGCCTCCATGAACTCCACGGCCATCGCCTCGGCGTCGTCGAGCCGTCCGGCACGGACGAGCAGCGCCGTCAGCAGCGTCGCCGCCGTGCGCGCGCCAGGGACGATCGCGAGCGCCGCGCGGTACATCGCGGCGGCCTCGTCCACGCGGCTCAGTCGATCGAGGGCGAGCGCGGTGTACAGACGCCCGAGATAGCGCAGGTCGCGGTCGGCCGTGCGTTCGTCGACACGCTGGAAGCTCGCGAGCGCGGCGTCGGTGTCGCCGAGCCTGAGCTTCAGGTATCCGAGCCGCACCTGCGCTTCGCCGCTGAGCGGCGGCACCGCCGTGAGCCGCTCGGCGGCGGCCGCTGCTGCCCGCAGGAGCGGGATGGCGCCCGCGGCGTCGATCGCCGCGCGATCGGCCTCGTCGGCGCCGAGCCGGTCGCCGCTCGGCGCGCGGTTCCGGATACGCGCGGCCGATCCGACGATCGCCGGCGACGTGACGAACTCGGCGCCGACGACCTCGGCCATCGCCACGTAGGGATCGTCGCCAAGGCGCTGGCGCGCGTACCGGAGGTGCGCGATCGGACGAGCCGGGGGCGCCGTTTGGGCGCGCCCTCGCGGCGCGGCCGCCTGCGGCGGCACCGGGGCGTCCTCCAAGAGGAACGGCCACGAGCCGAAGCCCTCGGCGATGCCGATCGACGCGCGCAGCCAGATCGCCTCGAGCGGCCCCGGCTCGCCCTCAGCCACCAGCTCCCGCGCCCAAGACGCCAAGCGCGGCAGGAGGAACGGACGCACCGACGCGACGTCGAGCGCGCAGACCGCCGCGGCGCGCCGCCGCGCGTCCCGCGACGCGCGCGGCGCCGCCGCGATCCACCCTTCCGCCTGCACGGGATCGAATCCCACGCGGAGCGCCCTCGCCACGGCCGCGTCGAAGTCCCCCTTCACGTAGAGATCGAGCGCTTCCCAAAGCGCGCGGCGGTTCGCGGCGGCATCGCGCGGCGCCGGCACGGGCCGGCCCGCTTGCGGCCCGGCCAGCAGCAGCGTCGCGAAGAGCGGCAGCCAGGCGAGCACGCTCACGCCGGCGTCAGCGCCCGCACGATCGCGGGCACGACCTCGAAGAGATCGCCGACGATGCCGTAGTCGGCGACCTCGAAGATGGGCGCCTGAGGATCCTTGTTGATGGCGACGACCGTCCTCGCGCCGCGCATGCCCACGATGTGCTGGATGGCGCCCGAGATGCCCACCGCGACGTACAGCCGCGGCGCGACGGTCTGGCCCGAGCTGCCGACCTGACGATCCATCGGCAGCCAGCCGGCGTCGCAGATCGGTCGCGAGGCGGCCATCTCGGCGCCGAGCGCGGCGGCGAGCTTCTCCACGACCTCGAGCTGCTCCCGGGCTTTGATCCCACGCCCCACCGCCACGATCCGATCGGCCCGCGACAGGTCGACCGCCGACGTCGCTTCCCTGAATCGTGGTTCCGGGCGCTGGCGCACCTGCTGGACGTCGACCGCCGCCATTTCACGCCGCACCGGAACCGGATGCAGCGCCCGCCCCACGTCGTCTCGGCTGAAGGCGCCGAGCTGCACGGTCGCGAAGTACGGCGGATCACCGGCGATCACGATCTCAGCAGCGAGCTTCCCGCCGAACACGGGGCGCGACAGCACCACGCGGTCGCCCTCCCGCCCGATCGCCGTGCAGCCCGTCGCCAGCCCCCGGCGCAGGCGCGCGGCGAGCGCCGGCACGTAATCGCGCGCCTGGTACGTGTGGGCCGCGACGACCCAGACGGGACGTTGGGTCGCGACGAACGCCGCCAGCGCCGCGACGTGGGCGTCCGGCGTGTAGGAGACGAGCGCGTCGTGCTCGAGCGCGACGAGCTCGGCGACGTCGGCGTTGGCGAGCGGTTCGAGCGCGCCGACCACGTCGGCGCCTGGCAGGACGACCGTCACGGGCTGACGCATCTGCCGCGCTGCCACGACCGCCTCCAGCGACGCCGGGGCCAATCCCGACGGCCCGAGCTCCGCAATCGCGAGCACCATGCCCAGGGCCCTCAGAGGACGCCGGCCTCGTCGCGCAGCCGCTGCACCAGCTCTGAAGCGATCTGGTCGGGCGCCCCCTGCAGCATGGCGGTGCGGCGGCGCGCGGGCGGCGGCACCAGACGGCGAATCTGCACGACGGGCGGGTTGCCGGCCGCTTCGTACGTGTGCAACGGTTTGGCGCGCGCCGCCATGATGCCTTTCAGCGTCGCGTAGCGCAGTTGGTTGATGCCGCTCTGCATCGTCAACACCGCCGGGCGCGGCAGCGCCGTCCACTGGAACCAGCCGCCTTCGAGCTCGCGTTTCGCGCGCAGGCCGCCGTCGGGCACGAGGTCGACCGCCACGACGATGGTCGCGTGCGGCAGACCGAGGAGCTCGGCGAGCACGACGCCGACCTGCCCGGACTCCTGATCGTGCGACTGCAGGCCCGTCAGCACGAGATCGACGGGCTCGTCGCGGAGCGCGCCGGCGAGCGCGGTGGCGGTCTCGAGGGCGTCAGCTTGCGCCAGATGGTCGCCGGCGACGTGAATCGCACGATCCGCGCCGCGGGCGAGCGCCTCACGCAGGACTTGCACGACCCTGGCCGGACCTGCCGAGACGGCCACGACCTCGCCGCCCGTTCGATCGCGCAGCCGCAGCGCTTCCTCGAGCGCGTACGCGTCGGGCTCGTTCAGCTCCCAGGCGGCCTGATCCTCGCGAATCCATGTCTCCGCTTCGTTCACGCGGACGGGCCACTCGCGGGTCACGACCTGTTTGAGGCAGACGGCGATATGCATAAGAGACGGTCCCGGGTCCCGGGTCCCGGGTCCTGGGTCCCGGGTCCTGGGTCCTGGGTCCTGGGTCCTTGTGAGGCCGGCGGTGGCCTGACGCCTACTGGCCGTCCTCGTACCGTTTCAGCAACAGTGTGCCATTGGTGCCGCCGAAGCCGAACGAGTTCGACAAGGCGTACCGGATGGCCATCGTGCGACTGACGTGGGGGGCGTAGTCGAGATCGCACGCAGGATCTGGCTCGTCGAGGTTGATCGTCGGCGGAGCGATCTGGTGTTTGACGGCGAGCGCCGTGATGCCGGCTTCGAGGCCGCCGGCCGCGCCGAGCAGATGGCCGGTCATCGACTTGGTCGACGACATGACGAGCCGGTACGCGTGCTCGCCGAACGTCGTCTTGACCGCCAGCGTCTCGGTCGGATCGTTGATGGGCGTGGAGGTGCCGTGCGCGTTGATGTAGTCGATCTCGTCCGGCTGGACGCCGGCCTTGCGGAGCGCCATCCGCATCGACCGCACGGCGCCGTTGGCGTCTGGCGGCTGACCGGTGAGGTGGAACGCGTCGGCCGAGAGCCCGTAGCCCGCGATCTCGGCATAGATGGGCGCGCCGCGGCGGCGCGCGGTCTCCAGCTCCTCGAGCACGAGCATGCCGGCGCCCTCGCCGATGATGAAGCCGTCGCGGTCCTTGTCGAACGGCCGGCTCGCCCTCGCGGGCTCGTCGTTGCGCGTGGAGAGCGCCCGCATCGAGGCGAACCCACCGACCCCCATCGGGGTGATCGACGCCTCGGATCCGCCGGCGATCATGATGTCGGCGTCGCCGCGGCGGATGATCTCGAACGACTCGCCGATCGCGTGCGCCGACGCCGTGCAGGCCGTGCAGGTCGCGAGGTTCGGCCCGCGCGCGCCGAGACGAATCGACACCTGACCGGCGGCCAGGTTGATGATCGACGCCGGGATGAAGAACGGCGAGATCCGGCGGGGCCCGCCCTTCAGCAGCTCGCTGTGCTCGCGCTCGATGGTGCTGAACCCGCCGATGCCCGAGGCGATGAACACCCCGACCTCGTCGGCGATGTCCGGCGTCACCCGCAGCCGCGCGTCGGCGACGGCGAAGTCCGCCGCCGCGATCGCGAACTGGATGAAGACGTCCATCTTCTTGACGTCCTTGCGATCCACGAACTGCAGCGGATCGAAGCCCTTGACTTCGCCCGCGATCCGCGCCGAGAAGTCCGACGCGTCGAAATGGGTGATCGGCCCGATGCCGCTCCGGCCCGCGCAGAGCGCGTCCCAGGTTGCCTGCGTTCCGAGGCCGACGGACGACAGCAGTCCGACCCCGGTCACCACCACTCGGCGCGACACGTCGTCCGTATCCCTACTTCTTCTTGGCGTGGCCTTCGATGTACTCGATGGCTTCCTTCACGCGGGTGATCTTCTCGGCGTCCTCGTCGGGGATCTCGATCCCGAATTCCTCCTCGAACGCCATGACGAGCTCCACGGTGTCGAGCGAGTCGGCCCCCAGATCGTCGACGAAGGACGCGTCCGGCGTCACTTCCTCCTCGTCCACTCCGAGCTGTTCGACGATGATCTTCTTCACCTGATCCGCAACCGCCATTCAATCCTCCTGCATCGGCGCAGCCGAGGGCCCCGCCGTGGCTTCAGCCCGCTCGTCACGTGCGGGTCCGGCGCGCCGCCGCGCTACATGTACATGCCACCGTTGACCGCGAGCACGTGCCCCGTAATATACGCCGCCTCGTCCGAGGCAAGGAACACCACGGCGGCCGCGACCTCTTCGGGCGTGCCCAGCCGCCTCGCGGGAATCCGCGACGCCCAGTCGGCCTGGGCCGCGCCGGAGATCGCCTTCGTCATGTCGGTGTCGATCAGTCCCGGAGCGACCGCGTTCACGGTGATATTACGCGACGCGACCTCCTGCGCCATCGCCTTGGTCAGGCCGATCAGGCCGGCTTTCGACGCGGCGTAGTTCGCCTGTCCGGCATTGCCGGACTGCCCCACGACCGACGTCACGTTGACGATGCGCCCGTAGCGCTGCTTGACCATCGGCTTCAGGACGGCCTGCGAGCACGCGAACGCGGCCGTCAGGTTGGTCGCCAGCACCGCGTCCCAGTCGTCGCGCTTCATCCGCAGCATCAGTTGGTCGCGCGTGATGCCGGCGTTGTTGACGAGCACGTCGATCCGTTCGTGCCGGCTCACGATGTCGGCCACCAGGCGGCCGACGGCGTCGTCGTCGGTCACGTCGAGCGCCGCCGCGTCGGCGAGGCCGCCGGCCTCGCCGATCTCGGCGGCCACGGCGGCCGCGTGATCGCCGCGCGCCGCGGCGATCACGCGCGCCCCGCGCGCGGCGAACGCCCGCGCGATCGCGCGGCCGATCCCGCGAGAGGCGCCGGTGACCAGCGCCACGCGTCCCGTCATCGTGCCCATCACAACCTGCCTACTTCAGCACACGGCGGCGACGCCGCGCAACCGCGCGCTCATCGCGCGCGCGCCGCCAGGTCGTCGCGCACGCGCGGCAGCACCCGCCCGGCGATCAGCCGCGCCGCCGTCGCGATCCCGCTCTCCACGGCGCGCGACGACGACCGGCCGTGTCCGATGAGCGTCAGCTCGCCGACGCCGAGCAGCAGCGCCGCGCCGTGCTCCGCGTAGTCGACGCGCTGGCGGAACCGCTGGAAGGCGCGCCGCGTGAGCAGCGCGCCGATCTGCGAGACGAGCGCGGCGCCCAGCTCTTCGCGCAGCATGACCTCCAGCGCCTCGACCAGGCCCTCGCCGACCTTCAGCGTGATGTTGCCGGTGAAGCCATCGCAGACGGCGACGTCGGCCCGCCCCGTGAAGAGCTCCCGCGCTTCGAGGTTGCCGATGAAGTTGAGATCGGCCTCCTGCAGGCGCGCGTGCGCTTCGCGGATGAGGTCGTTGCCCTTGCCGGCCTCCTCGCCGATCGACAGCAGTCCGACGCGGGGCCGATCGGCCGTGAGCGTCACGGCGGCGTACGCCGCGCCGAGCCGGGCGAACGACACCAGGTGCTCGGGCCGGCACTCGAGGTTCGCGCCGGCGTCGAGCAGCACCGCCGCGCCCGTCAGCGTCGGCACCGTCACGGCCAGCGCCGGACGGTCGACGCCGGGCAGCAGGTCGAACGCGCCGCGCGCCGCGAGCACGGTCGCGCCCGAATGCCCGGCGCTGAAGACGGCATCGGCGCCGCGCGAGGCGACGAGCGCCGTCGCCACGCGAATCGAGCTGCGCGGCTTGCGGCGCAGGGCGACGAGCGGCGGCTCCGCCATGCCGACGACGTCCGGCGCGTCGACGATCGAGACGGCCGCCGTCTCCGACGCCGCATAGCGCTCGAGCTCGTCGCGCAGCACGGCCGCGGGGCCGACGAGCGCGACGCGGACGTCGAGCCGCTGCACCGCCCTGATCGCACCGTCCACGATGGCGGCCGGCGCATGGTCCCCGCCCATCGCGTCGACGGCGACGACTGGAGGCACGGGACGAGCCGCTTATTCCTCGTCGACGGCGCGAACCTGACGGCCGCGGTAGTACCCGCAATTACGGCAGACCGTATGCGGCGGGCGCAGTTCGTGGCACTGTGGGCACTCGCTCGTGCCGATCGGCTTGAGCGCATCGTGCGTGCGGCGCTTGGCGGTGCGGGTCTTGGAGTGTCGTCGCTTGGGATTCGGCATGGGATGACTGCTCGGCTGCTCTCACTCTGGGTCGTTGGTGATGTCGAACGGCGATTCGGCGCCCGCAGCCCGCCGGGCATCCGGATCGCGTCTACTGAAAATGCCCCTTCAACTGGCGCAACGCGTCGAGCCGGGGGTCCACCCACTCCACCTGACACGTGCAGCTCTCCCGATTGCGGTTGATCCCGCAGACCGGACAGAGCCCCAGGCAGTCGGCCCGGCACAGCGGCTTCATCGGCAGCGCCAGGTAGCATTGCTCGCGCACGACTTCCCCGAGGTCGATCACGTCCTCACGGTAGTACGAGACGCCGAGATCCTCGGAGGCCACCTGCTCGTCGTCGCCGGCGACGTTCTCGGCCGCGGGCAGGAAGATCGAGTCGATCGGCGCGTCCACCAGAATCTCGAACGGCTCGAGGCATCGGCTGCAGTCGGTGGCGATCGTCGTCTTCACCCGCCCGGTCAGCCGGACTTTCCTCGCGTCCTTGGTCACCTCGACATCGAGGTCGACCGGTGCGACCACGCGGAACTGGTCGTCGCCGGCGAACTCCGCGGGCGCGAGCCGCCTGACGACATGCTCCACGCCGGCACGGATTCGGTTCAGGTCGAGCCACATACTCATCGAACGCCCCCGGTGGAGCTCGGGCAAACGTCTATTTTACATCGGGCGGCGATCCGGCCCAGCGCCCAGGGGCCGGGCCGTTCCACACGCCTCGCGTCGCCCTTGGCGCGGCCCGACCGGTGCGACATGAGGTAGGTAGCCGCGAGGCGAGCATCAGACGCTCCAGGACCTCGGCACGAAGAGCTCCTCGAAGAGCGCCACGGCATAGCGGTCGGTCATCCCGGCCACGAAATCCCTGGCGGCCGCGTCGAGCCCTTCCTCGGCGATGGTTGCGGGATCCAGATACGGCTCGGGACGCTGCCTGATGCGCCCCCAGATCCCGCCGAGCACACCGGACGCCTTCTCGAACTCGGCCGTCGCCCTGGGATTCTCGTAGACGGCGTCGAAGAGATAGCTGCGCAGCGCGAGCGTGGCGTCGAGGACCTCGTCGCTCATCCGGATCTCGGCCAGCCCGGCGTCGAGCGTCCGGTGCACGACGTCGGTGACCATCGTGTTGATGCGCTGAGACGACGTCTCGCCGAGCACGGCCGTCGCCGACGCCGGCAACGCTGCCGGCTCCAGCACGCCGGCGCGCACCGCGTCGTCGATGTCGTGGTTCACGTACGCGATGATGTCGGCCACGCGCGCGATCTGCCCTTCGATCGTGCTCGCGCGATCGGCGGCGGGCGCGCCGACGGGCAGCCCGTGCTTGCCCTTGGAATGGCGCGCGATCCCGTCGCGCACTTCCCACGTGAGGTTCAATCCCTGCCGGCCGTTCTCCAGCAGATCGACGATGCGCAGGCTCTGCGCGTAGTGGCTGAACCCGCCCGGCACGAGCCGGTCGATCACCCGTTCGCCCGCGTGGCCGAACGGCGGATGGCCGAGATCGTGTCCGAGCGCGATCGCCTCGGTCAGCTCTTCGTGCAGGCGGAGCACCTTCGCGATGCTCCGGGCGACCTGGGAGACCTCGAGGGTGTGGGTCAGGCGCGTGCGGTAGTGATCGCCGGTCGGCGCGAAGAAGACCTGCGTCTTGTGCTTGAGCCGGCGGAAGGCCTTCGAGTGGATGATTCGATCGCGGTCGCGCTGAAACGCCGGGCGGATCGGGTCCTCGCGCTCGGGCCGGCGGCGGCCCCGGCTCGCGGCGCTCCGCGCTGCCTGTGGCGCGAGGAACTCGCGCTCGCGCGCCTCGAGCTGTTCACGGATCGTCATGCCCGGCACTCTCGAGCCGCCTCGAGGTGTGACACGCGCGTGCCGCCCGTCATGGCGTCGAGCCGGGGCTCGGAGTCGATGATCGACACGTCACGATTATGCTACGTCGGCCTCGAAACAACCGCCTCTTGAAGAGGCAGGCCAGCGCGCGGACCACCTCGCCAACGAGGCGGCGGCGAGCGGCGATCGCCGGGCTGGCGCGATCGGCCTGCGCGGCGGCGCGACGCTCAGCGCTTCTCCTCCCGCCAGCGTCCCACGCATTGAATGGCGGCCGCGGCGTCGCCCCCGGCCTCGGCATCGAGCCACGTCACGCCCGGCTCTTTGCGGAACCAGGTCATCTGCCGTTTCGCGTAGCGCATGTTCTCGCGCACGATCAGCGCGCGCGTCGCCGCCTCGTCGCGCACGCCCGCCAGCAGATCCAGGATCTGCCGGTACACGAGACCGCTGAACGCGTGGGCATCCGGCGGTACGCCGGCGGCGATCAATCGCTGGACTTCCGCGACGACGCCGCGCGCGAACTGCTCGTCGACGCGGCGGGCGACGCGTGCAAGTTGCAGCGCGCGCGAGACGCGCAGGCCGATGGCGCACACGTCCGCCGCGCCGAGCGGCGACCTGGTCTCGCCGAAGTGGTCGGTCAGCGGCCGGCCGGTGAGCAGGTAGACCTCGAGTGCGCGCACGATCCGCTTGCGATCGCCCGGCAGCACGCGCCGGCCGGACGCGGAGTCGACCCGGGTGAGCCAGCGGTGCAACGACGCCGTGCCGCGCCGCTCGGCCACGCGCTCGAGCCGGCGCCGGATGCGCTCGTCACGCGCGGGCCCCGCGAACAGACCTCTCGTCAGCGCCCGAAAGTAGAAGCCGGTGCCGCCGACGACGATCGGCAGCCGGCCCCGCGCGGCGATGTCGTGGATGGCCGCCGCGGCGTCGGCCGCGTACCGCGCCGCCGAGTAGATCTCGGTGGGCGCCGCGACGTCGATCAGATGGTGAGGGATGGCGCGCCGCTCGGCCTCCGTCGGCTTGTCGGTGCCGATGTCGAGCCCGCGATACACCGCCGTCGAATCGCACGAGACGACTTCCCCGCCGAACGCCGATGCCAGGGCGACGCCGAGCGCCGTCTTGCCCGACGCCGTCGGGCCGACGACCGCCACCAGCCGCGTCACTGCCGATCCCGGAGCGGCTCGTTGTAGTGGAACGTGACCGTGAAGAGCACGCGATCGTCCTGGTACTCGGCCGGCAGCACGGACGTCGGGTTCGACAGCTTGAGCGCGGTGACGGCGGCCTGCGTGAGCGCGCCGATGGCCGCCGGCTGCCTGACCTGGAGATCGATGAGCGTGCCGTTGCGGAGAACGGTGAAGGTGACGACGACGCGGCCGCGCGACATCTCGGCGACCTGCGGGATGATCCAGTTGCGGCGGATCTGCGCGGCGAAGCGGCGCATCCACGGCCCGAAGTCGATGCCCTCGATCGGCCGCCCCTTCGAGTCGAGCATCTCGACGTCGGCACCCGAGTCGCCTTCGCCGATCCCCGGCTGCTGCGCGCTGACCTGCGGTTCCTGGAGGTAGCGGCCCAGGTCGCGGAAGGCGTTGCCCAGGCTGCCGCTCGGCCGCGGCGGCGGCGGGCGCTCCGGCTCGGGCGGGGCCATCGCGCCCAGGGTCGAGGGCGACGGCGCCAGGGGGTCTGGCGTCTCGGGACCCGGCGCCGGCTCCGTCCGCGGCACGTCGGGCGCTGGCGGCGCGGGCGCGGCATCGGGCGCCGGCACGGGCGTCGGCTTCGCCCGCAGGTCGAACTCCGACCGGTCGGCCTCCGGATTCGGAATCTGACGGCGGTCGATGAGCGGCATCACCTGGACGAACCGGAGCGGTTCCTGCTGCTCGGCCTGCGCGGCCTCCTCGGGCGCCGCCTCGAACCACTCGGCGGGCGCGACGAGCAGGAAGATCACGAAGGCGAGGTGGACGATGATCGACAGCAGCACGCCCTCGCGCACCGAGATGGCCTGCGGCACACGGGGGATGTCTGGCCGATCGTCGAAGTCCAGGTACATCAGTAACTTGTCTCGCAGTATACGGCCGGCGGTCGGACGGTGCCACGCGGGGCCCGGGCGAGCTCCTGGTGTTCAGACGCGGGACGCGGCCGGTTGGGCGTCGGGCTTGACGGCAAGATACAGATAGACGATCCCGAACGTGAGCGGCTCGACGCGGATGTTCGCGAAGCCCATCTCGCGGAGCATCGCGCCGAACGCCTGCCCCGACGGGAACTCGAGGACCGAGGCCGGCAGGTACGCGTACGCGTCCCCGTGCTTCGAGACGAGCCCGCCGATTCGCGGCAGCACGTGCGTGAAGTACCAGAGATACGCCTGGCGCAGGCCGGGCAACGCCGGCGCGCCGAACTCGAGGATCGCGAGCCGTCCGCCTGGCCGCAGCACCCGGAAGAACTCGGCGCACGCCGCGCGCGGGTCGACCACGTTCCGGATGCCGAACGCCACCATGGCGACATCCATGGATGCGTCCGGGAGCGGTACCTGCGTGGCATCGGCCCGTGCGACCTGCACGCGCGCCGCCAGGCCGGCGGCCCTGACCTTTCGCTGCGCGATGCCGAGCATCTCGCCCGAGAAGTCGATGCCGACGACGCCCGCCGCGCGTCCCGACGCCGAGGTCGCCGCCTCGATGGCGAGATCCGCCGTGCCCGTGCACATGTCCAGCACGCGCTCGTGTCCGGTCAGCGACAGCGCCCGTACCGCTCGCGCGCGCCACCGGCGATCGAGGCCGGCGCTGAGCAGGTGGTTGAGCGTGTCGTAGCGGCGGGCGATCGCGTCGAACATGCCCGCGATGCGCCCGGGATCTTTGGAGATCGAAACCGTCATTCGCCCTTCCACGCAGGGAAGAGCCGCTGGTCGAAGCCCAGCGCGTTCAGGATCTTGCCCGCGATGAAGTCCGCGAGGTCGTCGATCGTCTTCGGCCGCTGGTAGAAGGCGGGCATCGCCGGCAGCACCATCGCGCCCGCCTCGGCGCACGCGACCATGTTGCGCAGCGCGGGCAGGCTCATGGGCGTTTCGCGCGGTACGACCACGAGCCGCCGCTGCTCCTTGAGCATGACATCCGCCGCGCGCTCGATGAGGCTGCGCGACAGCCCCTGCGCCACGGCGGCGAGCGTCTTCATCGAGCACGGCACGATGACCATGCTCTCGCAGCGGTGGCTTCCGCTCGCCAGCGAGGCACCGAGATCACGGTTGCCGAGCAAGCGAAAGCTGCCGCGCGCCACACCATCGCCGTACTTGGCCGCGAGCAACTCGGGCAGCCGTTCGACCTTCGCGTCCGGCCCGAGCTCGTCCATGAGCAGCCGGCGTCCGTAGTCGCTGAACACGATGTCGAGCTCGCAGCCCAGCTCGAGGAGGGCCGCGATGGTGCGCACGGCGTAGATCGCGCCGCTCGCGCCGGTGACGCCGACGGCCACGCGCCTGGCGCTCGCGCCCGCCGGCTCCGTTCGGGCGCTCACGACGTGAGCACGTCCGCGCACGTCGCGACGAAATACAGCACGCCGACCCACGCGTTCAGGTCGAACGCGCGCTTGACCTGCGACAGGTCGGCCGCGCTCACGAGCGATTGCTCGTACACGAGCAGCGCCGCCACCATGGCGAGGCCGGCCGCGTAGACCGGGCCGAGCCCGGCCAGCCGTCCGACCACGGCCAGCGCCAGCACCGTGACGACGTGCAGGCCGCGGGAGATCCAGATTGCCCGGCGGACGCCGAACGTCACCGGGATCGACCGGAGCCCCTCACGCCGATCGAACTCGAGATCCTGGCACGCGTAGAGCACGTCGAATCCCGCCACCCACGAGCCGATCGCGAGGCCGAGCACCCAGGGCTCCGGACGCAGCGGCCCGCCCGCGGCAATCCAGCCGCCCACCGGCGCGACCGCCATCGCCAGCCCGAGGAAGAGCTGCGTGTACGTCGTCACGCGCTTCGCGAGCGAGTACCAGAAGACGATCGCGAGCGCCAGCGGCGACAGGGCGAGGCACACCGGGCCGAGCGGGACGGTGGCGGCCACGAACACCGCCGACGACGCGATCACGAAGAGCGCGGCCTCGCGGCGTGACATCGCGCCGCGAGGCAGCTCGCGCATCGCGGTGCGCGGGTTGCGCGCGTCGTACACGGCGTCCACGAGCCGGTTGAAGCCCATCGCCGCGCTCCGCGCCGCCACCATGCAGACGATGATCCACAGAAGCCGCATCGGATCGAGAGACACGAGACGGCCGGCGAGCAAGGCGCCCGTCAGCGCGAACGGCAGCGCGAACACCGAGTGGCTGAACCGGACGAACGACGCGTAGGTCTGGAGGCGCGCGAGCATGTCAGCCGCTGACGGGTCTGACGGCCGTGGCCGGCACGCCAGCGACCAGGTATTCTTCCACATCGGCCGTGCCGGGCGGAACCGCGACCGCCACGAACCGCGCCCGTTTCCCCGGCGCGATCGTGCCGTACGCGCGGCCGAAGCCGAGCGCCTCGGCGCCAATCCGCGTCGCGCTCTCGAGCAGCGATGCGGCCGACACATCGGGCGCAATGCGCCGGATCTCGGCAAGCTCGTCGAACAGGTTCAGCGTCGGCGCGGACGCGAGGCTGTCGGTGCCGATCGCCACGGGGACGCCGGCCGCGTAGAAGTGCGACAGCCGAGGAATTCCGGCCCCCACCCACTCGTTGCTCCGCGGGCAGGTCACGAGCACCGCTTCGGCCTCGCCCAGCCTGGCCAGGCAGTCGTCCGTGAGATGGACGCCGTGGACGGCCAGCATCCCGGGCGACAGGTACCCGACGCGCTTCATGTACTCGACCGGATCGCAGCCCGGCGGCGTCCAGGCCGGGGTCCACGCGCCAAGCTCGCGGAGCAGACGACGGAAGGGCCCGGTGCCGCTCCGCAGGAACTCGATCTCCTCCGCCGACTCCGCGAGGTGCACCGACCGGGGCGTCGTCTGCGGCCAGCGACCGATCTCGGTGAAGAGCGCGGGAGCCACCGAGTACGGCGCGTGGGCCACGACGCTGAGGCGGATGTCGGGTGGCGGCTCGGCCTCGGCCGCGATGGCGCGCGACGAGGCGTCGCGCACCATCGCGGCCGGGTCCGCGGCGTCGAAGCCGATCAGCTCGTGGAACACGACGGCGTCGAATGCGGCCTCGCGCAGCACCGGCACGCTCGCGAGCGAATTCGAGACGTCGCCGACGAGCACGGTACCGGTCGCCTGCATCTCGGCCACCGCCGCCTGCATGGCGGCGACGTTCGCCGGGCTCGCCGGCGGCACCGCCATGCGTTCAGCGAGCATCGCCCGAATCCAGGCCACCATGCTGTCGGCGGGCCGGACCCGTCCTGCCAGGCCGCTCAGCTCGAGATGGGTGTGAGCGTTGACGAGGCCGGGCAAGAGGGCCACGTCCCCGAGATCGTCGGCAGGGCCTGGAGCCGCGCCGCGCCCGACCTCGATCACCGTGCCGCTCCGGGTCGCGACCCAACCGCCGTCGAGCGGCGGGCCGTCAATCGGCAGGAGCCAGCGCGCGCGAAACACCCTCACGCCCGTCATGCGGGTTCACGACGGCGGCGCCGTCCGAAGACGTCTCGCCGCCAGGCTGCGGGCCTCGTAGCCGCGGAGGTCGTCGGCCTCGCCGCCCCGCCCATCTCCCCGCGCCACCGCCAGCTCGAGCATCCGCGGCACCTCGCGCGAGCGGAACATGGGATCGCCGAGCACCTCGTAGTGCATGTTGCGGCGCTTGGCGGTGAATCCGGCGTTCTCGATGTTGCGGACCACCTCGTGCTCGTCCATGCAGTACGCCGCGCCGGCCGCGCGCACGACGTTCTCCTCGATCATCACGGAGCCCATGTCGTTGGCGCCGTAGGCGAGGCTGAGCTGCCCCACCTTCCCGCCCTGGGTGACCCAGGACGCCTGCAGGTTGTCGAAGTTGTCGAGCACGAGCCTCGCCAGCGCGAGCGTCCGGACGTACTCGACGGCCGTCGCTTCCGCGCCGCCGAGCTCGGTGTGCTGCGGCTGATAGCTCCAGGTGATGAACGCGGTGAAGCCGCCGGTCTCGTCCTGCAGCTCGCGAAGCCTGAACAGGTGCTCGAGCCGCTCCTCCATCGTCTCGACCGTGCCGTACATCATCGTCGCCGTCGTGCGCAGCCCGGCGCGGTGCGCGTGCCGCATGACGTCGAGCCACTCGTCGGCCGTGGCCTTGTTGTAGCAGTTGAGGAGCCGCCGCACGCGGTCGACGAGAACCTCGGCGCCGCCGCCCGGGACGCTGTCGAGACCCGCGCTCACCAACCGCTCGATCACGGCGGGCACCGGCAACTGCGACAGCCGCGCGAGGTGGATGATCTCGGGCGGCGACAGCGCGTGCAGGCGGAACGCGGGATACCGCTGCTTCACCGCGCGGAAGAGATCGTCGTACCACTGCAGCGGGATGTCCGGGTTGTGCCCGCCCTGCAGCAACAACTGCTCGCCGCCGAGCGCGATCGTCTCGTCGATCTTGCGGAAGATCTCGTCGAAGCCGAGCGTGTAGCCCTCGCTCGACCCGACCGGGCGATAGAACGCGCAGAACCTGCAGCGCGCGACGCAGACGTTCGTGTAGTTGACGTTCCGGTCGATGATGTAGGTGACGACGCCCTCGGGATGCTTGAGGCGGCGGACGTCGTCGGCCAGCCGGCCGATGAGCTCAGTCGGCGCGTCGCGGTACAGCTCGAGCGCCTCGTCCCACGTGAGGCGCCGCTCCACCTCGAACCGCCGTGCGATGGCCTCGACCGACATGCGGTTCATTATCGCGCACCCGGCCCGGCGAAGAAGGAGAGGTCGGCCGCCGCACGAATCAGCCCGAGCGCCGCGGCTTCGGCGTAATAGGTCCGAAGACCGGCCAGGGCCCGCTCGTCCAGGTGGAACATGAGGTTCCGTTCGAGGTAGGCCTGCGCCAGCGGCACGTCCTCCGGATGCGAAGCGCAGTATTCCTTCGCGATGACGTGCGTGTGACGCATGCCCGCATCGGCGGCCCGTTGCAGGACCGGCACGACCGCGTGCACGTCGGGCGAGTCGGGGCCGGCCCAGAACGCGAAGACGAACGGCAGGCCCGTCATCGCGCGCCATGCCTCGCCGAGATCGATCTTCTCCGCGCCGAACGCCCGCTGATCGACGAAGAGCGCCGGGTCGCCGATGAGCAGCGCTGCGTCCGCGACCGCGAGCATCGCCGTCAGATCGGGCGCATGCGGTACGAACGCCGGTGCGATCCCGAAGGCGCGCGCACACAGGATCCGCAGGAGCACGGACGAGGTCCGCGACGACGTGTCGAGCGCGATCGTGGCGATCGCGGGCACGGGCCGGCGCGTGAAGAGCGCCACGGAGGCGACCGGGCCGTCGGCGCCGATGCAGACGCCCGGCACCACGCGGTCCGACGGGCGGTCGAGATACGCGATCGACGGAATCATCCCGAGATCGATCGCGCCCGCGGCGAGCAGCCGCGCGCAGTCGGCGGGCGAATCGAACCGCAGGGACACGGCGGCGGGCCGCGCGTCGAGCCCGTACACGAGCGGGCGGACGTTGAGGTAGTTGACCGCGCCGAGACGGACGGGCCGGCTCACGGGCGGCGCTCGTATCGGCCGTCGCGCTCGACCGGCACGCCGCCCGCGGCCCGGATCTGTCGCGCGATCTCTTCCTTCGCCGACCGCCGCGGCCCCTGGTCCGGCGAGTCCACGGGATCGATCCCGTCGATGTCGTTCGCGCCGTACGCGATCGACACCTGCGCGAGCTTGGGGCCGTAGAGCAGCCAGTCGGCCTGGATGAACCGGATGTCGCGGCAGACGAGCGCCGCCACCGCCATCGTCCGCACATCGTCGTACCCCGTGGACGGGGCGTCGACGGGGTCGCGACGCGGCAGCGGTGCGAACGCCGCGACGCCCTGCACGTCCCGCTGGATGGCGTCGGCGGCGAAGACGACGTCGAGGCGATCGGCGCCGGACGCGCGATCGACGGTGAGCCGTCGCATGGCGAGGCCACCCTGCCGGAGCGCGCGGATCACGCCGACCGCCGTCGCGACGCTGGCGAGACGATCGACCGGACATTCGGCGACGGCCTCGAGTCCAGCCGCGCGAAGCCGTGCGGCCGACTCCGCGACGCCGCCGTAGTCTCCGCCGGCGAGGTCGAACAGATCGGCGGCCGAGAAGCCGGTGAGCGGGACGCCGCCGGCCAAGGCGGCGAGGGCCGAGACGCGTTCACACGCCTGCCGGAGCGACGTCGGGCGGCCGGCGATGCGCACTTCGCCGGCATGGCCGACCGACGGATCGGCACCGCCCTCCAGCGGCACGATCGCCACCCGTCCGTACGTCACGTCGAGCCCCGCACGACGGCGGCGCGCCGATTCGCCGAGCACGCCGACCCTGATGAGATCGAGCGAGCGCAGCACGCGTTCGGCGTCGGCGCGCGTCAGCGCCCCCCCCGCGGCGGCTTTCGCTTCGAGGTCGATGATCGTCTCGGTCATGTCCCTTGCGTCCTGCTGGTCCTGCCGATCGTGGCCCAGATGTCGTCGGCGCGGCGGCGGGCCTGCTCGCTCGTCACGAGGCGCTTCGGGAACTCGCGGGTGCCGCCCTCGGCCGGCAGCTTGCGCGTCGCGTCGATGCCCATCTTGCCGCCGTACGCCGGCGCGATCGCCGCGTCGTCGAGATCGTCGACGGGCCCGCGGGTGATCTCGATGTCGCGCGACGGGTCCACGTGCGTGCCGGCAATCCACGTGACCTCGGCCTCGTCGTGCACGTTCACGTCCTTGTCGACGACGATGACGCACTTCGAGAACATGAGCTGGCCGAGCCCCCAGACGGCGCTCATGATCTTGCGCGCGTGCCCGGGATACCGCTTGTCGATCGAGATGATCACCAGGTTGTGGAAGATGCCGGCGGCTGGAAAGTGCATGTCCACGATCTCGGGCAGCGTCTTGCGGATGAGCGGCAGGAAGATCCGCTCGCTCGCCTTGCCGAGGTAGTAGTCCTCCATCGGCGGCACGCCCACGACCGTCGAGACGTAGACCGGCTTCTTCCGCATCGTGAGACACGTCAGGTGGAACACTGGGAAGTCGTCGGCGAGCGAGTACAGGCCGGTGTGGTCGCCGAACGGCCCCTCGCGGCGGCGCTCACCGGGCTCCACGTAGCCTTCGAGGACGATCTGCGACGTCGCCGGCACTTCCAGATCGACCGTCCGGCACTTGACGAGCTCCACGCGGCGCTTGCTCAGCACGCCGGCGAGCATCAGCTCGTCGAGGCCTTCGGGCATCGGCGCCGTCGCCGAGTAGATGAGGACGGGATCCGCGCCGAGCGCGACCGCGACCTCGAGACGACGGCCGAGACGCTCGGCGACGCGATGATGCTGCGCGCCGCCCTTGTGGCGCTGCCAGTGCATGCCGGTCGTGCGCCGATCGAACACCTGCATGCGGTAGGTGCCGATGTTGCGCATGCCGGTCTCGGGGTCGCGCGTGATGACGAGCGGCAGCGTGATGAACGGGCCGCCGTCCTCCGGCCAGCACGTCAGGACCGGCAGCTCGTCGAGACCGCCGTCCATCTTCACGACCTCCTGGCACGGCGCGTCCTTGACGGTCTTCGGCATCAGGTCCGTGAGCCGCGTCACGAGCGGCATGAGCTTCAGCGCGTCCATGAAGCCGCGCGGCATCGGCGGGGTCGTCAGCTCCTCGATCTCCTTCGCCAGCTCGTCGAGGTGCGTCACGCCGAGCGCCAGGCAGATGCGCGACATCGAGCCGAAGAGATTCGTCGCCACGGGCATCGAGCCGCCCGCCGGCGTCTCGAACAGCAGCGCCGGTCCGCCACCCGGCGACTTCGAGGCGCGATCGGTGACGGCGGCGATCTCGAGGTGCGGGTCGACGGAAGGGCGGATGCGCGCCAACTCTCCGCGGCGCTCGATCTCGGCGATGAACGACGTGATGTCCTGGAACATGGGATTGAGTCCTACGGCCTCGGAGCCGGCGTCTCGGCGCGGATCGCCTCGGCGACGCGGGTGGCCAGCGCGAGCGCGCGGCGCCCGTCCGTACCCGGCACGCCGGGCGGCCGCCGGCCGCGAATCGCCTCCACGAAGTCGGCCAGCTCGAGCCGCAGCGGCTCGTCGCGCTCGACCGGCACGCGGCCGCCCGCGATGGCCGGGCGGCCGTCGGGCCCCGGCTCCAGCTTCCAGACCTCGAGCTCCTGCGCGGCGTAATCCACCGACACGTAGCGATCCGGCTGGAAGCACCGGAGCTTCCGAATCTTGTCGCGGCTGATGCGGCTCGCCGTGATGTTGGCGACGCAGCCCGACGCGAACTTCAGCCGCGCGTTCGCGATGTCGATCTTCTGCGTCAGCACCGGCACGCCGACGGCCTCGACGTCGATCACACCGCTCGGGTCCGCCGCGAGCGCGATGTCGAGGTCGTGAATCATCACGTCGAAGATCACGTCGATGTCGAGGCTCCGCTCCGGGAACCCGCTCAGCCGGTGCACCTCGATGAAGCGCGGGTGGGCCAGGCCCGGGAGCGCCGCGCGAAACGCCGGGTTGAACCGCTCGGTGTGCCCGACGGCGAGCGTGGCGCCCGACGCGGCCGCGGCCGCGATCATCGCGTCGGCCTCGTCGAGCGACGCCGCCATCGGCTTCTCGACGAGCACGTGGATGCCGCGCTCGAGGCAGCGGCGTGCAACGCGCAGGTGGTCGACGGTCGGCACCGCGATCGACACGGCGTCCACGCGATCGAGCACGTCGTCGAGGTCGGTCAGCGCCAGCGCGCCGGAGGCGTGCGCCGCCGCCTGCGCCCGCTCCGCGACGAGATCCACGGCCGCGACGAGCTCGACGCCAGGCATCGCACCGAACAGCCGCGCGTGATGGCGGCCGAGATGGCCGACGCCGACGACCGCCACGCGCAGCGCGGCATCCGTCGTCACGGCTGCGCCCTCCCGACGACGACGATGCCCGCCGCGTCGGCGGCGCGGACGAAGGCGTCGCCGTCGATCACGAGCGTCCGGCCGGCGTCGATCGACAGCCCGTCGGCGCCGGCCGCCCGCATGGCCGCGATCGTGGCGACGCCGACGATCGGCACGTCGAACCGCATGTCCTGCCGCGGCTTCGCGACCTTGACGATGCGCGTCTCGGCGCCGGCCAACGCACCGGCCCGCTGGATCGCCGCGTCGGTGCCCTCCATCGCCTCGACCGCCACGACCGCCCGATCCTTCACCACGATCGTCTGCCCGATGTCGAGCCCGGCGACGACGTCGGCGACGCGATAGCCGAACGCGAAGTCCGCCGTCATCGCCTCGGAGGGCTGCACTTTCGTGAGCACGCCCGCGCCCGCCAGCAGGTCGGACAGCAGCGCCGTCGAGTCCATGAGCGCGATCCCGTGCTGCTGCAGCGCCTCGGCGATCCCGCTGATGAGCGAGTTCGTGTTGCGCGTCGCCAGCCGGCCGAGCACGCCGAGGAGCGTCAGGTCCGGCATCACGTCGGTGAACAGCTTCACGTGCTTGACCTGGCCGGCCATGACCGCCTGCGACACGCCGGCCTCCCGCAGGATCGCGATGCACGTGCCCAGCTTGCCGAGCGGAATCCAGTGGATCGACGTGCCGCCGAGCTCGGCCGCGAGCTGGGTCAGAGCCGGAAACGCCTCGCCCTCGATGGCGACGACGGTGACGTCGTGACCGAGCTGGCGCGCCGCGCGCAGGACGAGAAACGGAAAGGTGCCGTTGCCGGCGATGAGCCCGATGGGCATGGCCGTTCGACTGGCTCCTACTCGCTGTCGAGCAGATCGTCCACCCGCTTCGACGGCCGCCGCAGGATGACGCCGCGCTGCGCGGACCGGATGAAGGCGACCAGATAGGCCACCTCCGGTGCCGCGAGCGACGGGTCGCGCTCGATCAGCTCGAGCGCGCGGCTGGTGTTGTGCTGCACGAGGTGCCGGTAGGCCCGCCGCAGCTTGTTGATCAGCTCGGGCGAGAATCCGCGCCGCGCCAGCCCGATCGTGTTGACGCCGTAGATGCGCGCGCGGTTGCCCACGGTCTTCGCGTACGGCAGCGCGTCGCGCGTGACCACGGTGTAGCCGCCGATGAACGCGTGCTGGCCGACCCGGCAGTACTGGTGCACGCCGGAATAGGCGCTAATCGTCGCGTAGTCCTCGACGACCACGTGCCCGCCGAGCGTGGCCGCGTTGCCGAAGATGTTCGAGTGGCCGACGTGGCAGTCGTGCGCCACGTGCGCGTACGCCATGAACAGATTGCGATCGCCGATCGTCGTCTCGCCGCCGCCGCCCGCCGTGCCGCGATGAATGGTGACGAACTCCCGGAAGACGTTGCGCCGGCCGACCACGAGCCGCGTCCGCTCGCCCTTGAACTTCAGATCCTGCGGCGCGAGGCCGACCGACGCAAACGGGTAGATCTCCGTCTCGTCGCCGATCACCGTGTCGCCGTCGATGACGGTCATCGCCCCGACGCGGCACCCCCGTCCGATCCGCACGTTCGGCCCGATCGTCGCGTACGGCCCGATCGTCGTCCCCTCGCCGATCTGGGCGCCGGGGTCCACGATGGCGGTGTCGTGAACGACGCGCCCGGCCGCGCAGTCCGCGCGCTCGACGACGATCACGAGCTCGGCTTCGGCGACGACCTGACCTTCGACCGACGCGGTCGCGAGCACGCGCGCGATCGATCCGCGGCGGCGGCCGGCCCTGACCTGCAGCTCGAGCCGATCGCCAGGCACGACCTGCCGGCGGAACTTGGCGTTGTCGACGCCGCGCAGCCGCGCGCGCGTCACCGCCGGGTCGCCGCCGGCCACGAGCAGCGTGGCCACCTGCGTCAACGACTCGATCATGAGCACCCCGGGCATGAGCGGCGCGCCGGGAAAGTGCCCCTGGAAGAACTCCTCGCCGACGGTGACGTTCTTGATCGCCACGAGCGACTGCCGCGGATCGTGCCGGACGATGCCGTCCACCAGCACCGAGGGATAGCGGTAGGAGAGCCGATCCAGGACTGCGGGGATGTTCATGAGTACGAACGCAAACGGACCACGACCTCGTCCGCCGCGCGCGGCTACAGACTGTAACCGAAAACGATGGACGAGGTCGGACGGGATGCCCGGCGCGGCGCGAGGCCGGAGCTACTTGACCGCATCGAGCCGCTTGACGACGTCGAGCGACAGGTTGATGCCGGGGTGCACGGCCGCGATGCCCGACCCGTCACCGGCCGTCATCACGAGCCAGAGGTTGCGCTCCTTGCGCATCTGCTCGATGATCGGCAGCACCTTCTCCTGGAACTCGTCGAGCAACTGTTCGTTGAGGTTGTTCAGATCCACCTGCCGCTGCTGTTCGTCGAACTGCGCGGCGCGCGTCAACCGGTCGAGGTCGGCGTTCTTCTGCGCCAACACCTGCGCCGACAGGACGGACTGGCCCGACTGGATCTCCTGCTGCAGCTTCTGGATTTCGCCGTTCTTCGCCGCGCGATCCGCGTTCTGCTTGGTGACGAGCGCCTGGATCCTTTCCTGGCCGGTCTTGCCCAACCGGGATTCCTGCACGACGTACTGCATGTTCACGAACGCGATCTTCGCGTCGGCAGGGAACGGCTCCTGGACGGGAGCCGGCGCGGGTGCCTGGGCCGGCGCGGCGGGCGCCGGCTTTGCGGTCTGCGGCGCCGGGGCGGCCGGTGCCGGAGCGGTGGGCGCCGGACGAGCCGGCGCCTGCTGCGCCGCGGCGCCGGCAGGCGCCGCGATGGCCAGCGCGGTGAGTATCGTTCCGAGGACTGTGCACTTCATCTGCGGCACCTTCACGGCGATCGGCGCCCCTCACCGGGGCCCGCCGCCCGAAATGATCGCTACATCCTATCAGAGGCGCTCGGCCCCGCAGCCCTCCGGCCGGGCCGGCCGGAGACGCCCCGAGACCGCCGCGCGTCCATCCCTCAGTAGTGCTTGATGCCGACCGTGAACGCCACGGGCTCGGTGAGCTGGCCGACGTCGTACACGCGGACGCAGAACTCTCCGGCGCCGTTGGCGTACCCGGCGATGCCGCTCCCCACGCCCGCGTTGTCGTTGAAGAGCGACGGCGCGCCGAACAACTGGCACGACGTGCCGTTCCAGATGCCGAGCCCGACGCCGATGCTCAGCGACGCGTCGGACCGGTTCGGCTGCAGGTCGGCGATGGTGATCGTGATGATCCCGATGTTCGAGACCGTGAAGTTCCGCGTCGCACCGCCGTTGATCGTCAGCGTGCCGGTGAAGTCGGGTTCGCTGACCTCGACCGCGACCGGCGTGGTCGGCGTCAGCGGGTCCTGGGTCCGGTCGCAGCCCGCGAGGACGACGGGGACCGCCAAGAGCAGCACGCCGGCCGCGGCGCGCAAGAACGGGACACGCATGCCATCTCCCATCAGAAGGTCGTGCCGACCGCGAACCGGAACGTGAAGCGCGGCGTCTGCAAACCGTTGTTGTTGATCACGCCGAGCCGCTGCGGGTTGTAGGCCGCGATGAGGCGGAACGGGATGTTGATGAAGGGCACGATGAAGCGCGCCTCGAGGCCGGTCGACGTCCGCGTCGCGCTCACGCGCCCGATCGTCTCGGTGCGGATCGCCCCGATCTCCGTCAGCAGGTTCGACGTCGCGCCGAGGTTCACCAGGATCGGATCGGCCGGCACGAACGTCGCGCGGACCGGCTCCCAGCGCCGGAACGGCTGGCCCACGTCGCGCACCTGCCCGGCGTCGTAGAACGCGAGCACCCGGACCTGTCCGATGTCGATGTAGTACTCGGCGTTGAGCACGACCGACTTGTTGCCGCCGACGAGCACGCCCGAGTACGGGTCGCGCGGCGAGATGCTGCGCAGATCGTAGCCGCGGATGTTGTACTCGCCGCCGAGGAACACCTTCTCGAAGATCGGCAGCGACGTCGTCGTGCCGTAGGGGCGGATGTACTGCGTCTGGGCCCGCAAGCCGAGCGACATCGTCTTCGGCAGCTTGAAGTACCAGATGCCCTCGAGGCTCACCTGGTTGTACGACGTGTTGCCGCCGAGGCCCGCGAAGTCGAACGCGACCGAGTAGCGGCGGCCGGCGGTCGGAAAGATCGGCTGGTTGACGGTGTTGAAGACGAGGCTCGGCGAGACCTTGCTGACCGTCCGCTGACCTCCCTGCCCGATCAGGAGCGAGTCGGCGAGGTACGGATTGAACTGCAGCACCTGCGGGCTCGTGTAGGCCGGGTTCACGTCGAACACCGAGATCTGCTCGTACGAGTAGCCGAGGAAGAGCCGCGTGTAATCGGCGAGCGGCAGACCGAGCACCGCGTTGCCGCCGCTCGACCGCTGCGTGTACTGCCCGATGAACATGTACTGGCGGCTGTGCACGTCGAAGCCGGCGGTGATCGGCCGATCCCAGAGGTACGGCTCGCTGAAGGAGAGTTGGTACTGCCGGGCGCGCGCGCCCTTCTGCAGCGAGATGCCGAGCGTTTCGCCGCGGCCCAGGAAGTTGGAGGTCTGGAACGAGAGCTGGCCGAAGACGCCCTCGAACTGCGAGACGCCGGCGCCGAACGCGATGGAGTTGCGGTTCTGCTCCTCCACCCGCATCTTCACGTCGAGCTTGTCGTCCATGCCCGGCGCGGGCGTGACGTCCATCTCGCCTTCCACGCCCTTGAGCGGCTTGAAGTAGCCGAGCTGGTTGAGACGGCGCACGCTCTCCTTCAACGCCTCGCTGTTGAACACCGCGCCCTCGGCAATCCGCAGCTCGCGCCGGATGACCGGATCGCGCGTCGTGTGGTTGCCGACGAAGGTGATGCGGTTCACGAAGAACTGCTTCCCTTCGTTCATCTTGACGTTGATGTCCATGATGGGCGGCGCGCCCTCGGGCAGCTTGCCGGTCTCTTCGTCGACGCCGCGCGGCTTGAGCTCGGGATCCGGCGCCCACTGGTAGTAGCCGAAGGCCCCGTAGAGCTCCTTGAGCTTCTCGAATCCCTGCCGCAGCTTCTTCAGGCTGTAGATGTCGCCTTCCTTGAGCTCGAAGAACGGCCGCAGGCCTTCGCCGCGAAGCGCCTTGGCCTCGGTGATCGTGAACTCACCCACGCGGAACTGCGGCCCTTCCTCGACCGGCACGCGCAGCCGGATCCACCGCGTCTTGCCGTCGGCCGTGACCTCGAGCGTCTCGATCTGCGGCGAGCCGATCTGCGCCCCGGCATACCCGCGATCCCGGTAGTACTCGCCCAGCTTCTCGGCGTCCTCCGCGAACTTGTCCTCGCGGTACTGCCCGCCGCCGACGAGAATCAGGATCCGCGAGCGCGGCCGGTTCTCCTTCAACTGGCCGCGCAGATCATCGTCGGTGATCGCCTTGTTGCCGTCGAAGACGACCTCACGCAGCCGCACCTTCGGCCCTTCGCGGATGTTGAAGCGAAGATCGACCAGCTTGCTGCCGCCCGCCACCTCGCGCATCGTCGGCTCGACGATCGCGTCGTTGTACCCCTGCTCCGCGTAGAGCTCGCGGATGACGCCGACGACCTTGCGGATCGTGGCCTCGTCGACGAACGTGTCGAGGCTGATCTCGAGGTTCCGTTCTTTCAACGTGCTGTCGATCTTCGACACGTCCACCCGGAGCTTGGCGCCCGGCCCCACCGGCGCGTAGTCGACGGCCTTGACGCGGTTGCGCTCCTCGATGTGGAAGATGACGTGCTTGCCCTGGATGCCGTTGTCGTACGGCTCGTCGAGCACCTCGATCCAGAGGTTCTCGAGGAAGTTGGTCTTCCAGAGGCTGTTGAAGTCGGCGAGGATCGACTCCTCGTTGTAGGGCACCCACCGGTCGTTCGCGGAGTCGGGCTGCGGCGTGCGGATGTAGAAGGCGTAGGTCTGGCCGTCGACGAGCGTCTCGTTGACCGGGTGCGCGACGATCTCCATGCAGCGCAGCAGCACCGGCGAGCCGGCGGGCGGCTGCTTGGCCGGCGGCGGACAGGGCTGCACCTGCGCCATGGCCGGGCCGGCCCAGGCCAGCGTCAAGACGAACCCAGCAGCCCGCAGCAACATCAATATTCGGGCCATCGCCCAATCCTGGCGCATTTCATCGCCGTCGCACCGGGATGGCACACGCGCCCCGCCGGGTGCGCGAGCGACCCGCCTTCATAGCCACGAATCATGACGAGTTAGACGGTCACCGCCAGACGCCGGCCGGCGTCGGTCTGACCCGCGGATCGCCAGGCCAGCGTCCCGTGGTCCATGTAGATCTCGATGACGCCGCTGCGCAACTGGCCGCGAATCAGCTCCTCGGACAGCGGATCCTCGATGTACCGCTGGATCGCCCGGCGGAGCGGCCGGGCACCGTACGAGCGGTCGCGGCACGTGGCGTCGATGATCCAGTCCACCACGTCGGGCAGCACCTCGACGCGCAATTGGCGGTCTGCCAGATGCTGGTTCAGCGTGCTGATCAGCAGCAGCGTGATCTGGCGCAGGTCGTCGTCCGACAGCGGATCGAAGACGATGAGCTCGTCGACGCGGTTGATGAACTCGGGGTTGAAGGTGCGGCGCACCTCGCCGAGGACCATGTCGGTCACCGACTTCTGGATCTCGCGCGTATCCGGCGTCTGGAACCCCATCGACGCCTTCTTCTGGATGAAGCGCGCGCCGATGTTCGACGTCATGATCACGATGGTGTTCTTGAAGTTCACCCGGTTCCCGAGGCCATCCGTCAAATGGCCGTCTTCGAACACCTGCAGCAGGATATTGAAAAGGTCCGGGTGCGCCTTCTCGATCTCGTCGAGCAGCACGACCGAGTACGGATTGCGCTTCACCTTTTCGGTCAACTGCCCGCCTTCTTCGTGACCGACGTAGCCGGGCGGCGATCCGATCAACTTCGAGACGGAGTGCTTCTCCATGTACTCCGACATGTCGAAGCGGATGAGCGCATGGTCGCTGCCGAACAGGAAGTTCGCGAGCGCCCTGGCCAGCTCCGTCTTCCCCACGCCGGTCGGTCCCAGGAAGATGAAGCTGCCGACCGGGCGCTGGGGGTTCTTCAATCCGGCGCGGGAGCGGCGGATGGCTCGCGACAGCGCGGAAATCGCCTTCTCCTGGCTGATCACGCGCCGGTGGAGCTCGTCCTCCATGCGGAGCAGCTTGCCGCCCTCGTCCTCGGTCACCGACATCAACGGCACGCCGGTCCAGTTCGAGACGACCTCGTCGATCTCCTGCTTGCCGATGGCGACGCGGCTGGCCTGCGACTTGACGTCCATCCGCTCCCGGACGACCTGGAGCGACTCGCGCGCCTGCACTTCCTGGTCGCGGTACAGCCAGGCCTTCTCGATGTTGCGATCCGTGATCGCGCCGTCCATGTTCTCGACGGCGGTGCGGACGATGCGGCTGAGCTCGCCGATTTCGGCCGATAGCTCGGCGTCGCGCAGCTTGGCCCGCGCACCGGCTTCGTCGATGAGGTCGATCGCCTTGTCGGGCAGGAACCGGTCGGTGATGTAGCGGCTCGACTGGTACACGGCCGCCTCGATGGCGTCGGACGAGTACTCGACGTGGTGGAACGCCTCGTACCGATCCTTGATGCCCATCAGCACCTGGACGGTCTCCTTCTCGCTCGGCGGATCCACCTTGACCGCCTGGAAGCGGCGCTCGAGCGATCGATCCTTTTCGATGTACTTCCGGTACTCGGCGGGCGTCGTCGCGCCGATGCAGCGGATCTCGCCACGCGAGAGCGCCGGCTTCAGGATGTTGGCCGCGTCGAGCGACCCCTCGGCCGACCCGGCGCCGACGAGCGTGTGCAGCTCATCGATGAACACGATGATGTTCGGGTTCTCGATGAGCTCCTTCATGATCGCCTTGAGCCGCTCCTCGAACTGGCCGCGGTACTTGGTGCCGGCGACGATGAGCGAGATGTCGAGCGCCAGCACCCGCTTGTCGGCCAGGAAGTGCGGCACGTCGCCGCAGGCGATCTTCTGGGCGAGCCCCTCGACGATGGCGGTCTTGCCGACGCCGGGCTCGCCGATGAGCACGGCGTTGTTCTTGGTGCGGCGGCACAACACCTGCTGGACCCGTTCGAGCTCTGGCGCGCGGCCGACGAGCGGGTCGAGCTGGTTTTTCATCGCGGCCTCGCTCAGGTCGCGGCTGAACTCCGCCAGCAGCGGCGTCTCCTTCGGGCGGGACGGCGCCGTCTTCTCGTTGAGCAACTGGACGATGTCTTCGCGCACGGCGGCCAGCCGCATGCCCTTGTCGTACAGGATGGCGGCCGCGACCGACCGTTCTTCGCGCAGGATGCCGAGCAGCAGGTGCTCGGTGCCGATGTAGGTGTGCAGCAGCCGATCGGCTTCCTCGGCCGCGAACTGCAGCACGCGCTTGGTCTCGGGGCTGAACGGAATCTCGACCGAGGTCGACACCTTCTCGCGAAAGACCGTCCGGCCCTCGATTTCCTTCCGGATGCTCTCGAGCGACAGGTGCGACCGCGCGAAGATCCGGCTCGTGAGGCCCTTGCCCTCACGGATGAGGCCGAGCAGCAGGTGCTCCGTCTCGATGGACGTGCTTCCCAACTGCGTCGCCTCGTAGCGTGCAAAGAAGAGAACCCGCCGCGCTCGTTCCGTGTAGCGTTCAAACATTCAAACAGCCGCCTGAAAACGGGGCGTGTAGGCCATTCCCATTCGCATTATACGGCATGTATCCGCCCGCCTTCGAGGCGGACGATGCGGTCGCAGGCGCCGGCCAGCGCGCTGTTGTGGGTCACGAGGACCGACGTGAGGCCGTGCTCGCGGTGCATCTCGCGCATGAGCGCGTGCAGTTCGAGCGCCGTCCGCTCGTCGAGATTGCCCGTCGGCTCGTCGGCGAGCAGGAGCGACGGCCGCGACACGAGCGCGCGCGCCACGGCCACGCGCTGCTGCTCGCCGCCCGAGAGCGCGCCGGGCCGGTGCTCGAGCCGGTCCACCAGGCCGACCCGGTCGAGCAGCGCGGCCGCCCGATCCCGCGCCGCGCGCGGGCTCTCGCCGGCGATGAGCAGCGGCATCGCGACGTTCTCGACGGCGCTGAACTCGGGCAGCAGGTGATGGAACTGGAACACGAACCCGACGTGCCGGTTCCGAAACGCGACCCGCTCGCCGTCGTTCATCTGATCGATGCGATGCTCCCCGATCTGGACGCTGCCGGCGTCGAGCGTGTCGAGCCCGCCGATCACGTGGAGCAGCGTGCTCTTCCCCACGCCCGACGCGCCGACGACGGCCAGCATCTCGCCGCGCGGGACGCTGACGTCGATGCCTCGCAGCACGTCGAGCCGCCCGCCGGCGACCCGGTACGATTTGGCGACCCCGCGGACGTCGACGAACGGCGTCATTGGTTGCGCAACGCCTCCGCCGGATCGATCCGGCCGGCCTGCCGCGACGGGTACAGCGTCGCCAGCAGGCACACGCCGACCGCCGACAGCACCACGACCAGCACGTCCATCGGCAGCACCCGGAACGGCAGGTACGTGATCTGGTAGACGTCCGGCGGAAGCTTCACGAGCCGATACCGATCCGCCACGAGGCACACGACGAGACCGCACGCGGTGCCGGCCAGCGTGCCGATCAACCCGATCGTGAGCCCCTGCAGCACGAAGATCCGGCGGATGACAGCCGCCGGCGTGCCCATCGTTCTCAGGATCGCGATATCCCGCGTCTTCTCCATCACCAGGAGGACGAGCGACGCGACGATGTTGAGCGCCGCGACCATGACGATCAGGCCGATCGTGAGCGAGATGGCGATCTTCTCGAGCAGCAGCGCCGAGTAGAGCGGCTGGTTGAGCTGCGTCCAGTCCTGCACGCGGTAGGCGGTGCCGAGCTCCTGCTGCAGCCGCTCGCGCATGGCGGGCGCGCCGGCCATGTCGTCGAGGCGGAGCTGCATCATGTCGGGCCCGTCGATCCCGAGCAGATCGGCCGCCGTCTCGAGCGAGACGAGCGCGTAGCTGTCGTCGATCTCGTAGAACCCGAACGAGAACGTGCCCACGACCGTGAGCGGCCGGGTCCGCGGGATGACGCCGACCAGCGTCGGCGTGAGGTTCGACGTGAAGACGTCCACGGTGTCGCCGGTCGTGACGCCGAGCTCGCGCGCCAGCTCCGCGCCGAGCAACACGCCGTCCAACCGATCGCCCGCGCGAGCCACCGCCTGCAGCGCGCCGTTCGACAGCGACCGGCCGATGTCGGTGACGTCCGGCTCGGTCCGCGGATCGATGCCCTTGATCGTGACGGCCTTCGGCGTCTGTCCGCTCGCCGTCAACAGCCCGAAGCCGACGATCATCGGCGAGGCGCCGCGCACGCCCGGCCGGCGCCAGTGCGCCGGGTCGGCGTCGAGCGGCGGCGGATTCGGATCGTCCTTCGAGATGAAGACGTGCGCGGTGGATCCGACGATGCGGTCGCGCAGCTCCGTCTGGACGCCCGTCATCAGCGCCAGCGCGATGATGAGCGCCATGACGCCGACGCCCACGCCGAGGATCGATACCGCCGAAATCACCGAGATGAACGCCTGGCGTCGGCGGGCCGTGAGGTAGCGACGGGCGACGAACCAGGCGAAGGACATGGCGGCGGCGAGCGGTCGGCGGTCCGCTAAGTCGAGGAGCCGGCGTCCTGCGGCGCGTGCGGCCGCAGGAGCGGAAACAGGATCACGTCGCGAATGGACGGGCTGTTGGTGAGCAGCATGATCAGCCGGTCGATGCCGATGCCTTCCCCGCCGGCCGGCGGCAACCCGTACTCCAGCGCGCGGATGTAGTCCTCGTCCATCTGGTGCGCCTCGGCGTCGCCGGCGGCGCGGTCCTTCAACTGCGCCTCGAACCGGCGCCGCTGCTCCGCCGGATCGTTGAGCTCGCTGAACCCGTTCGCCACCTCGAAGCCGCCGGCATACAGCTCGAAGCGCTCGACGGTGTCGGGATCGTCCGGCCGCTGCTTCGAGAGCGGCGACACCTCGGTCGGAAAGTCGTACACGAACGTCGGCTGGACCAGCCGATCTTCCCATACCCCCTCGAAGATGGTGGTCGCGATCCTGCCCGCGCCGTGCGCGGGCTCGACCGTGAAGCCGAGCGCGCGCGCCACGGCCGCCGCTTTGGCGCGATCGCGCAGGTCGTCGGCCGTCACGCCTTCCCCGTGCGCGGCATCGCCGCGCAGCCGCTCGGTGGCCGCCTCGGCCGCCGCGTGCCGCAGCGACAGCCGGCGGTACGGCGCGGCGAACGACAGCACGTGCTCGCCGAACGGCACCTCCAGCCGGCCGGTCACCTCCTCGACGATCGCGGGCAGCAAGTGCTCGGTGAACCGCATCAGGTGCTCGTAGTTCACGTAGGCCTCGTAGAACTCGAGCATCGTGAACTCGGGGTTGTGCTGCGTCGAGATCCCCTCGTTTCGGAAGTTGCGGTTGATCTCGTAGACGCGCTCGAAGCCGCCGACGACGAGCCGCTTGAGGTACAGCTCCGGCGCGATCCGCAGGTACAGATCGAGATCGAGCGCGTTGTGGTGCGTCATGAACGGGCGCGCCAGCGCGCCGCCGGCGATCGGCTGCATCATCGGCGTCTCGACCTCGACGAACCCGCGCTCGTCCAGGAACCGGCGAATCGCGGCGACGACGCGGCCGCGCGTCTCGAACACACGCCGCGACGCCGGGTTGACGATGAGATCGAGGTAACGCTGCCGATAGCGGGTCTCGATATCGGTGAGCCCGTGCCACTTCTCGGGCAGCGGGAGCAGGCACTTGGCCAGCAGCTCGATCCGATCGGCCCAGATCGTCAGCTCGTCGGTCTTCGTCCGGAACAGGCGCCCCGACACGCCGACGTGATCGCCGAAATCGAGGAGCTTGAAGACCTGGAAGCTCCGCGCGTCGACCGAGTCGGCCCGCACGTAGACCTGCAGCCGCTCGAGGCCGTCGGACAGAACGAGGAAGTTCGCCTTGCCGAAGCTCCGGATCCCGAGGATCCGGCCGGCGACGGCGACGATCGGCCGGGCGGCCTCGAGCGCCTCGCCGCTCGTCCGGCCATGCTCGCGCACGACGGTCGCGATCGTGGCCGTGCGCTCGAAGCCGGTCGGATACGCGGGGACGCCGAGGTCCTGCATCTCACGCAGCTTCGCGAGCCGTTGGGCGTACTGTTCCTGTTCGCTGGACATGGCGGCTAGCTCGACTCGGCCGGGCGGGTACTCCCGCCGGCGTCGAGGGTTTTCAGAATGGCATCGAGCACGCCGTTGACGAAGCGCACGGACTCGTCGGTCCCGAAGCGCCGCGCCAGCTCGATGGCCTCGTTCAGAATCACGGGCGCCGGCGTGTCGCCCCGGTGTGCGAGCTCCCACGTCCCGATCCGGAGGATCAGGCGATCGATCACGGCGAGCCGCTCCAGCCGCCAGTGCCGGGTGTGGCGCTCGATGAGGGCGTCGATCCCGCCGATCTCGGTGACGGTCCCGAGCACGATGGTGCTCGCGAACTCGACCACCTCGGCCGGAGCCGCCGGCGCGTGCTCCTGGAAGTACGCGCCGATCGCCTCGCGCGGATCGGCCTGGCCCACTTCCCAGAAGTACAGGATGCGCAATGCGGCTTCGCGCGCCTGTCGGCGCGGCGCGTTCGGCTCGGATCTCACGACGGGCCCGGTCCGTTCGGCCCGGCAATCGCCCGGTACAGATCGATCATCGCGAGGGCCGCGGCCGCCGCTTCCCGCCCTTTGTTCATGGGGCCGCTGCTCGATCGGGCGATCGCCTCTTCCACCGTGTTGGTCGTGAGCAGGCCGAACGTCACCGGCACGCCGGTCGCCTGCGCGGCGTGCATGATGCCGTGCGCCGCGGCCTGCGCGATGTAGTCGAAGTGCGGCGTCTCGCCGCGAATCAGGCAGCCGAGGCACACGACCGCATCGACCGTCCCGCTGCCAGCGACGCGCCTGGCCGCCTGGGCGAGCTCGTACGCGCCCGGCACGGCCAGCCGATCGATCCGGTCGTCGGACCAGCCCGCTTCCTGCAGCACGGCGCGCGCGCCGGCCTCCAGGCCGTGGGTCACGAACGTGTGGTATTCCGACACGACGAGCGCGACGCGCGGGGTCATCGGCCGCGGTACTCCGGACGACGCCGATCGAGAAACGCAGAAACGCCTTCGCGCATGTCGTCGGTCGCGCACACGAGACCGAAGAGCGTCGCCTCGTGATCGCGGGCGACGTCGGCCGGCATCTCCAGGCCGGCGGCGACCGCCTCCAGCAGGTAGCGCATCGCGAGCCTCGGCTGCGCCGCCAGCGACATCGCGAGCGCGTGCGCGGCGCTCCGCAGGTCGCCCGCTGGCACGACCCGGTTGACGAGCCCGACGCGCCAGGCTTCGTCGGCGGCGATCGGCTCACCGGTGAGCAGCAGCTCGAGCGCGGTGCCGCGGCCGACGAGCCGCGGCAGGCGCACCGTCGCGCCGTAACCGGGAATCAGGCCGAGCCCGATCTCCGGCTGGCCGAACGTCGCGCCCATCGACGCCAGCCGCAGCGCGCACGCGAGCGCCAGCTCGCAGCCCCCGCCGAGGGCCAGGCCGTTGATCGCCGCGATCACGGGCATGCGCAGCCGCTCGATCCGGGTGAACACGGCGTGCGCGCGCCTGGCCCGCACGTGCGCGCCGGCCGGGCCGTCCTGCACGATCTCGCGAAGGTCGGCGCCGGCGGAGAACGCCCGATCGCCGGCCCCGGTGAGCACGACGGCACCGATCGACGCGTCGGCGTCGGCGTCCGCCAGCGCGTCGTCGAGCTCCTCGATCATCCGCGCATTGAGCGCGTTCAGGACGGTCGGTCGGTTGAGGACGATGGTCAGGACGCTGCCGTCGCGCTCGACGAGCAGGTACTCGTGGGCCATTCGCGGGAAATTATACTGCGCGCGCCGAACGGGTCAGGACGCGCGCGATCGCCGCGAGCACGAGCACGGCCGCCGACGCGCCGCTCACGTCCGCGACCCAGTCGTCGAACGACGTCGAGCGCCCCGGCACGAACGCCTGGTGGAGCTCGTCGAACACGCCGTAGGCAGCCGCGCCGGCGATCGCCAGCAGCCCGCTGCGCCAGCCGACGCCGGCCCAGCGCACGTTCGACGTGCCCCAGAGCAGCAGCGCGGCCAGCACCGCGTACGCCGCGAAGTGCGCAGTCTTGTCCGATACGTCGCCCGGCAGGTGTTGGAGGTTGGGAATGCTCGACGTGCCGAAGATCAGCGCCATTTGCAGGAGCGCCGGCCCCCAGCGCCAGAGCCGGCCGTTCATCCGAACACTCCGTACATCACCCACCCGAGCACGAACGCCCCGGCGACGAGCCCGGCGAAGATCCGCAGGCCGAGCCGCATCTGCTCGCGGCCGCCGTCGCGCATGAGCGTCGCGAACACGATCGCGACGCACGCCGCGAAGATCAGCATCAGGCCGGCGTGCGACGTCACGATTTGCGTCCGGTCGCGAGGTCGACCGCGTCGAGCACGACGAGCGCGTTCAACAGCCCGGCGGCGATGAGAAAGGTGTTCCCGTATTCGTACGACGCGGCGACCAGGTCGCCGGCGCCCCATCCGCCGAACGCGGCCGCGAGCCTGGGCAGGCCGAGCCCGTACTCGGCGAGCCCGGCGAGGAACACGAGCACGTCGCCCGGCTGCAACGGAAAGAGGCGGCCGCCGCAGGCGAGGCCGATCCCGAACATGGCGAGGAGCACGACGAAGAACACCGCGCCCTTGGCCACGTGCCCCTGCCAGACGTGCGCCGCGCCGGGCACGAGCCACGCGACGACCGAGACGACCGCCACAGCGGGACGCGCGCTCGCGGCAACGCCGGCGGCGTGACGCCGGTCCGTCGCGGCGCCGGATTTCGGATCGGACGGCATTGGTAGTCAGTCTATCCGATTGCTTCGCCCGCCCCGGCGAGCGCCGACACGAGCGCGACGACGATCGCCGCGCCGGCCGGGATCGCGGCGACGGCGCGCAGCTCGTTCGACACGGGAGCGCCCGCCCACTCCGCCACGATCGTGAGCGCCGACGGCACGCACGCCGCGGCCAGCACCGTCACGGCGCGGCGGCGCAGCCGCCGCGCCAACGTCAAAGCGAACGGCACGATCGCCATGCCGCCCAGATAGCCGCCCGCACAGCGCGCGCACACCGGCCATCGCACGCCGGCCACCTGGAACGATCGGTCCGGCCGCTGGTGACAAACACGCGACGCTGCGAGGTAGACGACGGCTGACCATGGGCGTGGGCCAACCGTGACGTGCCCGGCCAGCGCGGCGCCGAGCAGCAGCGGCCACGCGATCGCCGCGGCCAGGATCCAGCTCGTCACGGCGGTCAGGCCAGCCGGAGCGGCCCGAAGTGCTCCTCGTAGCGCGCGCGGAACTCGTCCCACGTGTACGCGTGGCTCTGGCCGCCGAGGTGCTCGAGCGTGTAGGTCGCCGCCACGCTGCCGATCCGGGCGCAGACGTCGGCCGGCGCCTGGTGCACGAGCCCCTTCATGAAGCCGGCGCGGAACGCATCTCCGACGCCGGTTGGATCCACCACCTGCGTCGGCGGCACGGCCGGCACGTCGACGCGGCGGCCGTGACCGATGACCGTCGAGCCGTGCTCCCCTCGCGTCACGACCAGCGTCGTCGCGCGCTCGAGGACGTCGGTCTCGCCGAGGCCGGTCTTCTCTTTCAGGATCTCGAACTCGTAGTCGTTGCAGATGAGCATGTGCGCACCGGTCAGCCCGTCGACGAGCTCGGGCCCGGACATCCGCGCGCACTGCTGCCCGGGGTCGAAGATGAACCGCAGGCCCATGGACCGGCTCTCCTCGGCGTACTGCGTCATCGCGCCAGGGTCGTTCGGCGAGATGATGACGAGGTCCGCGTGCCCTGCCGTGCGGAACGACAGCTCGCCGGCGTGCGCCATCGCGCCGGTGTAGAACGACGCGATCTGGTTGTTGCGCACGTCGGTGCTGCAGAAGAACGACGCCGTGAACTTGCCCGGCACCTCCCGCACGAGCGACGTGTCGACGCCGGCCGCCTCGAGCCACTGCCGGTAGTCGCCGAAGTCCTGGCCCGCCGTGCCCATGAGCGACGGCCGCTCGCCGAGCAGCGCGAGGTTGTAGGCGATGTTCGGCGCGCACCCGCCCCGGCGCTTGTCCATCGAGTCCACGAGGAAGCTCAGGCTCACCCTGGTCAGATGCTCCGGCAACAGGTGATCCGTGAACGTCCCGGGGAAGGACATCAGGTAGTCGAAGGCGATCGAGCCGGTGACGATGATGCGCGGGTGCAGACCAGGCACGTTACGCTCCCAGGTACTTGGCGACGAGCGGCCGCAGCCTCTCCTTCGTCGCGGCCGGAATCACGTCGCGCCGGGTGATGATCGCCGCCTCGAGCGCGCGCGCGCACTCGCACTGGCGCGCGATCGGCAGCGCCTCGACGGCGTTGGCGATCACGCGCTGCGCCATCGCGGCGTTCGCCGTGAGGTTCGCGACGATCATGTCGACCGTGACCGCGTCGTGGTCGGGATGCCAGCAGTCGTAGTCGGTGACGAGCGCGAGCGTCGTGTAGCAGATCTCCGCCTCGCGCGCGAGCTTCGCTTCCTGCAGGTTCGTCATCCCGATGATGTCGAAGCCCGACGCGCGGTAGTGGTTCGACTCGGCGACGGTCGAGAACTGCGGCCCTTCCATGCAGACGTAGGTGCCGCCGCGGTGCACGGTGCCGCCGGCCCGCACGGCCGCACGGTGGAGCACGTCGCTCAACGGCGCGCAGAACGGGTGCGCGAAGGCCACGTGCGCCACGAGCCCGTCGCCGAAGAACGTGCTGGCGCGCCCGCGCGTGCGGTCGTAGAACTGGTCGGGCACGACCAGATCCTGCGGCCGGTAGTCGTCGCGCAGGCTGCCGACCGCGCTCGCCGACAGGATCCACTCCACGCCGAGCGTCTTGAACCCGTAGATGTTCGCGCGGTAGTTGATCTCCGATGGAAGCAGCCGGTGCCCCCCGCCGTGCCGGGCGAGGAATGCCACGCGGCGTCCGCGCAGCGTGGCCGTGACGTAGGGGCCGGACGGATCGCCGAACGGCGTCGTCACGACGCGCGCGTCGCGGTCCACGAGCTCGGCCATGTCGTACAGGCCGCTGCCGCCGATGATGCCGATGCCGATGGTCGAGGACATGAACGTGTGCCGATGGTCTCGCCGGATCGCCGGCGGGCGTCAGAGCGGGTCCACCCGCTTCCTGCCGTGCTCGATCGTGATGCGACCCGCCGTCAGGACGGGATCGTGCTCGAAGAAGATAACGTACTCGCGCGCGGCCGCCTCGGCCACGAACCGTTTCTTGAAGTGCAGGGTGTCGACCGGATAGAGGTCGTACCCCATGATCCAGGCGTCGTCGACGTGCGCGGCCGTGGGCAGAAGGTCCGCGGCGAAGATGGCCGTCTCCCCGCCCGACTCGAGGCGGACGATCTGATGGTGCATCGTGTGCCCGCCCGTGCGCCACACGCTGATGCCCGGCAGCACGTCGCCGTCGTGGTCGACGAAGTCGACGAGGCCAGCTTCGAGCAGCGGCACGTAGTTCTCCGACAGGTAGCTCGCCCGGTTCCGCTCGTGCGGGTGCGTCGCGTCGTCCCACTCGCCGCGGCGGATGACGTACCGCGCCTTGGGGAACGCCGGCATCAGCACGCCGTCCACCAGTTGCGTGAACCCGCCGGCGTGATCGAAGTGGAGGTGCGTCGCGATCACGACGTCGATGTCGCTCACCGTCAGCCCCGCGGCGGCGAGCGAGAGCGTCAAGTGCTGCGTGCGATCGATCGCGTAGATCTCGATTTCCTTCGCGCCGAGCTTGTCGCCGACGCCGGCGTCGATGAGGACGTTGCGGGTGGGCGTGCGGACGAGCAGCGGCCGGATCGACATCGGGATCCGGTTGCGCGCGTCGGGGGGCGCCCGCCGCTCCCAGAGCGTCTTCGGGATGACACCGAACATCGCGCCGCCGTCGAGGCGGAAGGTGCCGTCGGACAGCGAGACCACGTCGAGCTCACCGATCGTCATGCGCCGGCTCCTTCCCGATGAGCTCGACGAGCACGCCGCCCGCGCTGGCGGGATGGACGAATGCCACGTCGCGCCCGTGCGCGCCGCGACGCGGCGCCCGGTCGATCAGGCGAATACCGCCGGCCTCGAGCCGCCGCAAACAACCCGACAGATCGGCCACGCGGATCGCCACGTGGTGCAGGCCCGGCCCGCGCCGGCGCAGGAACGCGTCGACGGGAGACGCGTTCCCGGCCGGCTCCACGATTTCGATCGACGCCGCGCCTGCGGCGGCGAAGCGCACCCGCACGGCCTGGTCGGGCACGTCCTCGGCCTCGCCGGTCTGGACGCCGACGGCGTCGAGGAACGCGATCACGTCGCGAGCATCGCGCACCGCGACCGCGACGTGGTCCAGCTCGACCGGCGCCGGCGGCGCCGGAGCGGCGCGGCGGATCCACAGGTCGGCCGCATCGCGCGGATCCAGATCCGCCGCCTCGACGCGCCGCGCAAGCTCCTCGAAGAGCGCCGGGTCGAGCGCCGCACGCATCGCTCGCAAGGCGGCGGCCTCCACGGCCTGCCGCGCGCGGCGCATCGCTGGCGGACGGCCGTGCGTCCGCGACCATTCGGCATAGCGGGCGATCGCCTCGACGAGATCCGGCACGCCGGTCCCGTCGGTCGCGATCGTCCGCTCGATCGGCGGCGTCCACCCGTCCTCGCGCGCCGTGCCGAGCGAGAGGGACGCCTGCACCGCGGCCTGCGCGGCCTCCGCCCCTGGCAGGTCCGCCTTGTTGACGACGAACACGTCGGCCACTTCCATGAGGCCCGCTTTGAGCGCCTGGATGTCGTCGCCGGCGCCCGGCGACAGCACCACCACGGTGACGTCCGCCACGCGCCCGACGTCGACCTCGTCCTGGCCCACGCCCACGGTCTCGACGAGGATGACGTCGAAGCCCGCCGCATCGAGCACCAACGCGGCGTCGGCGGCGGTCGCCGGCAGGCCGCCGGCGTCGCCGCGCGTCGCCAAACTGCGGATGAACACGCCGTTGTCGGACGCGTGCGCCTGCATGCGGATGCGGTCGCCGAGCAGGGCGCCGCCTGATAACGGGCTCGTCGGATCCACCGCGAGCACGCCGACCGTCCGATTCGACGAGCGGTACGCCGCGATCAGCCGATCGACGAGCGTGCTCTTGCCGGCCCCGGGCGGCCCCGTGATGCCAACGATCGTCGCGCGGCCGCCCGCGCCGGTGAGAGTCCGCCGCAGCGCGCGAGCCGCCGGCCGCTCGTCGACGACGATCGTGAGCGCGCGGGCGATGGCGCGGGGATCGCGGGCACGCAGCCGATCGAGCATCGCGGCGTCCACGTCAGTGCCCGAGGAGCTGGCGCGCGATGACGAGCCGCTGGATCTCGCTCGTGCCCTCGCCGATCGTGCAGAGCTTGACGTCACGGAAGAGCTTCTCGGCCGGGTAGTCTTTCACGAAGCCGTAGCCGCCGTGGATCTGCACGCACTCCTCGGCGGCGCGCACCGCGGCCTCGCTCGCGTACAGCTTCGCGATCGACGACGCCATCGTCGTGCGATCCGCGTGCGTGTCGCGGAGCCACGCCGCGCGGTAGGTCAGGAGGCGGGCGGCGTCGAGCCGCGTCGCCATGTCGGCCAGCTTCCATCGGATCGCCTGGAACTGGGCGATCGGCCGGCCGAACTGCCGCCGCGTCGTGGCGTACTCGCGCGCGGCCTCGTACGCGCCCTGCGCGAGGCCCACGGCCAGCGCCGCGATGCCGATGCGCCCCGCGTCGAGCACGCGCAGCGTCTGGATGAAGCCCTCGCCTTCCAGGCCGAGCATCGCCGATTCCGGCACCTCGGCGTCGTCGAGGATCACCTCGCTCGTGTCGCTCGCGCGCATGCCCAGCTTGCGCTCCTTGCGTCCCGCGCGCAGGCCCGGCGTGGCGCGGTCCAGCACGAACGCCGAGATGCCGTGGTGCCCGCGCGCCGGATCGGTGACGGCCATGACGACGAGCACGCCGGCGATGCGGCCGTGGGTGATGAACTGTTTCGTGCCCGTCAGGCGCCACCCGCCGGCATCGCGCGCCGCGGACGTGCGCAGGGCGGCCGCGTCGCTGCCCGCCCCCGCCTCGGTGAGCGCCCAGGCGCCGAGCTGATCGCCGCGCACGAGCGGCGGCAGCCAGCGCGCCTTCTGAGCGGCGGATCCGAACATCGACAGGTGCGCGACGGCCAGGCCGTTGTGCGCGGCGACCGACAGCGCCACCGAGGGATCGACGCGCGCGATCTCCTCGAGGCAGATGCAGTAGTCGAGCGCCGACAGGCCGGCGCCTCCGTCCTCCGGCGGCACCTGCATGCCGAGCAGCCCCATCGCGCCGAGCTTCGGGACCAGCTCGGGCGGAAACGCTTCCGCCTCGTCCCACGCCATCACGTGCGGGCGGATCTCCGCTTCGACGAACGCGCGCACCGACTGGCGCAGCAGGTCCTGCTCGGCCGAGGTGCGAAGATCCATGCAGAGGCATGTTACGCCGGCCGATAGACGATCCATGACGCGCTTCGTCCGGTTCGGGCTGCTGACGGTCGCCCTCCTGCTGCTGCCCCGCGCGGCCAACGCCGACATCACTGCCTTCTGGGGCTTCTCGCCGACGCCTTCGACTCATGCCGCGCGCGGCTTCGCCCTCGGGATCTCGCTGCTCGTCGTCGGCTTCGAAGGGGAGTACGCGACGCTCACCGAGGATCCGGTGAAAGCGGCGCCGGGACTCACGACCGGCATGGTCAACGGCCTGATCCAGACGCCGACCCGGCTGCAGTTGTACGTGACGGCGGGCGGCGGTTTCTTCCGCGAGCGTGCCGGCACCGAGCGGGAAACGAGCATCGGCACCAACGTCGGCGGCGGCCTGAAGTTCCCGGTGCTCGGCCCGTTGCGGGTGCGGGTGGACTACCGGATCTTCCGGCTTCGCGGCGCCCCCGTGGAGCGCACGCCGACCCGCTTCTACGTCGGCGCCAATCTCGCGTTCTGATCCGCCCGGAGCCGCGCGGTCAGTAGGGACTCTTCAGACGTCCTTGGTGAGCGGCCAGCGTCGGGCCGCGTCGCCGCGCGCGCTCGTGACTCGACGCCCGGCGACGCGATCTCGGACGCGGCACGCCGTTACACGTCAGGGCCAGATGTCTGCCGCAGCGGCAGACGACGGGGCGCTACTGCACCGGCGCCAAGGCCAACTTCTCGACCTTGATCACGGCGGCTCGCAGGATCTCGTACTGCACCTGCGCCTCGGCGGGCGCCGCTTCCGCCAGGATGCGCACGGGATCGTAGTCGGCCGTCGTCACCGCGGGATCGAAGACGAAGACGTAGAGTGCGGCGTCCTGCGTCGTCTCGACGGCACGGAACATCCGCCAACTGCCCGCCTGTTGGCGCCGCACGGGATCGGTGGAAGACGCGAGGACCTGCGACAGCCGGCGGATGACGCTCTCGAACTCCTGCGCGCGTTCGGGCCGCACGTGAAAGACGAGAACGCCCGCGCCGGTCGAGAACACGTAGTCGGACCTTGCCGGGGCGGCTGGCGCCGGCCGCTCCTGCGCCCGGGAAGGCTCGGTGCCGAGCAGGACGAAGACCGCACAGCACACGATCGCCGCGTTCGGGACGTGGCGCATCAGGCCCCCAAAAACGCGAATGGGACGCCACGCAGGTGCTGGCGTCCCTCCCCTTCGCAGCGTCCAACGTCTACTGAATCTTCGTCACCGCAATCGCGTTCAACTGCGCAATCGAGTCCTTGATCTTGTTGATCGCCGCGTCACCTTCCTCGCGGCTGAACAGCTTCGACTCGAACAGGAGAAACGGCGACAGGCTGTAGCTCAGCGTCTTGGATGCGGGATCGGCAGTGAGGACGTACGTCTGCCCTTCCGGCGCACCGACGGCGAACTTGTAGATGTTCAAACTCGCGCCGAGCGCCTTGAGGTTCTCGTCGGCGCTGGCAGCCGTTCTCTTCTTGACCTCGGACCAGATCCGGTCGAACTCGGCCACCGCTTCGGGCTTGACCGTGAAGATCATCACGCCCGCGCCCGTCTTGTCGAACTTGAACGGATCCTCTGCCGGTTGCGCCGGCGCCGATGCCGGCGCGGCCTGTCCCTGCGCCCAGGCCGTTCCCGTCCCCACCACAGCCGCGAGCGCTACAGCCGCCAACATGCGCCGACCTCTGGCCCGCGCGAAACCCGACAACATCATGAAATGCCTCCCGCCCTCCTGGGCTATCGCAACAAAAGCCCGACTACCATATCGTACACCGTCGGCCCGTCACTACCGGGAAGTGGGCCCGCGGCTTTCAGACAAAAGTCACGAGGATCTCGTTGGCGACGAGCATGCCCCGGCGCGTCAGGCCGAATCGCCGTCCCTCCTGCCAGATCAGCCCGTCCTCGACGTACGGCGCGAGCGATGCGCGATGGCGCATCCAGGGATCGACTCCGAAGCGCGCAGCGAACGACCCGACGTCGATGCCGGCCGACAGCCGCAAGCCCATGAAGAGCGCTTCCTCGACGCGCCCCGGCTGATCGAGCGCCTGCACGTCCACGGCCGGCGACCGGCCTGCGTCGATCCGATCGACGTACTCGGCCGCGGCCGTCACGTTGCGCCAGCGCCGGCCGTCCATGGTCGAATGCGCGGCGCACCCGAACCCGCGCCAGGCGCCGCTCTGCCAGTACTTGAGGTTGTGCCGGCTCTCGCGTCCCGGCTTCGCGACGTTCGAGATCTCGTACTGTTCGTAGCCGGCGTCGTCGAGGCGCGCCAGCCCGTCGAGGTACATGTCGGCCGCCTCGTCGTCGGCGGCCTGCGCCCAAGCCGTTCGAGCCTCCGTGTTTGCGCCCGGCGCGTGGAGCGCCCGCGCCATCGCCTCTTTCAGCGGCGCGTTGGGGTACAGCTCCAGCAGGTACAGCGACACGTGATCGGGCGCGGCACCGATCGCCGCCTCGACGGTGCGCAGCCACGAGGCCCGCGACTGCCCGGGCAGCCAGAGCATCAGGTCGAGGCTGACGTTGTCGACGCCGCCGCGACGCGCGGTCTCCAGTGCCTCCGCCGCCCGCGCGGCCGAGTGCACGCGGCCGAGCCGCCGGAGCTCGTCGTCGTCGAACGACTGGACGCCGACGCTCAGGCGCGTGACGCCGGCGTCGAGCCAGCCGCTGACGCGTGCGGCGGTGACGCTCTCCGGGTTCGCCTCGAGCGTGACCTCGGCGCCCGGCGTGAGCTGGAAGCCGCGGCGACACGCGTCGACGAGCCGGCGCACCTCGGCGGGCTCGAGCAGCGACGGCGTACCGCCGCCGAAGAAGATCGTGTCGGCCGGCCGCCCATCGCCGGCGGCGGCGATCTCGCGCGCAAGCGCGGCGACGTACCGGCGCATCAGCGGCGCGTCCTGCAAGCCGCGGGCGAAGTTGCAGTAGCTGCAGATGGCCTGGCAGAACGGGATGTGGAGATAGAGACCCAGCAATGATCCGCTGACGAGCGGCAACCCGTTATCGGGTGCCGGCCTTGCCGCCCGGCCAGCGCAGCTCGCGCGGATCGCGGCCGCGATCGTCGCGCAGCTCGGCGCGAGCGGGGCGATAGGTCCGCGCCGGCAGGCCGCGACGGCCGCGCTGCTGCTGCTTCCAGAGCGTCATCAGGTCGTCCGGGCCGCCATTCGAGGGCAGCATCCGGAAGTCGCCGCCGTCGTACTCCAGGAACTCGCACATCTCGTGCAGGCGCGAGTGCAGCCGGAAGCCGACGCGCGCCTTGAGCGAGTTGACGTCCGTCTCGTCGGGCACGTCCTCGTAGTTGGTCGTGAAGATCGTGGGCCGCCGCTCGTTGTAACGGGTGTTGACGATCAGGTTGACGGTCTCCTCGACCCACTCCGACGGTTTCTCGGCGCCGAGATCGTCCAGCACGAGCAGCTCCGCGTCCATCACGGGCCGCAGCACGTCCATCTCGGCCGTGCGGACGACGGGGTTGTACGTGGAGCGGATGACGCGCAGCAGATCGCGCACGTCGTAGAACAGGCCGCGGGCGCGGTGCTCGAGCACGACGCGGCGCAGCACGGCGACGGCGATGTGCGTCTTGCCGATGCCGGGCGGCCCGATGAGGCACAGCCCCTTGGCGACGGCCGGAAAGGCATCGGCGAACCGCTTCGCGCGGGCGACGGCGGAGACGAGCTGTTCGTTGGGATAGAGGATGAACCGATCGAGATCGCAGCGCGCGTAGCGCGGCGGAATGCGCGCGGCCTCGAGCTGGCGCGCGGCCTGCGCGTCGTGCCAGCAGGCGCAGCGCTCGACGCGGCGGCGACCGTCCGGCCGATCGACCGGACGCCAGCCGGTGCCGTCACAGTGTGCGCACGCCATCGCGCGATCAGGATAGCACCGAGACGGCCGCCGCGCCGCTATCGCGTCGACGCGTTCGCGTCGGCCGGCGGCTCGACGGCCGCGCCGAGGTCCGACGCCGACGTCGGCACGAGCGCGGTGTTCAGCCGCTGCTCCCAGTCACCGAGGCCGCGCGCGAGCTCACCCTTCACGTACTGCATGAACTCGTTGACCTCGCGCTGCATCCGCTCCATCTTCCGCCGCATGTTCAGGATGATCTCGACGCCCGCCAGGTTCACGCCCAGGTCGCGCGTCAGCGCGAGGATCGTCTCGAGCTCCTGCAGGTCCTCGTCCGAATAGAGCCGCGTGTTCCCCTCCGTGCGCGACGGCTTCAGAAGCCCCTCGCGCTCGTACAGCCGGAGCGTCTGCGGGTGGATGTTGTACTTGGCGGCCACGGCGCTGATCATGTAGTAGCCGCGACCCGTTCCGCGTTTGTTCGCCATGACGACTCGTTGAGGCCGGCCCGCCCCCAGCATCACGGCCGGCTGAAGAGGTGACGTCTCACGTCCACGTCGTTGCGCCGCCCGAACTCCTCGAGCAGCGCCTTCGAGTCCTCGTCGAGATCCGGCGGCAACACGATCTGCACGTCGACCACGAGGTCTCCTCGATCGCCGTCCGCGGTGCCGATGCCCTGCCCACGGAGGCGCAGGCGGCGTCCGCCGGGCGTCCCGGGCGGGATGTGCAGCCGCGCGACGCCGTCGAGCGTCGGCACCTCGACGCGCGCGCCGAGCGCCGCCTCGTGGACCGCGACCGGCACGGTGACGTGCAGGTCGCGTCCCGCGCGGCGAAAGACCGGATGGTCGGCGACGTCGACCGTGACGTAGAGGTCGCCAGTCGGCCCGCCGCGCGCGCCGGCGTGCCCGCGACCCGGCACCGCGATGCGCGCACCGCTCTCGAGGCCCGCCGGCACGGCGATGGTGACGACCTCGGTGCGCGGCACCGTGCCGAGGCCGTGGCACGCCCGGCACTGATCCCACAGCATCCGTCCCTGGCCCGCGCAGCCGTCGCACGGCTTGGTGAACACGAGGTGTCCGCGCGCCCAGCGCCGCACGCCCGTGCCGCCGCACTCGCGGCACGGCGCCGGCGGCCGCCGCACCTGGCCGTGCCCGGCGCACGCGGCGCAGCGCTCCTGCCTCGTCACCGACAACGGCACGGCGCCGCCGCGCGCGGCCTCCTCGAACGACACGCGCAGCGGCAGCTCGAGGTCGGCGCCGCGCGAGGGCGCCACCGCCTCGCGCGCCGCGTCCTGGAAGACGTCGGCGAACAGCTCCGAGAACGTGGCCGCGCGCGACCCTTCGGCCACGGCGGTGAAGTCGAAGCCCTCGAGGCGGACGGTCGCGGCGGCGGGCGCCGGCTCCGGCGCCAGCCGGCCGCCGCCGTCGTACTCGCGGCGCCGGCCGGCGTCGCCGAGCACGTCGTACGCGTGCTGGATCTGCCGGTACATCTCCGCGGACACGCGATCACCCGGGTTCACGCCCGGGTGATAGCGCCTGGCGAGCCGTCGATAGGCCCGCTCGACTTCCGCGGCCGACGCCGTCCGCGCAACGCCGAGGACGCCGTAGAGATCCATCAACGCACTCCGCTACTTCTTCTCGTCCACGATCTCCGCGTCGATCACGTCGTCGGCGTGACCGTTGCCGTGCGGGCGGCCGCCGGGCGCGCCCGGCTCCTGCGGCCCACCCTCCGGACCCGCCGACTGGTACAGCCGCTCGGCCGCCTTCTGCTGCGCCTGCATGAGCGCGTCGAGCGTCCGGTTGATCGCCGTCGCGTCGTTCGACTCGAGCGCCTTCTTCACGTCGTTGGTCGCCGACTCGATCGCCATCCGGTCCGCCGGCTGCAGCTTGTCGCCCGAGTCCTTGACGAACTTCTCGGCGGTGTAGACCGCCTGGTCGGCCCGGTTGCGCGTCTCGACCTCTTCGCGCCGCGTCTTGTCCTCCGACGCGTGCGCTTCGGCGTCGCGCATCATCCGGTCCACCTCGTCCTTCGTCAGGCCGCTCGACGCCGTGATCGTGATCTTCTGCTCCTTGCCGGTGCCCTTGTCGCGCGCCTGGACGTTGACGATGCCGTTGGCGTCGATGTCGAACGTCACCTCGATCTGCGGCACGCCGCGCGGCGCGGGCGGGAGGCCGTCGAGGTGGAACTTGCCGAGCGTGCGGTTGTCGCGCGCCATCTGGCGCTCGCCCTGGAGCACGTGCACTTCGACGCTCGTCTGGCCGTCGGCCGCGGTCGAGAACACCTCGCTCTTCTTCGACGGGATCGTCGTGTTGCGCGGGATGAGCGTCGTCATCACGCCGCCGAGCGTCTCGATGCCGAGCGACAGCGGCGTCACGTCGAGCAGCAGCAGGTCCTTGACCTCGCCCGAGAGCACGCCGGCCTGCACGGCGGCGCCGACCGCCACGACCTCGTCGGGGTTCACGCCCTTGTGCGGGTCGCGGCCGAACAGCTCCTTGACGATCTGCTGCACGCGCGGAATGCGCGTGGATCCGCCGACGAGCACGACTTCGTCGATCTTCTGCGCGCTCAGCCCGGCGTCGGCCAGCGCCTGCTTGCACGGCCCCACCGTCTTCTGCAGCAGGTCCTCCACGAGCGACTCGAACTTCGCCCGCGTCAGCTTCATCGCGAGGTGCTTGGGCCCGGTCTGATCGGCGGAGATGAACGGCAGGTTGATCTCCGTCTCCATCACGCTCGACAGCTCCATCTTCGCCTTCTCGGCCGCTTCCTTCAGCCGCTGGAGCGCCATCCGGTCCTTCGACAGATCGATGCCTTCCTGCTTGCGGAACTCGCCGACGATCCAGTCGATGATCCGCTGGTCGAGGTTGTCGCCGCCGAGGTGGGTGTCGCCGTTGGTCGCCTTCACCTCGACGACCCCTTCGCCGACCTCGAGGATCGAGATGTCGAACGTGCCGCCGCCGAAGTCGTAGACGGCAATCGTCTCGTCCTTCTTCTTGTCGAGGCCGTAGGCGAGGGCCGCGGCGGTTGGCTCGTTGACGATCCGCATCACCTCGAGGCCGGCGATCTTGCCCGCGTCCTTCGTCGCCTGCCGCTGCGCGTCGTTGAAGTACGCCGGGACGGTGATGACGGCTTTCGTGACCGGCTGGCCGAGGTAGTCCTCCGCCGCCTGCTTGAGCTTCTGCAGCACCATCGCCGAGACTTCCGCGGGCGAGTACTTCTTGTCGCCGTCGGCCGTGATCTGCACGACCACGCGGTCGCCGTCGGCGACGACGCGATACGGCACCATCTTCATCTCTTCGTTGACTTCGTTGAGCCGGCGGCCGATGAACCGCTTGATGGAGAAGACCGTGTTCTCGGGGTTGGTGACGGCCTGCCGCTTGGCGACCTGGCCGACCAGCCGCTCCCCTGATTTCGCGAACCCGACCACGGACGGGGTCAGGCGGCCGCCTTCCGCATTGGTGATGACGACGGGCTCGCCCCCTTCCATGACGGCCACAACCGAATTCGTGGTTCCCAGGTCGATCCCGATGATCTTGCTCATGACGTGACTCCCTTATCCGCGTGGGACGAACTTTAGCAAGTCAAATGATAGATTCTTGAGTGCATTGATGTCAATAGAGTCATGAGCCGAGAGGCGACCACGCGCTCAGACTGCGCCGTAACGCTCCGCGGCGTGAAATCACGGTGACGGACCTGAGCGTTTTGTTATCATCCGTCTAGCCATTGCCTGTCTGACTTGGAGGCCCTGCCATGCCTCGTTCGTACCGAGTCAGGCCCGTCGCTCGCCGCTTCCGCGCCGCCCCCCTTTTCTTCGGGGTTCTGCTGGCATTGCTCGCCCTGCCTCGTCTGGCGGCGGCGCAGATGGACGCTGTCGTGGAGTCGGACACCGACTGGACCGACGCCATTCCAGCGCACCTGTCGGTCGTCGAGGGCGACGCCTCGCTCGAGCGGGACGGCCAGCTCGAGCGCGCGATCGAGAACATGCCGCTGCTCGCGGGCGATCGGCTCGTCACCAAACGCGGCCGGGTCGAGGTGCTGTTCGCCGACGGCAGCGTCCTCGACGTCGACGAGAGCTCCGCCATCGAGTTCTTGTCCGACGAGCTGCTGCGGCTGACGGCCGGACGCGTCCGCCTCACGATCGCGCGCGGCGCCTCGCCGGTGGATTACCGCGTCGACGCCGCCGGTACCTCGGCGCTCATCGGCTCGCCGGGCGAGTACCGCCTCGATCTCTACGATGCCAGCGCGTACGCGCCGGAGGTCCGGCTCACCGTGATGCGAGGGAGCGCCGAGCTGTCGACCGCCGCAGGGCGCACGCTCGTTCGCGCCGGCTACGAGGCGCGCGCGACCGCGCAGAGCGAGCCGTCGCTGCCGTCGTACGCGAACGCGTCGGCATGGGACGACTTCGAGCGCTGGGCGCTCAACCAGCGCGACGGCCGGCTCGGCGTGTCGGCGCAGTATCTGCCGGCCGAGCTGCGCTACTACAGCGGCGCCTTCGACCGCGATGGCTGGTGGCGGTATCAGCAGGATGTCGGGTACGTCTGGTATCCGCGCGTGGCGGCCGACTGGCGGCCGTACTACGACGGCGGCTGGTCGTATGTCGGCGTGTTCGGCTGGACCTGGGTCGGCGGCGGCCGATGGGGCTGGCCGACGCACCACTACGGCCGCTGGGGCTTCTCGGCAGGCGCCTGGTACTGGATTCCCGGACGACGATGGGCGCCGGCGTGGGTGTCATGGGCGTCGGCGCCGGGCTACGTCGGCTGGTGTCCGCTCGGCTGGGACAACCGGCCGGTCGTCTCCATCATGCAGGTGAACATCTACAACAACCGCACGCGCGGCTGGACGGTGCTGCCCGATCGCTCGTTCGGCACCCGCTACGCGACGCCCCGAAGCTTCGCCAACTCCCGCGCGATCGTCGTCGACAACCACCGCTTCGCGCCGAGTCCCGTCGCCCCAGTGCGCCCGGCGTCGGTGCGCGACGATCTGCGACCGCTGCGGGCGCCGACGCCGCGCGCCGCGCGCGCCGCCACGGCTCGTGAGCGCGGCGGCGACCTCATCGTGCGTGGCGACGCGCGGAGCCAGACGGCGATGCCGCGGGCACGATCGGCGAGCGCCGCGCCGCCGACCGCTGAGGTGATGCCACCGCGCGGCGGCGACGACACGAGCTCCGCGCGGCCGCGCGCACGTGCGCTCCCATCGTCTGGCGCCTACGGAGGCAGCCGAACACCGGCGGCGCGGCCCGGCGCGGCGGCAGGCGACGATCGATCCGACGCGCCGAACGCACCGACAGTGCCGCGCATGGGTCGCTCGCGCGGCACCGACCGGAGCGCACCGCCTTCGGCACCGCCGCCGTCGACGGATCGGCCGCAGTACGGCCGCCGCGCGCCGTCCAGCCTGCCGTCGCGACCAGCGGCAGAACCCCCGAGCCGCCCGACGTCGACGCCCTCACGCCCATCGGCGGAATCCTCGCGGCCATCCGGCGGCTCCACCGCGCGCGCTCGCAGCGCTCCAGCAGGCCCGCCTCCGTCTTCGCCAGCCCAGGGGTCGCGTTCCGAAAGCGCGAGCGGCAGGGCGAGGACGCGTTGACCAGAACAAAGGGCAAAGGGCAGAGGGCAAAGGGCAAAGGTAAAGGGACGAAGGGAAAAGGAAGGGACGAAGGGGAAAAGGGAGAAGGGCTCTGATATCGCACGCGGTCGTCGGGCCGGCGGGCTCGACAGGTCGTTGCCGGTCGGCTCGCTCGGGACGTCGTTGCCGGTCAGCTCGCTGGGGACGAACGGTGGGCGTTCGTCTCGGATTCGCGCGCACTGCGCCATCACGATGACGACGTGGCGGTAACGGTCACGTCGTCGTTCGCACGGCGACGATGGCTCGTGTCGTTGGGGTGGAGGGCGCTCGCCGGGTCCGAGCCTCCTTGAACCGTCGCGTCGCCGACGTCACCGCCGCGACACCCTCCATGCCCTCACGAACAACCCGTCTCAGCCCGTCCTCGGGACCGGACGCGCAACCCTAGGCCCGCCTGCTTGCCGGCCCCACTTCACGCGGCACAAGATCTCCTCTGGCCTGTCCCGGGAACGCTGCGGGTCCCTTCGCCCTTCGCCCTTCGCCCTTCGCCCTTCGCCCTTCGTCCTTCGTCCTTCACCCTTGACCCTTCACCCCTTGCCCCTTCACCCTTCGTCCTTCACCCTTCCCTTTCCCCTTCTCCCCTTCGTCCCTTCCTTTCCCCTTCGCCCCTTTACCTTTGCCCTCTGCCCTTTGCCCTTTGCCCTTGTAGACTGGCAGTCATGCGTCTCGCGGCAAGCTTGGCTCGTGGCGTCGGTATCGCCGCGTTGTTCCTCGCGGCCGCGCTGTTCGGGACCGCTGGCGGCGTGCTGTTCGCGTTCGTCGGCGACCTGCCGCAGATTTCGGCGCTCGACGACTACACGCCCGGCACCATCACGCGCGTGCTCGGCCGCGACGGTGCCATCGTCGGCGAGTTCGCCACCGAGCGCCGCGTGGTCGTCACCTACGACCAGATCCCGGTCGTGCTCCGCAATGCGCTCGTGGCGGCCGAAGACGGCGATTTCTTCCATCACCCGGGCGTGGACGTGCGGCGCATCGCCGCGACGGCGTTTCGGCGCGCGGTCGGGCTCCAGCGACGCGGCGGCGCCAGCACGATCACGCAACAGCTCGCGCGCAAGCTGTTCCTGACCGACGAGGTCACGCCGGAGCGCAAGATCAAGGAAGCGCTGCTCGCCATCCAGATCGAGAAGCGGTACACGAAGGAGGAAATCCTCACGATGTACTGCAACAAGATGTACTGGGGGCACGGCATCTACGGGGTCGAGGCCGCCTCGCAGCTCTACTTCGGCAAGTCGGTGAAGGACCTGACGCTCGACGAGGCCGCGATGATCGCCGGCATTCATCAGAGCAACGTCCGCCAGAGCCCGTACACCAACATGGCGGCGGCTGTCGCGCGGCGCAACTACACGCTCGATCGGATGGCCGACGAGGGGTTCGTCCGCGCCGAAGAGGCCGCCGCGGCCAAGAAGCGGCCGATCGTCACCCGCGGGCGCCCCACGCCGCCGCCGTCGATCGCGCCGTACTTCCTCGAGACCATCCGCACGCAGCTCGAAGAGCGCTACGGATCGAAGGCGATCTACGAGGGCGGGCTCGTCGTGCACACCGGGATCGATGCCGAACTGCAGCGCGCCGCCAACCTCGCGCTCGACAACGGCATCCGCCGGCTCGACAAGCTTCGCGGCTATCGCAAGCCGTCGCGCAACGTCCTGCAGGATGGGCGGTCGATCGACACGTTCCGCCACCCGCGCTGGACGCACGATCCGATGCCGGCCGAGGTGATGCCGGCCGTCGTGACGGAGGTGACGCCGGCGGAGCTCCGCGTCAGGGTCGGCCGGTTCGCCGGGACGATCGCCAAGGCCGGCTACCAGTGGACGAACCGGCCGCCCTCGCAGCTCGCCCGGCGCGGCGATCTGATCGAAGTGCGGATCGGCAAAGTCGACGACAAGACGGCCTCGTTCGCCGGCGCGCTCGAGCAGACGCCAGTGCTCGAGGGCGCGGTCGTCGCGATCGAGAATCGCACCGGCCAGCTCCTCGCGCTCGTAGGCGGCACGGACTTCGAGCGGACCCAGTTCAACCGGGCCACGCAGGCGCTGCGCCAGGTCGGTTCGCTCTTCAAACCGTTCGTCTACGCGACGGCCATCGACCGCGGCTACACGCCGATCTCGCTGATCGACGACTCGCCGGCGAGCTTCGACGCCGGTCCAGGCCAGCCGCCGTACCAGCCGCAGAACTACGACCACGAGTACCACGGCATGGTCACGCTGCGCGCGGCGCTCGAGGAATCGCGGAACATCCCGACGATCCGCCTGATGGCCGCGCTCGGCCCGCGCGAAGTCGTGCGCGTCGCGCGGCAGATGGGCATCACGTCGCCGCTGCCCGAGTACCTGTCGGTGGCGATCGGCTCGGCCGAAGCGACGCTGCTGGAGATCGCCTCCGCCTACACGGCGTTCCCCAACCAGGGCGTCCGCATGGCGCCGACCGCGCTCCTCGACGTCGTCGATCGCGACGGCAACACGCTCGAGCAGCATCGCGTCGAGCCCCACGAGGCCCTGCGCGCCGACACGGCGTACGTGATGACGAGCCTGCTGCAGGGCGTCGTGGAACACGGCACCGCGCAGGCCGCGCGCGCGCTCAACTGGCCGCTCGGCGGCAAGACCGGCACGACCGACGACTACTCCGACGCGTGGTTCATGGGCTTCGATCCGGACATCACGCTGGGCGTGTGGATCGGCTACGACCAGAAGCGGCCCATCGGACACAACCAGACGGGCGCCGTCGCCGCGCTGCCGATCTGGCAGGAGATCATGAAGTCCTGGGTCGAGCGGCAACGCGCCGCGCGCCCGGAGCCGCCCACCTTCCCGCGCCCGGAGAACATCGTGACCGTGAACGTGGCCGGCGGCCCCGAAGTGTTCATCGCCGGCACCGAGCCCGGCGCGCGCTGAGCCCGCGCCTACTCGTCCTCGTCGTCCACGGTGCTGTCGAGCTTGCCGAGCGCTCGCTTCATCAGATAGGCCTTGATGAACTCGTCGAGGTCGCCGTCGAGCACCCGGTTGATGTCGCCGACCTGGTACTTCGTGCGGTGGTCCTTGACCATCTGGTACGGATGGAGCACATAGCTGCGGATCTGGCTCCCGAACGCGATGTCCTTCTTCTCGCCGCCGAGCGCCTCGAGCTTCGCCTGCTGCTCCTTGAGCCGCATGTCGTACAGCCGTGCACGCAGGACCTTCATCGCCGACGCGCGGTTCTTGTGCTGCGACCGCTCGTTCTGGCAGGAGACGACGATCCCGGTCGGCAGGTGCGTGAGACGCACGGCCGAGTCGGTGACGTTGACGTGCTGCCCGCCGGCCCCGCTCGATCGGAACGTGTCGATGCGCAGGTCCTTCTCGGGGATGTCGATGTCGATGTCGTCGGGCAGCTCCGGCCACACGTACACGGACGCGAAGGACGTGTGCCGGCGTGCCGCCTGGTCGAACGGCGAGATCCGGACGAGCCGGTGCACGCCGGCTTCCGCCACCATCAGGCCGTAGGCGTAGTCGCCGACGATCGTCAGCGTGGCGCTCTTGATGCCGGCCTCGTCGCCCGGCTGCACGTCGATGATCTCGCGCTTGAAGCCGCGGCGCTCGGACCAGCGCAAGTACATGCGCAGCAGCATCTCGGCCCAGTCCTGCGACTCGGTTCCGCCCGCCCCGGGATGGATCGTGACGATGGCGTTCTTCCGATCCATCGGCCCGGCGAGCATCGTGCGGATCTCGGCCGCCTGCACGTCGCGGGCGAGCACATCGAGCCCGCGCTCCAGATCGCCCGTGACGTCCTCCCCCTGGCGCGCCCACTCCACGAGCACGCCCACGTCGTCGAGCTGGCGGCGCAACTGCTCGGCGAGCGCGCGGTCGTCATCGAGCCGGCGCCGGCGCTGGAGCACCTTCTGGGCGTTGGCCGCGTCCTTCCAGAAGTCGGGCGCCGAGACCTCGGCCTCGATGTCGGTCAGTTCGCGCTGGAGCCGAGCCTCGTCAAAGTCCCCTCCGAAGATCGGCGGCGCGGGCGGTGAGGTCGGCGTGCGTACGGATCAGCTCGTCCAAGGTCATGGCGTTTCAGCTTACAGGAGCGCGGCGCGCGGCGACAGCCCGCCGGCGGCGCGGCCGCGACCAGCGACGATCGACGCAACGGACACGGCGAGCGCAATCCACACGACGACGTCGCCGAAGCGGCTGTAGATCGTGCGCGCGTCGATCAGCCGGACGTCCACCGTCACGGCCGCCGGAACGAAGAGATCGGTGCGCGCCAGCACGCGCCCGTAGGGGTCCACCGCACCCGTGATGCCGGTGTTGGCCGCGCGGACGACGTAGCGGCCCTGCTCGATGGCGCGCATCGCGCCCTGGTTGAAGTGCTGATAGGCCGCCGAGGAGCGGCCGAACCACGCGTCGTTGGTGATCGTCGCGAGCAGCTCGCTGCCCGCCGCCACGAACTGCCGCGCCACGCCCGGATACACCGACTCGTAGCAGATGGCGACGCTGAGACGCCGGCCCGCCGAGTCGAACACGACCGCCGACTCCCCCGCCGAGAAGTCGCTCACGGCCTCCACGAGCGGCCCGACGAAGAACAGCAACTGCTTGAGCGGCACGTACTCGCCGAACGGCACGAGCTGCATCTTGCGATAGCTGCCGTGCGAGCGGCCGTCGGGGCCGAGCAGCACGGCCGAGTTGAAGTAACGATCCGGCGAATCGCCCGACCGCGGTGTGAACTCGTCGGTGCCGATGAGGAACGGCGTCTTCGTCTCGACGGCCAGCTGCCGGATCGGCGCCGACAGCACATCGCTCAGATCGAAGTAGAAGGGCGTCGACGCCTCGGGCCAGATCACGAGCGCCGCGCCGGCCGCAATCGTCGCGCGGCTCAGATCGAGGTAGCGCTGGACGATCTCGTCGCGGAACTTCGGGTCGTACTTGCGCTCCTGCGCCACCGATCCCTGCACGAGGCCCACCCGCAGCGGCCGGCCCACCGTCGTCCACGTCTCGGTGCGGATGCGTGCGGCGCCGGCGGCCACCGCCAGCACCAGCCCGATCGCGACGGCCGCCGCGGCGCGGCGATGCACGCGCTCGCGGCTCACGGCCACGGCCGCGGCCGCCGTGCTGACGAACGCGATCATCAGCGACACGCCGTAGACGCCGACGACGCTCGCGGCCTGGGCCACGGGCAGGACGGGCGTTTGCGACGTCCCGAGGAGCACCCAGGGAAATCCGCCGCCGACGGTCGATCGCGCCCACTCGGTCGCGACCCAGAACCACGGCGCCCACCACAGCCCGGCCGTCCCCCAGCGCTGCACGGCAGCGCGCAGCAGCAGGGCGAACAGCCCGGCGTAGAGCGAGAGATACGCCGCGAGCAACCCGCCGATCGCCACAGAGACGATCGTCGGCAGGCCGCCGTAGCCCTCCATGACCTGGACGACCCAGTAGAGCGTGCCGGAGTAGAAGACCATGCCGGCCGCGACGCCGAGCAGAAAGACGCGCACCGCGGAGTGCGGCGCCTGCCGTGCGGTGAGCACGACAGCGACGATGAGCGGCGCCAGCGCGACCCAGGCGAACGCAGGTGCACCGAATTTTGGAAAGCTGATCGCGAGAAGCGCCCCGGAGAGGAGTGCTAGGGCTGTACTGACGGTTTGAACCCTTCTTCCTTGCTGAGCCGTGCCGCCATCCGGTTGGCGTCGGCGCGATCGGCGAACGGCCCGATCCGCACGCGATACAACCCGGCCATCGCGGCGACGGCCGCGTTGCTGTAGCCCTTCGAGCGAAGCTGCGCCGCCTGGCGATCGGCGTTCTCGCGCGATCGGAAGGAGTTGACCTGCACGTACCAGCCGCCGCTGGCCGGTGGCGGCGTCGATTCCTTCGCGGCGGTCGAGGGCGCGGGCGTGGCCGGCTGCGCCGTCGGCGTGGCGGGCGGTTCGGCCGCCGGCTTCACGGCCGTCGACGCCGGCGCTGCCGTCGACGTGGGCGCGGACGACGTGCCCCGAGGCTCGACACCCGCGGCGGACGGCGGAGCCCCCGTTCCCTGCAACTGATCGTGATACTGGAGATCCGCGGGCGTCGTCTCGGTGGCGGGCGGCATCTCGACGGACGCGCCAGGCGACTGGCTGAGCGCGACCTCGGTCGGCGATGCCGCGGCGTCGGCGGACGCCGTCCGCACGCCGCGCCCGACCGAGACGCCCAGCAGGAAGATGGCGACCGCCACCACGACGGACGCCATGAACAGGAACACGAGCTGTTTGCCGCCGAGCTGGATCTCGCGGACCGGCTGATCCGACATGGCTCGCGCAGATGTTAACACGGCGTCATCCGCCGATTCGCTCGAGGAGTGCTCTCGCGGCGGCGGATCCGGGCGAGAGCACGAGCGCCCGATCGGCCGCCTTGCGCGCCGCCTCCTTCTCGCCTGCGTCGAAGAGCGCCTCGCCGAGCGCCACGTGCGCTTCCGCAGACTCGCGCGCCCAGACGGCCACTTTGAACTCGTCGATCGCGTCGGACACCTGGCCGGCGCGCCGGTAGAGCTGGCCGAGCAGCAGGTGCGGCTCGTCCTGATAGGGCGCGAGGTAGATCGCGCGGCGGAGCTCGGCCATCGCCCGCCGATCGTCCTTCTGCGCGATCAACGTCTTCGCGCGCGCGAGGAGGAATGCCGCGGTCTCCTGCTGATCGCGTTGGGCCGGCGCGGCGGCCGCGACGGCGCGCGACGGCTTCACGTCGAGCTGATCGATCAATCGCTCCAGGTTGCGCGGGATGCGAGGCGAAGGCGGTCCAGCCGCGACCGGCTCGGTGGCCCCGAGCACGCGCGCGAGCTCCAGTTCGCGCTGGGCCTCGGCCTGCCGGCCGTTCGCCGCCAGCACCGCGCTCATCACCACGTGCGCATCGCCGTCGGCCGCGTCGAAGCGCACGGCTTCGCGCAGCCACGCGAGCGCCTCCGTCGCGTTGCCGGCGAGCGCGAACGCATACCCGAGGTTGAAGAGGTACGCCGTGTTGTCGGACTCCTGGTCGACGGCGCGCTTGAAGTAGGCGCTCGCTGGCGTGGATCCGGCGGGCGCCCCGCGACGAAGCTGCACGATGCCGAGCGCGTTCGCGATCGCGGCGCTTCCTCGCTGCGCGGCGAGCGTCGACAGTTCCTGGTACGCGCCGTCGAGCCTCTTGAGCGCGACCAGCGACAGCGCCACGCCGAACCGCGCCTTCCGGCCGAACGACGACGTTGCCGGCACGGCGTTGGCCACGGCGAGCGCCTTCTCGTGAAGCTCCTGCACGGTGTAGACGTTCCAGAGCGCCAGCAGCACGCGGGGGTCGCCAGGCGCCAGCCGCAGGGCCGTCTCGAGGAACCGCTGCTGCGCGGCGGGCGTGGCCGCCACGAGCCCTTTGACGTAGTTCTCGAACGCTTCGAGCGAGAGCGGCGACAGGTCGGAGGGCGAGGCCGGCAGCGGCCGGAGCGCGGCGGTCTCTGCGACGCGATCCGCCACGCGCCGGAACAGCGTGAAGATCTCGGCGAGCGGCGCGCTGTCGCTCGCCGGCAGCCGCTCCTGCCCGGCCGCCAGATCCACGACGCGGGCGCGGACGCCGAGCGTCTGGCCAAGGCGCACGTCCCCGAACAGCACGTGCGAGGCCCCCATCAGCTCCGCGGCGCGGATCATCGTCGCGCGCGTCAGCGCCGGCGACATCGGCAACTGCAGGCGATCGAAGCCGGCGACGCGTTCATCGCGCGTCAAGGTCCCGATGCCGCGCCGCGCGAGCTGTTCCTCCAGCAGGAGCGCCGAGGCTTCGCCGAGCCAGAACGCCGTGCCGGCGCCGCCGGGCGCGTCGGGCGACACCTCCACGGCAAACGGCATGACGAGCACGCGCGAGCTCTGCGCGAGGGCGGCGCGCGGTGCGGCCAGGAGCACGATCGCGATCAGGAACGTCAGGACCCGTCGAGCCATCACCCGCACAGACGATCGTCAGGCCGCCGCGGCCGTCTCCGAGATGGCGGACCGGTCCAGGTCGAGCGACACGACGCAGGTGCTGCCCTGCACGGCGTGGCAGCGGTCGAGCCGCGCGCCGACGGGATCGAAGGCGAACTGCCGTAGGGTCTCGACGGCGAGCGACAGGTAGAACGCGCAGAGCGGCGCGGGCTGCACGCCGCGCACGTCGCAGAACATCGACGCCGTCACCTCCAGGCTCGCGCGCGTGCCGCTGACGGTCACCGATGCCCGGCTCGTCCGATCGAGCGTGTGGACGACGGACGCGGCGAGCCGCAGCGCCAGCCGGAGCCGCAACGGCCGCGGCAGCCAATCGATCGCGCGGCGGCGGAACGGCGCGAGCGAGCTCACGGTCCAGGCCGCCGCACACTCGCCGGCGCGCCGCATGACCTGGTCGTAGCCGGCGCCTTCGGTGCGCAGGAATCCGATGACGGCCAGCATCGGCGCGGCGCCGATCGTGCCGTCGCGCAGCCCCTCGGACGTCAGCCAGTGCTCGTAGAACTCGAGCCGGTCCGGGAGCCGTTCGGTGATCGCCTGATGAAGGCACGCGGCCAGAAGGCGACCGATTCGGACGTCTGTCATGATCGCCCCATGTCCGGTACCGGCACGACCTCTGCGGCCATCCTCGCGGGCGGGCACGCCCGCCGCTTCGACGGCCGCGACAAGAGCCGCCTCGTCGTCGAGGGGCACCCCATCATCGTTCGACAACTGCGCGTCCTGCAACCGCTGGCTGACGAAATCTTCGTCGTCGCGCCCGATCCGGCGCGCTTCGCCGATCTTGGTCTGAAGGTGTACGCGGACCGCCGGCCGGGCCTCGGCGCGATCGGCGGCATCGAGACGGCATTGGCCACAGCCGGCGGCGATCGCGTGCTCGTGCTGGCCTGCGATCTGCCGTTCGTCACGGAGGCGTTGCTCGCCGAGCTCGTGGCGCGCGCGGCCGACGGAGACGGCGCGTGGGTCCGCGGCGCTCGCGGGATCGAGCCGCTGATCGCGTGCTATCGCCGGAGCGCGCTCGCGGCCGTCGACGCCGCGATCGACGCTGGCCGGCTGGCGGCTCGCGGGCTCGCCGACGTCCTCCGCATGCGCGAGATCGGCCCGGCCGAGCTGGACGCCTTCGGCGGCGAGGTCCTGCTGCTCGCGAACGTCAACACGCCCGCCGACTACGCGCGAGTACAATACGGCGGCCGATGATTCTGCCCGTCCATGCGGCCGTCCGCGCCGCCCTGACCCAAGCTCTGCACCAGACGTTCTCGCTCGCGCCGGCCGACCTGCCGGCGATCGTCATCGAGACGCCGCCGCGTCGCGCCCTCGGCGATCTGGCCGTGCCGATCGCCTTCGAGCTGGCTCGCCGACTGCGAAAGGCGCCGCGCGCGATCGCGCAGGAGATCGCCGGCGCGCTCGGCCCGATTGCCGGCGTCGCGCGCGTCGAGGCCGCACCGAACGGCTATCTCAACTTCTACCTCGAGCGCGCGGGCACGATCGCGCGGTGGCTCGCGCCGGCCGATGCCGCGCCCGTCGCAACCGGCGGCAAGATCATCGTCGAGCACACGGCCATCAACCCGAACAAGGCCGCGCACATCGGCCACCTCCGCAACGCGGCGCTGGGCGACACGCTCGTCCGGCTGCTGCGGTTCCAGGGCCGGCCGGTCGAAGTGCAGAACTACATCGACGACACCGGCGTGCAGGTCGCCGACGTGGTGGTCGGCTTCTCGTCCCTCGAGGGACGGGACGTCGCGGGCGTCAGGGCGCTCATCGCCGATCCCGCCGTCCGCTTCGACTACTACTGCTGGGATCTGTACGCGCGCGTCACCGAGTGGTACGCGCAGGATCGTGCCCACCTCGAGGCGCGGAGCCATGCGCTCCACGCCATCGAGGCGGGCGGCAGTCCGCTCGCCGACATGGCGGCCCTCGTCGCCGATCGCATCGTGCGCGCCCACCTCGACACGATGGCGCGCATGAACGTCGCCTACGATCTGCTCACCTGGGAAGGCGACATCCTGCGGCTGCACTTCTGGACGACGGCGTTCGAACAGCTCAAGGCGACCGGCGCGGTGTACCTGCAGACCGACGGCCGGCTGAAAGGATGCTGGGTGATGCCGATCGAGGACGCCGGCGCGGCGTCGAGCGACGCCGACGAGGCGGACGCGGACGCCGACCAGCGCGAGAAGGTCATCGTGCGATCGAACGGCACCGTGACCTACGTCGGCAAGGACATCGCCAACCAGTTCTGGAAGTTCGGCCTGCTCGGCCAGGACTTCTACTACCGGCCGTTCGAGGAGCGCGACGGCCGCACCATCTGGGCGACGACCTCGACGCCGCGCGATCGCGCCGGCGTGCCGTCGTTCGGCCGCGCGTCGGCGGTCTACAACGTCATCGACACGCGCCAGTCGTACCTGCAGGAGCTGCTCAAGCAGGCGCTCGACACGATCGGCTTCACCGAACAGGCCGCGCGCTCGACCCACTTCTCGTACGAGATGGTCGCGCTCTCCCATGCCACGGCCCGGACGCTCGGCTACGAGGACACCGAGAGCAGCGGCAAGCCGTTCGTCGAGGTCTCGGGGCGCAAGGGCCTCGGCGTCAAGGCCGACGACCTGCTCGACCGGCTCACGGCGCGCGCGACCGAGGAGATCGCGTCCCGCAACCCCGATCTGCCGGCCGACGATCGCGCGCGCGCGGCCGAGGTGATCGCCACCGCGGCGGTCCGCTACTTCCTCGTCAAGTTCACCCGCAACAAGATCATCGCCTTCGACATCGACGAAGCCTTGAGCTTCGAGGGCGAGACCGGCCCGTACATCCAGTACGCGGTCGTCCGGGCGAACAACATCCTGGCCAAGCTCGCCGAGCGCGACGGCATCACCGACGCCGACGTCGTCCGCCGCCTGCCCGATCTCGATCGCGACGCCATCGCGGCGGGCGACGATGCGGACGAACTGTGGAACGTGGTGCTCGAAGCCGGCCGCCTCGACGACACGGTCGACGCCGCGATCCGTTCGCTCGAGCTGTCGCTCGTCGCCAAGTTCGCGTTCGGCGTGGCGCAGGCGTTCAACGCCTTCTACCACCGCCAGCAAATTCTTCGCGAGGAACGGGAGGCGGCACGGCTCTGGCGTGCGGCCGCGGTGCTGTACGTCAAGCGCCAGCTCACCGCCGCGCTCGACGTCATGGGCTGCGGCGTGCCGGTGCGCATGTGACCGGCCGCGCGACAGCCGCGGCCGTCCACGGCCCGCCGGCGCCGGTCATCGCCCTCGCCTGGCCGAAGCACGACTACGTCCGCGCGCTTCAACGCGCCGGGGCGGATCCGCGTCCGCTCGATCCCGCGGTCGATCTGCTGCCCGGCGCGCTCGACGGCTGCGACGGCGTGCTGCTCACCGGCGGCGCCGACGTCGATCCTGCATGCTACGGCGAGCGCGATCGCCATCCCACCGTGCAGGTGGACGAGGCGCGCGACGCGTACGAGATCGCGCTCACTCATGCCGCGCGCGATCGCGGCCTGCCGCTGCTGGCCATCTGCCGCGGTGTGCAGTTGCTCAACGTCGTCGCCGGCGGCACGCTCGTGCAGGACATCCCATCGTCCGGCCTCACGACGCTCGTGCACCGCCGGCCCAAGCCGCCGCGCGTGAAGGCGACGAACCAGCACGCCGTCCGCATCGCCGAGCACACCCGCCTGGCTTCCCTGCTCGGTGCGGCGGCCGACGAAGACGTGCCGGTGAACAGCCGGCACCACCAGTGCATCGCGACGGTCGCACCGGGCTTCGTGGTCTCCGCCGTCGCGCCCGACGGTATCGTCGAGGCGATCGAGACGCCGTCCGGACCGTTCTGTCTCGGCGTGCAGTGGCACCCGGAGAACTACTGGCGCACCGGCAGGTTCGCCGAGTTGTTCACGGGGCTGATCGAGGCGGCGGGTCGAGCGCGGCCGCCAGCGCCATCGCCCCGGTCAAGTTCGCCGTCGTCCTGAACATGTCCGGAATCGTGTCGAGCGCGAGCAGCAGGCCGATGCCTTCGATCGGCACGCCCGCCACGGTGAAGACCGGCGCGAGCGCGATGATGCTGCCGCCCGGAACGCTCGGGACGGCGTAGGTCGCGAGCACGACGGCCGCCACGACCGAGACCATCGCCCACGGCGCGATCGCCACATCGGACAGCCGCGCGACGAAGAGCACGGCGACCGTCTGTTGAATGGCCGCGCCGACGTGGAACACCGAGGCCAGCAGCGGCAGGAGGAACCGCGCGCCCGTCGGGCCCAAGCCGGCGCGCTCCGCGCTCTCGATCATGGCCGGCAGCGCGGCGAGCGACGACCGCGACGCGAAACCGATTGCCTGGCCCGGCGCGCAGTACGCGGCGAACCGCCGAACCGGCATCCGGCTGCCCAGAATGCCGGCCGGGTACAGCAGCACGGCGATTGCCACGATCGTCAGCGCCACCACGAGCCCGACGTAGACGAGGACCGCGCCGGCCGCCGACGCGCCGAGTCGCGCGGCGAGCGGCACCGCCAGCGCGAAGACGCCCGCCGGAGCGACTCGCATGATCCAGCCGACGATGGCCTGCATCGTCGCGGCGACGCCCTCGGCGACGGCGACGAGCGGCCGCCGCACCGGCTCGGCCAGCCGCGCGAGCGCGAGTCCGAACAGCACGGAGAAGACGATGATTGGCAGGACGGCGCCATCCGCCGCGGCCTTCACGACGTTCTGCGGCACGAGGTCCACGATCCATCGGGCGAAGCTCGCGCTCTCCGCCGTGGTTTCGGGCGTGCGGTCCATGGCGAGCAGCGCACGGTCGCCGGGCAAGCGGGAGAAGATCGGTGCGGCCACGAGCGCGCTGAACAGTGCGGCCACCGCCAGCAGCGCCGTCGCGGAGCCGAGCGCGCGGCCGGTCACGCGGCCGAGACGATCGGCCCCGGCGATCGCTCCCAGCGTGGCGATCAGCATCGAGGCGACGAGCGGGATCGCCGTCATCCGGATCAGATTGACGAACAGCGCGCCGATAGGCGTCAGCACTGCCAGAATGGGCGACGTCACGGCGTGCTCGCCGGCCGAGAGAACGCCGCCGAGCAGCAGGCCGAGCGCGAGCCCGACGAGCACGCGAGCCGCGAGCGTCACGGCATCCCCACGCCGCCGTCGGCCTGACGACGATCCAGCCCGCCTTCGAGCACGTCGGCGTTGCGATCGAACACGATCACTTCGGCGGCGCCTTGACGGCCGCCCTGCTCGACCCGATGTCCGCGCGCCTCGAGCAGCGCGACCGTGTCGGGTGACAACGCCCGTGGCTCGTACGTCAGCCGATCGGGAAGCCACTGATGATGGAGGCGTCCGGCGTCGACCGCGTCCTGCGCGTTCATCCCGAAGTCCACCGCGTTCAGGATGGTCAGCAGGACCGTGCTGATGATCGTGCGGCCGCCCGGACTGCCGGTCACCATGAAGAGCGTGCCGTCGCGCGCGAGGATGGTGGGCGTCATGCTGGAGAGCATGCGCTTGCCCGGCGCGGCGAGGTTCGGCGGCGTGCCGATGAGGCCGGCGTCGATGGTCAGGCCCGGCGCCGCGTTGAAGTCGCCCATCTCGTTGTTCAGCAGAAAGCCCGCGCCCGGCACGACGATCCGCGCCCCGTAGGACTGTTCGAGCGTGTAGGTGAGCGCAACGGCATTGCGGCGCGCGTCGACGACCGACAGATGCGTCGTCTCCGAACTGACGGCCGGCCACTCGAAGCTCGACGGCGACGACACGGAGGCACGCAGCGGATCGATGGTGCGCCGCAGGCCGCGCGCGTACTCCTTCGAGACGAGCCGGGCCATCGGCATGACGGGGTTGAACGCGGGGTCGCCGAGCTCGGCGGCGCGGTCGGCGAACGCCCGGCGCATGCTCTCGGCGATCAGATGGACGGCCTGCGCGGAGCCGGCGCCCATCCGCGCGAGGTCGTATCCCTCGAGCACGTTCAGCATCTCGATGATCGCCACGCCGCCGGAGCTCACGGGCGGCATCGTGAGCACGTCGTAGCCGCGGTAGGCGCCGCGAAGCACCGGGCGCACGAGGGCGCGGTACGCTCTCAGGTCGTCCTGCGTGATCAACCCGCCCTGTCGCTGCATTTCCCGCTCGATGAGGCGCGCCGTCTCTCCTTCGTAGAATCCCGCAGGTCCGCGGTCCGCGATGCGCTGCAGCGTCTTCGCGAGGTCGGGCTGAACGAGCACGTCGCCCGGCTCATACGGCACGCCGCGTTTCGAGAACTGCGGGACCGACGCTGGATAGGGCTGCATGTCGTCCAGCACGGCGCGCAGCGACCGGGCGAGATCGATCGAGACGACGAACCCGTCGCGCGCGAGCCGGACGGCGGGCATGACGAGGCGCCGCCAGGCCAGCGTGCCGTGCGCTCGCCAGGCCGCGTGCAGGCCCGCGACCGTGCCGGGCACGCCGACCGCGAGGTGGCTCCAGTGATGGCGGCGCTCGTCGTACACGCCGTCCCGCAGAAACATCGTCGGCGTCGCGCTCGACGGCGCGACCTCCCGGAAGTCGTAGGCCGCCGGTTCGCCCCGCGCCGGACGGAAGAGCAGGAACCCGCCGCCGCCGATGTTGCCGGCCGCCGGATGGACGACTGCCAGCGCGAACGCCGTCGCGACCGCGGCGTCCACGGCGTTGCCGCCGTCCCGAAGGACGCCGGCGCCGATGGCGGACGCTGCCGCGTTGGCCGAGATCACCATGCCGCGCGACGCGCGGAACGGCACCGACGCGCCGCGCGCCGGTGGCATCGCCAGCGCGACGAGCGCGATGACCCCGGGCGTCAAGAAACGTCGCACGTCACCGCTCCGACGACCGCCGGCCGATCGCGTCGACGTCCGCCATGACGCGAAGCACGTTGCCGCCGAGGATCTTGCGAATCGCCTCCGGCGCGTAGCCACGGCGCAGCAGCGCATCGGTGAGGCGCGGAAGCTTCGTCACGTCCTCCATGCCCAATGGGGTCGTCGCGCCGTCGAAATCCGATCCGATGCCGACGTGGTCGATGCCGGCGGTTTTGACGATGTGGTCGAGGTGATCGACGATGGCGGTCCAGGAGACCGGCGGCAAGGCGCCGGCCGCCATCAGCTCGTGGATCATCTGGTTGGCGCCGACGAGGCTGCAGGCCTCGTCGGCACCGCATCGCTGCGCGAGGTCGCGAACCCGGCTCGCCACGGCCGGCGGCATCGCGGCGAAGGCCTGCCGGTAGCGCTCGTCCAGGAACGTCACGACGAAGTCGACCATCACGACACCGCCATTCTTCGCCACGGCCCGCAGCATGTCGTCGGTCATGTTGCGCGCGTGGTTCACGAGGGCGCGGGCCGACGAATGCGAGGCGAGCACCGGCGCCTGCGTCGTCGCGATGACGTCGTAGAACGTCTCGTCCGAGACGTGCGAGACGTCGACCATCACGCCGAGCCGATTCAACTCCCGCACGACGTCGCGTCCGAACGGCGTCAAGCCGCGCGGCGCGGCGTCGCCCGACGAGCCGGCCCACGGCGTGCCGGCCGAGTGCGTGAGCGTCAGGTAGCGGACGCCCAGCGCGGCGAACGTGCGAAGCAGGCCGAGATCGCCGTCGATCATGTGCCCGCCCTCGAGCCCCAGCAGGACGGCGATCTTCCCGCGTCGCACGGCCTCGCGCACGCCGGCCGCCGACGTGGCGAGCTCGAGATCGCGGGCGTGCGTCCGGACGGTCTCGCGCGTCCGGTCGACGAGCGCCAGCGCGCGGCGCACCGCATCCGGCGCCGGCACGCTCGCCGGCACCCAGATCGAGAAGAACGCGGCGTCCAGCCCGCCGTCGCGCATCCGGGGAATGTCCAGATGGCCGTCGGCGTGGCGCACGCCGAGATCGAACGCCGCGTCGAACAGCAGACGTTGCGTCGTGTCGACGTGGGTATCGACGACGATCGCCTCCCTGTGGAGGCGCCACGCGTCGGCGCTGACGTCGAGCGCGGCTGCCGGCGACGGCCGGTCGGCACGCTCGGGCACCGCGACGGCCGCGGCCGCCGGCGCGCGCGAGGCGCACGCACCGATGGCGCCAAGCGTCAAAGCCGGCGCCAGCCAGGCGATCGGCCGCAACCACCACGTGGAGCGGCCGACGGGACGCGGACGAACCCGCGCGAACAGCGTCATGACGGCCGCGCGATTATAGGCCGGCCACGGCAGGGCGCCGCGTGCGGGTGGCCGACACGCGTCGCCTGCGACCAGAGTCGCGGAAGAGCAGCGGCACGAGCGCGGCCCCAGCCGCGGTCATCATGCGCGTACGCCGAGGCATCGAGATCAAACGTCCGCACGCCAACCGGTGCGTCGTCGCCGGTCGCCAACGCGTGGGTGCGCTCGAGCGACGATGCTGTCGACGACCGCCACGTTCAGCGTCAGACGTCCGCGCGCATGGCTGCAGCCGCGCGAATGCTATGCTCGCGCCGTGTCTGCCTCGCCGGCGGTGAACGAGCGCCCGAGCGCGCTCGTCACCGGTGCGAATACCGGGATCGGCCTCGCCACCGCGCGCCAACTCGCTGCCTCGGGATTCCGCGTGCTCATCACCGGCCGGCACGCCGAGTCGATCGAGCGCGCCGCTGCCGACGTGCGCCGCGCGACCCGCAACCCGGACGTCGACCCGCTCGTGCTCGATCTCGGCAACGCCGAGTCGATTCGAGCGTGCGCCACGGCCGTGGTCGCGCGAGCCTCCTCGCTGCACGTGCTGATCAACAACGCGGGCACCGTGCCACACCGCGGCGAGCGGACGGCGTCGGGTTTCGAGCAGGCATTCGGCGTGAACCACGTCGGCCATTTCCTGCTCACGGCGCTGCTCGTCGATTTCCTCCGTGCGTCCGCGCCCTCCCGCGTCGTCACCGTCGCGAGCCATGCGCACTACGGCGTGCGCGGCTTCGACTGGTCGGCCGTGCGGCTGCCCACACGCTCGCGGCTCGGATACCGCGAGTACGCCGCGTCGAAGCTCGCGAACGTGCTGTTCAGCGTCGAACTGGGCCGGCGGCTCGGCGGCACGGGCGTCACGACGTACGCCGTCCATCCCGGCGTGGTCGCGTCCGATCTGTGGCGCGGCGTCTACTGGCCGGTACGCAAGCTGATCACGTGGCCGATGATCAGCTCGGACCGCGGCGCCGACACCTCGGTGTACTGCGCCACGGCGCCGGCGCTCGCCAGGGAGACGGGCTTGTACTACGACAAGCGGGCGCCGAAGTCGCCGAGCCGTGCCGCCGCGGACCCATCGCTCGCGCGCGAGCTTTGGGCGCGGACCGAGGCATGGATTCAGAGCTCCAGCAACTCTGAGTTTTGAGTGCGGGCGTTGAGTGGCGAGCCTCGAGCAGCACCGTATCGAGATGGGCTCGGAATCACGACCCACAACTCAGAAATACGACAAGCACGTCGCCGTCGAGCGCCCGTCACGTCCGTGCGGCCGCTGCGATGAGCTTCCACAGTTCGTCGAGCCCCTCTCCCGTGACCGACGAGACAGGAACGGGCGCGAGGCCGATCGCGCGCTCGATCTGCTGCAAGTGCCGGGTGCGCTCCGCTCGCGACAGCTTGTCGACCTTCGTGGCCACCACCGCGACCGGGCCAGCGGCGCCGGCCAGCCAGCCATAGGCGTCGAGATCCGAACGCAGTCCTGGATGGCGCGCATCCACCAGGAGGAAGACGACGCCGGGACAACGCCGCGGATCGGTGTGCCTGACCCGCCAGCCACGAAAGAACGCGTCCGCGACGGCCGCCAGCTCACCGGCCGCATCGTCGCCGCCACGCGCGTAGCCGTAGCCAGGGAGATCGACGAGGTACGTCGACCAGCGTCCCGGACCTCCCGGACCGCCCTCGAGGACGAGATGGTACGTGTTGGCCGTACGAGTCTTGCCGGGCGCCGCGCTCGTCCGCGCGATCTTCCGTCGCGCGAGCGCGTTCAGCAGGCTGGACTTGCCGACGTTCGACCGCCCGACGAAGGCGATCTGTGCCGGCTCATCGCGAATGCCGCGTACTGTCGACCGATCGGCCCCCGCGGTGGCGACGAGCTCGGCGCTGAGGATCTTCACGCCCGCATCGTATCGCGGCCCGATCAAGGAATCGGGAAGCCGCGCTCCTCGAACAGGGCGGCGACGTCGGGATCCCGTCCAAGGAACGCGCGGTAGGCCTCGGCGCGATCGGTGGCGTTGCCGTTCGACAGCAGGTGCTCGCGCATCCGGCCGAGCAGCGCCTCGTCCCACGGACCACCGGGTGCGGTCTCGAACGCGCGCCACGTGTCGGCAGCCATCACGTCGGACCAAAGATAGCTGTAGTAGCCGGCCGAGTAGCTGTCGCTGCCGAACAGATGATCGAAGTGCGGCAGCCGGTGGCGCAGCGCGATCTCGCGCGGCATGCCGAGCCTAGCGAGCGCGTCTCGCTCGAAGCTCGGCGGATCGGCCACCCCGTCGGGCCGCGTGTGGAGGTCCATGTCGACGATGGCGGCGGCCAGGTACTCGATCGTGGCGTAGCCCTGGTTGAACTTGCCGGCGCGCGCGATCTTCTCGACGAGCGCGTCGGGCATCGGATCCCCCGTGCGGCAGTGCCGCGCGAAGCGGTCGAGCACGTCGCGCGTCAGCACCCAGTGCTCGTTGATCTGCGACGGGAACTCGACGAAATCACGCGGCGTCGTGCCGAGGCTGGGATAGCGCACGTCCTGCAGCAACGAGTGCAGCGCGTGCCCGAACTCGTGGAACAGCGTCCGGACGTCGTCGAGCGAGAGCAGCGTCGGCTCCCCGGCCGGCGCCTTGACGAAGTTGTTGTTGTTCGAGACGAGCGGCGCCACCGGACCGTCGAGCCGATGCTGCTCGCGGTACTCGGACGCCCAGGCGCCGGATCGCTTGCCCGGCCGGGCGAAGTTGTCGAGATAGAACACGCCACGATGCGCGCCGGTCTCCGCGTCGCGGACCTCCCACACGCGGACCTCCGGATGGAACACCGGCACCTGGCCCGTGATCTCGGCGAAGACGAGGCCGTACCGCCGCTCGGCGGACCACAATGCCGCCGCGACCATCTGATCCAGCTCGAAGTACGGCGTGATCGCCGCCTGGTCCAGGGCGTAGCGAGATTGCCGTACTTTCTCGGCGAAGTGGAGGTAGTCCCACGGCTCGAGCGGCAGCGGCGCGCCTTCGTCCTGCGCCACCGCCGTCATGTCGGCCAGCTCCTCGTGCACGCGCCGCACCGCCGCCGGCCAGACGCGCATCATCAGCGCGCGCGCGGCATCGGGCGTCCGGGCCATCGTATCGGCCATCCGCCAGTGCGCGTGCGACGCGAAGCCGAGCAGCCGGGCCCGGTGGGCGCGCAGGCGGACGATGCGGGCGATCGTCGCGTTCGTGTCGTACGCATTGCCGGTGTCGCCGCGCTGCTTGAACGCGCGCCAGACCTGCGCTCGCAGATCGCGTCGCGTCGAGGCGGTCAGAAACGGGTCGACGCTCGATCGCGTGTTGACGACCACCCACCGCCCGTCCAGCCCGCGGTCGGCGGCCGCGGCCGCCAGCGTCTCGACGAACGCCTCCGGCAGACCGGCCAGATCGTCGCGCGAGCCCAGCACGGTCCAACTGTTCTCGTCCGCCAGAACGTGCTGGCGGAAGGTCGAGAACAGGCTCGCAAGCTCCTGGTTGATCGCGGCGAGCTGCGCCTTCTCCGCCGAGCCGAGCCGCGCGCCGTGGCGTACGAACACGTCGTGCAGCCAGGCGGCCACTCGGCGCTGATCCTGCGCGAGGCCGGCCTCGTTCGCCGCGCGGTGCACGGCGTCGATGCGCGCGAAGAGCGCGGCGTTCAACAGAATCGCGTCGGCAGCGGCCGCGAGCTTCGGCTGCCACTCGCGCTCGATCGCCTGGATCGCCTCGTCGGTGACGCTCTCGCGCGCCACCGAGAACATGCGCTCGACGCGGTCGCGCGTGCGCCCGCTGCGCTCGAGCGCCGCGATCGTGTTGTCGAACGAGGCGGGCGCGGGGTTCGAGACGATCGCATCGATCTCCGCCCGCTCCTCGACCAGCGCCGCGCCGAGCGCCGCCGGAAAATCCTCGGCCTGCATGCGATCCCACGGCGGCACCCCGCCGTACGGGCCGGCCCACGGCGCGAGCAGCGGATTGGCGGTCACGAGCGGCTCCTGTCGTTACACACGGCGATCCTTTCGGCGCGTTAGTGGCGAGATCCGGCCGCACCGGCGGCCCCCACACATCCTAGCCGGACTGCAGCGGCCTTACGTGAGGACGGCGTCCGGTTACCCAGCAGGTAAGCGGCGCGCCGCGCCGGGCCGTTTCCGACGCGATCTCAGTGGCACGCCTGTTGCCGCATCTGCACGCGAATGCGCAGCCGGCACGACGGACGTCACCTCTTCGGCTCCGGCGCGCGAGGCTTCTTCGCGCGGCGCGCGCGCCTTCTTCTCATGACGACGATGACGGGCGTCGCCGGGGCGGCACTGCTCGGCCAGGCGTTCTGGCCGGCCTCGCCAGGCGACGCATCGAAGGCCATCACTCCCTTCGCCGAGGCTGAACCGGTCTTCCGCGCGCTGGGAACGCCGCTGCCATTCGCATTCGCAGGCGAGCCCGGTCCGGTAGCGGATGCGCGCTGGGCCACCTGGGTGGCCGCGCGCGACGCCGAGATTCGCGCACGTGGCGCGCGCCACGAGCCTGACGCGATCCTGAGCCTCGGCTTCTCCGGAACGTCGTTCGCCGCCGCGCGAACTGCGGCATCCTCACGTTCGACGGGCGCACCTCCAGCCGCCGCGACAGCCTTTCCGCCGCTCCTCTCGGCCTACGTGGTCGAGCGCGCGTTGAACGATCTCGTGATGCACCGCCTCGTCGATCGCCAGAGCATCCGCCGCGTCGCGGTCGTCGGGCCGGGCCTCGAGTTCCGGGATGACGGTCATGCGCGCGACTTCTATCCCGAGCAGACCCTCCAACCGTTCACGCTGGCGGATTCGCTGGTGCGTGTCGGCTTGGCACATCCAGATCGGCTGGAGTTGACGATCTACGACGTCGACCCGCGCGTGCTGGATCACGTGGCGGCGGTGCAGGCCGTCGTACAGCGGGGCGCCTCCTATCGGCTGCACCTCCCGCTTCCTCCGGACACACCGTCGCACGCCTGGCAACCCGGCCTCGTCGCCTATTGGCAACGCGCCGGCAACTGGATCGGCGCCGACGTGGCGCCCGGGCGTCCGCCGGACGGCATGGACGGCCTCCGTGCCCGTGCCGTTCGCGTCACCCCAGCCATCGTCCAGTCGCTTCGAGCCGCGGACCTGAACGTCGTGCTCGAACGTCCCTCGAGCGGCGCATCGGATGCATCATTCAATCTCGTCGTCGCCACGAACGCGTTCGCGTCCTTCGCGCCGATAGAACAAGCCTTGGCGCTCGCGAACATCCATTCGATGCTGCGCCCAGGCGGGCTGCTGCTCGCGGCCGCGTTGGCCCCTGGCGTTCCCATCGACCACTGGTCGCCAGCCTTCGCCGTCCATGTCGTCTTCGATCACCAGCAGAGTGGCGATACCGTGTGCTGGCTCACGGCACAGCCGGCGCGACACGCCATCGACCAGAGTGAGCACGAAGGCGTCAGATCGGACGACAACGGCGCTCGAGACTTTCCACCGCGTGGTTCGTCCCTACACGACCGCACCACGATCAGAGGAGGCTGAGGTCACCGCAGCGCGCTCGCGCTGTCAACGGGCTCTCGACGTCGCATCGAACACGACGACGGTCTCGACGTGAGCGGTGTTCGGAAAGAGATCGAACGCGCGCGCCGAACGCAGGACGTAGCCGGCGCTGACGAGCCTGGCCGTGTCGCGCGCGAGCGTTGGCGGATCGCAGGAGACGTATACGATCCGCGCGGCGCCGAGCCCGACGATGCCGGCGAGGGCTTCGCCGCCGGCTCCGGTGCGCGGCGGGTCGAGCACCACGGCGTCGGGCTTCCACACCTCGAGCCGGGCGATCGCACGCTCGACGGCGCCGTGCACCATGCGCAACGGGGGCCACGGCGCCGCATTCGTCTGCAGGTCGCCGGCCGCACTCGCTTCGCCTTCGACAGCGATGACCTCGCGGCCGGATGCGCCAAACGCCGTGGCGAAGAGGCCGACGCCGGCGTAGAGATCGGCGACGCGCGCGCCCGGCGTCGATGCCAGCACGTGCCCGACGAGCGCGCCGACGAGATAGCGGTTGGCCTGGAAGAAGGATGTGCTTCGGCGCGTCCAGCGCGTCGCGGCCGGCACCGGAGCGTCCGGCCCGAACAGGTCCGTCGCGGTGTCGGCCACCTCGGCGCGCCCGGCCAGGATCTGCAACCGGCCGCGCACGATTGTCGTCATGCCGGTCAGCCCCGCGATGGCGTCCGGGGGCGGCAACGACGCGAGGTCGCGGTCCGGCCGCGGCGTCAGGTGCAGGACGCGCTCGGTTGCCGCGATGTTCTCCGACACCACGATCTCCGAGACGTCGTCGGCGTGATCGCCGAGCCAGTCCATCGCGCGGAGGATGGCCGCCATCGTGTCGGCGCGCATCTGTCCGGTCGCGCCGGCATCACATAGCTCGTGGGTGCCCTCGCGAAAGAAGCCGGCGCGGCGGCCGCGAACGTGCAACCGCGCCCGCAGCCGATACCCCGTCTCGTGCGAGGCCGCGACGTCGACCGGCTCGTCGAGCTCGACGCGGCCGATCCGGCGCAGCGCGTCGGCGATGAGCTCCGCCTTGCAGCGACGCTGTTCCGCGTAGCCGATGTGCGCGTAGTCGAGCCCGCCACACGCGGGATCGCCGGCGGGCTCGCGGCGCGACGGCGCCGCCTCGATCACCTCGATGGTCCGGGCCCACACCATCGACCGCGTCGATCGCTCCACTTCCGCCCGGACGCGCTCGCCGGGAATCGCGCCGGCGACGAGGACGGCCATGCCGTCGTGGCGCGCGAGCATCCGTCCGCCCGCGACGGCCCGCTCGACGCGCAGCTCGAGGATCTTCACGGCTCGTGGATCGTCGGCAGATCGAGCTGGTCGCGCAGGAGCCGGCTCGTGCTGATCGCGACGCTCTGATCCCACGCCGCCGGCGTCAGGCGTCCCCGGAACGGCGCCAACTCGCCGGCGGCCAGCTCCCCGAGCGCGCGCACGCTCTCCTCCCCGACTTCCGCCCGCGCGGCGGCGAGCACCGCCTCGTCGATCGCCGGCAGGCGCGCCAGCAGTGCCGCACGCGCGGCGCCGCGGCTGCCCCGTACGGCCTCGCGCAACGTCGACAGATCCTGGCACACGCCGGTGACCGCCTCGCGAAAGGCTTCCGAGCGATCGAGCCGGCCCGCCACACGGGAGAGCCGATCCATCGCCCGATCGAGCTGACGGGTCACCGATCCGGATCGCCGTTCCGGCTCTGCGGCGTCGTCATCGGCGACCGGCTCGTTCGTCGATGGCAGCGACGACCGTCGCAGGCCGATGGCCCGCCGCCACCGCTCGTAGGTGGCGATCACGTCGGCTTCGCAGAACTCGAGCCGCAGCGCCCGCCGAGCCTGTCCGGCGTTGTGCCGTTCGGCCTTGCGATCGATCCCGTGGCAGACGATGCTCAGAGGAATCCCTTCGCGCGCCCACCCACGCGCCAGCTCGAACGCCGGCCCGACGATGCGGATGATCTGCCCGTCGTTGACGCGAGTCAGGTGCGCCTCGAGGGCGCGGCAGTACTCGCCGACATCGACGGCCGACCCCTGCTCGGGCGTGGATCGGTCAGTCACGAGACAGCCCGTCCCAGTGCACGTCGCCGCCAATCACGCGCTCCAGTGTGCCATGCGCCTCGACGAGCAGCGCGCCGTCTGCGTCGATGTCACGCGCGCGGCCGTGACGAAGCTCGCCGCGCTCGCGCCAGCGCACCGGCGCGCCCGACAGCCCGGCGCGCGCCAGCGCGCGCCAGGCGCGGCGGATGCTCTCGTGATCCTCGGCGTGCAGGCGGTCGATCTCCACACGCAGCGCCTCGAGCAGCGCGACGACGAGCGGCGCCCGTTCGACGGGCCGGCCCAGCTCCATCTCGATCGACGTCGCGCGGTCGGCGAGCTCCATTGGATAGCTGGCCTTCAGGAGATTGAGGCCGATGCCGATCACGACGGCGTCGACGCGATCGCCCGTGCCGCTCGCTTCCGTGAGGATGCCGCCGAGCTTGCGCCACGGACGTCCGATCACCACGTCGTTCGGCCACTTCAGCTCGGCCGGCAGCGCCGTCGTGTTCCGCACCGCGCTGGCGGCCGCCACCCCGGCGGCCAGCGTCACGAGCGGCGGAGCGCCACGGGAACCGCTCGGCCGGACGACGACCGAAAGGTACACGCCGGCGCCGGCCGGCGAGAACCACTCGTGGCCGCGGCGGCCGCGGCCGGCGCGCTGCTCGTCGGCCATCACGGCCGTCCCTTCCGGCGCGCCCTCGAGGGCGAGCGCGAGCGCCACGTCGTTGGTCGATGCCGTCTCAGCGAGGAAATGCAGGCGGGCGAATCGACCGAGGCGCTCGGCGTCGCGTGCGATCGCCGACGCGAGATCGCCAGGTAGCGGATCGAACGTACGCGTCACGGCGGCCGTGCGCGTCAGGCGTTGACGACGGGCACGAGCGTCATGGCGATCGACGGCACGCGTCCAAAGACGACGTCTGCCGATTCAACGTTGTTGCCGTCGAGCACGTCCCGCGAGAGGAGCGGCCAGTGCTGCTCCCACCGCCCGCTCTCCAACGCCAGCCCTTCGATTCTCACGCGCGTATTGAATCCCAGGCCCGCCGTCGACCGGTGATGGCGTATCGCGGCGGTCACGTGCCTGGCATCGGCATACAGGCGCCCGTCGTCGGAGCCTTCGACGCCGAGATCCTCGATCGCGGGCCACGCGGCACGGTGCACCGACCCTTCCTGCCACCAGGACCAGACCTCTTCGGTCACGAACGGCAGGAACGGCGCGAACAGCCGGAGCATGACCGAGAGCGCGCGCTGAGCCGCGGCACTCGCCGAGGCTGCCGCGCCATCGTCGCGCGCTCGCCGGCGCTTCGACAGCTCGATGTAGTCGTCGCAGAAGCTCCAGAAGAACGCCTCGATGTCCCTGAGCGCCGCCGCGTAGTCGTACGCCTCGAGCGACGAGGTGGCCGACTGCACCACGGCCGCGAGGGCGGCGAGCATCGAGCGATCCAGCGGGTCGTCGACCGGCCCGGACGGCTCGGTCTTGGACAGCACGAACTTGGCGGCGTTCAGCACCTTGATCGCGAGCCGGCGGCCGATCTTCATCTGCCCGGGCTCGAACGCCGTGTCGACACCGGGCCCGCCGCGCGCCGCCCAGTAGCGCACCGCGTCGGATCCGTGCTCGTCGAGCAGCGCCATCGGCGTCACGACGTTGCCCTTGGACTTCGACATCTTCTTGCGATCGGGATCGAGCACCCATCCCGAGATGGCGGCGGTTTTCCACGGCAGCGCGCCCGCCTCGAGCTCCGAGCGCAGCACGGTCGAGAAGAGCCAGGTGCGGATGATGTCGTGGGCCTGCGGGCGCAGGTCCATCGGGAACGTGCGGCGCCACAGGTCCTCGTCGCGGCCCCATCCGCACACGATGAAGGGCGTCAGCGACGAGGTCGCCCACGTGTCCATGACGTCCGGATCGCCGATGAATCCGCCCGGCGTGCCGCGTTGATCGGCGCGGTAGCCGTCGGGCACGTCCGTCGACGGATCGACGGGCAACTGCGCCTCGCGCGGGACGAGCCGCGCCTCGTAGTCCACCGTGCCGTCCTGGCGGACCTTGTACCAGACGGGGAACGGCACGCCGAAGAAGCGCTGGCGGCTCACGCACCAATCGCCGTTCAGGCCGTTGACCCAGTTCTCGTAGCGGGCCGCCATGTGCCGCGGCACCCACTGCAGCTCGCGCCCGCGCGAGAGGAGCGTCTCGCGAACGTCCATGCTCCGGATGAACCACTGGCGGCTCGTGATGATCTCGAGCGGACGGTCCCCCTTCTCGAAAAACTTGACGTGGTGGGTGATCGGCCGCGGCTCGCCCAGCAAATCGCCGCGCTCGCGCAGGAGCTCGACGATCCGCGTGCGAGCGCGCGTGACCGGCAGGCCGGCGAGCGCGTCGTAGTGTTGCTGCGCCTGCTCCGGCTCACGCGAGTCCCAGACGTCGAGCCCCCACTGGACCGGGCGCAGCCGCCCGTCGGCCTGCAGCACCGCGCGGACCGGCAGCGCCAGCTCGCGCCACCAGGTCACGTCGGTGACGTCGCCGAACGTGCAGATCATCGCGATGCCGGTGCCCTTCTCCGGATCCGCCAGCGGATGCGGGTGCACCGGTACCGGCACCTCGAACAGCGGGGTGAAGACGCGATGGCCGAACAGCGGGCGGTACCGCTCGTCGTCGGGATGGGCAACGAGCGCGACGCAGGCCGGCAGCAGCTCGGGGCGCGTCGTGTCGATCTCGACCGCGCCCTCGCCGTCCTCGCGGGCGAACCGGATGCGATGGTACGCGCCCGGCATCTCGCGGTCCTCCAGCTCGGCCTGTGCAACGGCGGTCCGGAAGTCCACGTCCCAGAGCGTGGGCGCCTCGAGCTGATAGGCCACGCCGCGGTCGAGCAGCCGCAGGAACGATCGCTGCGACACCCATCGGGCGTCGCGCCCGATCGTCGCGTACGTCAACGACCAGTCCACCGACAAGCCCAGGTGGCGCCACAGCGCCTCGAACGCTTTCTCATCCTCGCCCGTGAGCGCGACGCAGAGGTCGACGAAGTTCGGCCGCGAGATCGAGATCGGGTGCGCAGGCGGCTTGGCCGGCGGCGCAAACGCCGCATCGTACGGCAGCGACGGATCGCACCGCACGCCGTAGTAGTTCTGGACGCGCCGCTCGGTCGGCAGGCCGTTGTCGTCCCACCCCATCGGGTAGAACACGGCCTTGCCGCGCATGCGTTGAAACCGCGCGATCACGTCGGTGTGCGTGAACGAGAAGACGTGGCCGACGTGGAGCGACCCGCTGACGGTCGGCGGCGGCGTGTCGATCGAGTAGACGGCTGGGCGCGGCGCGTGGCGGTCGAACGCGTACGTGCCGTCGGCCTCCCATCGAGCCTGCCATCTGGCTTCGAGGCCTTCGAGCGCTGGTTTGTCTGGAACGCGGGGCGTCACAACGAGTGGCTTACTCCGGCCTGGCTTTGATGCGTTCGATTTCTTCGCGGACGAGGCGCTCGGCGGTCTCCGCGACGATCCGGCGCACCTGGTCCTCGGTCATGCTGGCGAGCACGCGGCGGACCGCCTCTTCGATCGCCGCGTCGGAGACGACGGGCGGCGCGGGCGCCGCGGGCGCGAAGACGGGCGGCGGCGCCGGGATCGGCGCCGGCTGCAGCGACTGCTCGGCGGCGAGCAGCGCGGAGAACGCGTTGGCCAGCGACACGCGCGGCGCGATCGGCCCGTCGCGGCGCTCGATCGGCAGGGTGGCGTGGCTCGTCTCCCACACGGGGCGCGACGGCGGCTCGAGCGGCTCGGGCACGCCGCTCGCGATGGGCAGCGGCGCCGCCGGCTCTGGCGGCGCCAGCGGGACCGGCGCGACGCCCCGGGCCGCGCCCGGGAACGGCGTGACGTTGGCTGACGCGGCGGGCGCCGGAATCGCCGCCGGCACCGCCGCAGCCGCGGCGGCCGCTCGAGCGGCGGCCGCGGCGTGGTCGTGCTCCTGGAGCAGCGTCTTCACGCGGCTGACCAGTTGCTGCGGCTCGAACGGCTTCACCAGCACGCCGGCACAGCCGAGCGCCTGGACGCGGTCGTGATCGATCGGCTCGAACGCGCCGGCGAGCAGCAGCACCGGCACGTCGCGCAGCCGCGCCGACTGGCGGACGAACGCCGCAATCGCGTAACCGTCGACCTCCGGCACCTCCACGTCGGCGAGCACGATGTCGGGCGCGTCGTGTTCCATCCACTGCAGCGCCCGCCGGCCATCGCCCATCGAGACGACCCGCACGTCCTCGTGCGCGAAGGTCAGCTCGATGACGCGCTGAATCGTCACGCTGTCATCGGCCAGCAGCAACGTCTTCATCGCGCGTTCAGAGAACCTCGGCTCGCTCGGGGACGGCGTGGTTGATGAAATCAATGATCTGCTGCATCGGCGTGCCGGGCGGAAAGATGCCTCGGACTCCGATCTCCTTCAAAGCCGGCACGTCGGCCTCCGGAATGATACCGCCGACGAGCACGGCGACGTCCTGCAACCCGCGCTCGCGCACGAGCGCCATGACCTGCGGGCAGATGTGCAGGTGCGCGCCGGAGAGCATCGACAACCCGATGACGTCGACGTCCTCCTGCAGCGCGGCCGCGACGATCTGTTCCGGGGTCTGCCGCAGGCCCGTGTAGATCACTTCCATGCCTGCGTCCCGCAGCGCCCGGGCGATTACCTTCGCGCCGCGGTCGTGTCCGTCGAGTCCGGGCTTCGCGATCAGCACCCTCGTGCGCCTGGTCCCGGCAGCCCGTGCGCCCGCCTCCGGCATCTCGGGCCTATTCTATCCATTTGCAAGGCGCATGCCCCGGCCCGCGCGACCGGAACGTTTCCGGCAGACCGCAGCCGCGCCCGCGCGGCGCGGCCGGTTTCAGAACCGCCGGGCCGCTTACCATCTTGACGGCCTCGTCCACCAATCGGCCGCCGCGGCGATGGCCGGCGCCAGCTCGTCGCACGCTCGCCGCGCGGGCGCCAGCCGCGCACATTCGAGCAGCGCAGATGACCCCTCCATCGCCTCGTGCCGGCGATCATTCTCATCGATTGACGCGGAGACGGACAGATGGCGCGAACGCCGATCCAGCGTCGGGCGATCACGACGTCACATGGAAAGGCGGGACAGGAGCGCTGCCCAGCGATCGGCTCGCCGACGTCGCGAGTGGGATCCCGGCCTAGCCGGTGACCCGGATGCCGAGCAGCCGCTTCGTGACGTCACCGTTCGCGTCGGCGGAGATCTCGATCACGTAGTCGCTGGGAGGGAACGCGCCGAGGCTGAACTCGGATTCGAAGACGTTGCCGTTCTTGACCGGCGGCGGCATGCTTGCGACGCTCTGGCCCGACTGGTTCAGGATGCGCATCGTCACGGCCGGCGTCGTGCCGCCGGGCCCGTAGGCTTCGAACCGCAGCAACAGGCGCTCGGCTTTCGAGAACGAGCGCCCGGTCGTCGGCAGCGGCGAGGCCGAGGCGCGCAGCGCCTGGAGGTCGCGCGCGGTGCGGCCACGGAACACGAAAGGCGTCGTGATCTGCGCGGTGGGCGTGCCGAAGTCCGGCACGTCGATGACCGCATCGGTCGACTCGATCCGCCGCCCGGCCGCGTTCTGGACCTCGACGCGGACGCGCACGGTACCGGCCGGCGCGTCGAACCGCGCAACGCCGGCCGGCGGCATCGTCGTCGTCGTGGCTTCGGGCCCGACGCGGCCGCTGAACAGCGGCGTGCCCGACACGGTCTCGGCGGTGACGTTCAGATGGTCGACGCGCTCCGCCGGGTCGCGGCCGCTCCCGGCCGATTCCCAGACGAGCGTGACCTGCGCCTTCTCGGCGGCCCCGCGCGCAGCGCCAAGCCAGAGAGTGACGGGCTGACGGCGGCCGGCATCCGCCACCGACACGAGCGTGGTCAACGCCTCCGACACATCGCCCCGAACCTCGGCCTTCGGCGCGGCGGCACGCTCCGCCTCGTCGGCCGAAATCGCCCAGTAGCCCTTGCGCGCGCGCACTTCCACGTCACGCCGCTTCACGCGCACCTGGATCTCGTGGAACTTGCCGTCGCGGAACTGGGACGACGACGTGTAGCCGAGCAGGTAATAGGAACTGCCGTCCTTGACCATCTGCTGCAGCGCCGGCAGCGGATCGTTGCGGTTGACGATCGCGCGGCCGTCGGTCTGGTCGGCGATCGTCCGCAGCATCTCCGTGGTCTGCCCGAGAATCAGCCGGTCGAACTGGATGCCCACCGTGTCGGCGGCCGAAAACTCGCCCGACGCCAGGCCCCGCGGATCGATCGTGTAGATCGCCGTATTGGTGCGCGCCGCGGCGCTGAACACGCGCTGCAGATCCGAGATGAGCTCCATCGAATCGAGCAACTGCTGCCCTTCCATCGCCGAGCCCGGCTGGGGCGACATCCCGCCGCTCTGGGGGATGGTGCCGAGCGGCGTGCCGCTCACGAGCGCGCCCTCGGGCAACGTGTTCGACATGCCCTCGCTCACGTAGAGCACGGTCTTGCGCCCCACGCGGAACGTCGCCATGAACTCCGCTAGCGCCCGCAGCGCGGCGATCGTCCACATGTTCCGCAGCCGCTCCTGCACCACCGGCGGCTCGCCCTCGTACCGGTACTCGATCGGGTACTTCGGCACGTAGTTGTACTTGCGGCCCAGGAAGCTCATGAGCTGCCCGGCCGTGGCGTCGTGATTGCGAGAGAACGTGAGGCCCGACGCCGGCAGCATCGGCATCGTGATGGCGACCAGATCGCGCGGCGAGAGCTGGCTCACGAAGCGCGCGAGCTGCTGGCGGATCACGAGGCTGTTGCCAACGCGCGTGTGGTAGTCGTCGAGAAAGATGACGAGCAGGCGATTGCGCTCCGACGCCACCTCGACGGCGTGCTCCGACGGGCTGAGGATGTCGCGCTGCGCCGACGCGTCGGCATAGCCGTCGTCCAGTTGGACGAGCCGGAAGGCTTCGATCGTCTGGGGTTTACCGGCCTCGCGGATCTCGAAGTCGTTGGCGGTCAGGTCCGTCACGGACCGCCCCTTGCCGTCGGTGACGATGACGTCGACGCTCACCGAGTCGATGCCGCTGCGGAAGACGGGCGGCTCGGCCTGCGCGCCTTGCTGTGCGGGTGGCGCCGCCGGCGCCGGCTGCTGCGCCGCCGGCTGCACGGCTGCTGTCGCAACCGCCGCGAAGATGGCTAACGCTGAACGGGCCAGTCGGGCAGCGGTCATACCGTGAGGTCGATGAACGCAATGATACCATCCGCCCCCATGTCGGACCCGCCCGCGCCGCCCGGTCCGCTCACGAGGCTCGCAGAGGACGAACACCTGTTCCGGCTGTCGGTCCGCGAGTTCGCCCGGGCGGCGGTGCGGCCGCTCGTCCGCGAGATGGATCAGCAGGGTGCGCTCTCGCCCGCGATCGTCGCGCGGCTCTTCGAGCTGGGCCTCATGGGCATCGAAGTGCCGGAATCGGCGGGCGGCGCCGGCGGCCGGTTCTTCCACGCGATCCTCGCCGTCGAGGAGCTCTCGCGGGTCGATCCGTCGGTGGGCCTGCTCGTCGACGTCCAGAACACGCTCGTCGTCAACGCCGTGCGACGGTGGGGCACGCCGGCGCTCGCCGCCGAGGTGCTGCCCAGGCTCGCCTCGTCCGTCGTCGGCGCGTACGCGCTCTCGGAGGCGGAAGCGGGCAGCGACGCGTTCGCGCTGCAGACGAGCGCGGTCTCCGAGGGCGGCGCGTTCGTCCTGAGCGGCCGCAAGCTCTGGATCACGAACGCGCACGAGGCCGGGCTGTTCATCGTCTTCGCGACGGTCGATCGCGGCGCCGGCCACCGCGGCATCACCGCGTTCGTCGTCGACCGCGACACGCCGGGGCTCTCCGTCGGACGAAAAGAAGACAAGCTCGGCATCAGAGCGTCGAGCACGTGCGAGGTCGTGCTCGATTGCTGCCGCGTGCCGGCCGCGCGCGTCCTCGGAACGGTGGGCCAGGGCTACAAGGTCGCGATCGAGACGCTGAACGATGGCCGCATCGGGATCGGCGCGCAGATGGTGGGCCTCGCCGCCGACGCGCTCGAGCGCGCGATCGCGCACGTCTCCGCGCGCCGGCAGTTCGGCCGTCCGATTGCCGAGTTCCAGGCCGTGCAGTTCCAACTGGCACGCGCGGCGGCCGACCTCGAAGCCGCGAGGCTGCTCGTCTACAACGCGGCGCGGCTCCGCGACGCGGGAGAACCGCTCGTCGCCGAATCCGCGATCGCCAAGCTCGTCGCATCCGAGACGGCCGAGCGCGTCGCGTCGCTCGCGGTCAACCTGCTCGGCGGCGCGGGGTTCGTCCGTGACGGCATGGTCGAGAAGCTGTACCGCGACGCGAAGATCGGACAGATCTACGAGGGGACGTCGAACCTGCAACTGCAGACGATCGCGAAGCACCTGCTGCGGCCGGCGCGGTGACGCGCCCGCGCGGTGTCAGTGGGCGGGCCCGCCGAGCAACGCCTTGGCGATGAGCAGCCGCTGGACCTCCGAGGTGCCCTGGTAGATCTCCGTCGCGCGCGCGTCGCGGAACAGACGCTCGAGCCGCGACCCGCGCCGGTAGCCCGACGAGGCGAGGATCTGCATCGCGCGATCGGCGGCGGCATGCGCGGCCTCCGACGCCTGGAGCTTGGCCATCGCCGCCTCCTTCACGACCGACGGCGAGCGATCGTAGAGATCGGCGGCCCGCCACGTCAGCAGCCGCGCGGCCTCGAGCTCGGTCGCCAGATCCGCGAGCTGGAACTGGATCGCCTGGAACTGGCCGATCGGCTGCCCGAACGCGTGCCGCGTGCGTGCGTACTCGAGCGCCTCGTCGAGCGCCGACTGCCCCACGCCGAGCGCCTGCGCCGCGATCGCGATCCGTCCGCCTTGCAACGCGCGCATGGCGATGGCGAAGCCGCCGCCCTCGGGGCCGAGGCGTGCGTCGGACGGCAGCGACACACGGTCGAAGATCAGATCGACGCAGCCGAGCCCGCGGACGCCGAGCGAATCACACGGGCGACGCGAGACGCCGGGCGCGTCGAGCGGAACGAGGAACGCGGAGATCTGCCGGCGGGGCCCATCGCCGGCGGTCGCCGCGAACACGATGGCGACATCGGCCTGCTCGGCGTTGGCCACCCACACCTTGGTGCCCGACAGCACATAGCCTTCGGGCACCGGCGTCGCGCGTGCCTGCTGATTCGCGGAGTCCGATCCGGCGTCTGCCTCGGACAGCGCGAAGGCGCCCAGCGCGGCGCCGGACGCGAGCCGGTGCAGCCAGGCGTCGCGCTGCGCCGCCGTGCCCGCGACGGCGATCGGCTCGACGACGAGCGCGTTCGTCACCGTGAGGATGACGGCCACCGTCGCGCTCGCGCCCGCGACGAGCTCGATGGCGAGCGCGCTCGTGAGGCACGCCTGCCCGCCGCCGGCGGGCGGCGGCAGCGTCATCGCGAGCAGGCCGACCTCCGCCGCGCGTGCGACCAGCTCGCGCGGATACCGCGCGGTCGCGTCGATCTCCGCCGCGCGCGGCGCCACCTCGTCGCGCGCGAACGCGCGGACGCGATCGAGAAACGCTTCCTGCGCCGGCGAGAGCGAGAAATCCATGGAACTACATTTCGCTGATTTGGCGGCGATGACGTCTTCCGCTCATCGCTCGAGCCGGGCGATCGCCTCGCGGAGCCGCGTCGCCGTGGTGCCGAGCTCTTCGGGGAGCACGCGCGTGTCGCCGAAGACCGTCATGAAGCTCGTGTCGCCGTTCCAGCGCGGGACGACGTGGAGGTGGAGGTGGTCGGCGATGCCTGCGCCCGCCGACGTGCCGACGTTCACGCCCATGTTGAACCCCTGCGGCCGGTACAGCTCCGTCAGCGCGCGTTCGACGAGCTGCGCGAGCGCCATCACCTCGGCGAGCTCCGCGCCGTCGAAGTCCGACAGCCGCGGCGCATGCCGGTTCGGCACGACCATCACGTGGCCGTTGTTGTAGGGGAACTTGTTGAGGATGACGAACGCGCGCTCGCCGCGGTGGACGAGGAGCGGCTGATCCGCCGAGCCGCCGGCCGCGGCGCAGAAGACGCATTCGCTTCGCGACGCCGCGCCCCCGGTCACGTAGGCCAGCCGCCAGGGCGTGTAGAGGCGATCCATCGGCCCGTCCGGCGGCCCACGCTGCCCGCGCTACTCCGGAAGGCCGGTCGGCTCGGAGTGTGGCGCCGGGCCGGCGTCGGCCTTGTTGATCAAATCCTTCAGCTCTTTGCCCGGCTTGAAGTAGGGCACGTGCTTGGGCGGCACGTCCACCTTGTCGCCCGTCTTCGGATTGCGGCCCTTGCGCGGCTCGCGCCGGCGCAGCCGGAAGCTCCCGAACCCGCGCAGCTCGATCTTGTCGCCGCGGCGCAGCGCCTCGACGATGGTCTGGAAGACGGTATCGACGATGACCTCGGAGTGCTTCTTGGTGAGGTCCGAGACGCGCGAGACTTCTTCGACCAGTTCTGCTTTTGTCATGGGAAGACGGGGCGCGGCCGACAGGCGGCAGGCGCGCGTCGAGGACGCACCGCCCGCCGCCGTCCAGCCTGGCTCATGACGGGATCACTTCAGGTGCTTGAAGTGATCGCCCAGCGTCACCTCGGGCCGGCCCGTCGACTCCGAGTACGCCTCCCAATCGGCGCGATACTCGTCGTCCTTGAGGGCCCGGATGCTGAGGCCGATCTTCCGCTCCTCGGGTACGAGGCGGATGATCTTCATCTGGTAGGTCTCGCCCGGACGCAGCTCCAGCTTCTCTCCGCCCTGCGTCGAGTCGAACTCCGAGACGTGGATCAGCCCTTCGATGCCGTCGGCCAGCTCCACGAACGCACCGAAGTTGGTGAGCCGCACGACCTTGCCGTCGACGACGTCCCCGACGCGGTGCTTGTCGAAGAACTCCTTCCAGATGCCCGTCTGCAACTGCTTGAGCCCGAGCGACAGCCGCTGGTTGTCGGCGTCGATGCTGAGCACCTGCGCCTCGACGGTATCGCCCTTCTTCAAGACCTCGGACGGGTGCTTGATCTTGCTCCACGACATGTCCGAGATGTGGATGAGGCCGTCGATGCCCTCCTCGACCTCGACGAACGCGCCGAACTCGGTGAGGTTCCGCACCTTGCCGGTGATCGTCGTGCCGACCGGGTACTTGCTCGCCAGCTCGTGCCACGGGTTGCTCTCGACCTGCTTCAGGCCGAGCGAGATCCGGCGGGCGCCGGGGTCGACGCCGAGCACCATGGCCTCCACCGAGTCGCCGACGTTCAGCATCTTCGACGGATGCTTCACGCGCTTGCTCCACGACATCTCCGACACGTGGATCAGCCCTTCGACGCCCGGTTCCAGCTCGACGAACGCGCCGTAGTCGGTGAGGCTCACGACCTTGCCGGCCACGCGGATGCCGACCGGGTAGCGCTCGATGACGTTGCCCCACGGATCCGGCACGAGCTGCTTGTGGCCGAGCGAGACGCGCTCGGTGCCCGGGTCGTACTTGAGGACGATGACGTCGATCTCGTCGCCGACGCGCACGACCTCCGACGGGTGCGTGACGCGCCCCCACGACATGTCGGTGATGTGCAGCAGGCCGTCGATGCCGCCGAGATCGATGAACGCGCCGTAATCGGTCAGGTTCTTGACCGTGCCGCGCAGCACCTTCCCCTCGGCGAGCGTGTCGAGCGTCGTCTTCTTCTTCTCGGCGTTCTCTTCCTCGAGCAGGACCTTGCGCGAGAGGACGATGTTGCCGCGCTTCTTGTTGACCTTGATGACGCGCATCCGGAGCTCTTGCCCCTTCAGCGCGTCGAGGTTGCGGACCGGCCGCACGTCGATCTGCGAGCCGGGCAGGAACGCCCGCACGCCGATGTCCACCGCGAGCCCGCCCTTGATCCGCTCGATGACGCGGCCGATGACGACCTTCTTGTCCTGGTAGGCCTTCTCGACCTCGTCCCAGATCTTCATCTTCTCGGCCTTCTCGCGCGACAGCACGACGTAGCCGTCGCGGTCCTCGGTGCGCTCGAGCAGCACGTCGACCGTATCGCCGGGCTGCGCGGCCACCTGGCCGTTCTCGTCGATGAACTCTTCGATCGGGATGATGCCTTCGGACTTGAAGCCGACGTCGACGACGACTTCGGTGGGGGTGACCTTGACGACGGTCCCCTTGACGACCTCACCTTCCGCGATGTTTCGGAAGCTGGTATCGTAAAACTCCAGGAGGCGCGCGTACTCCTGCGGGTCGATCTCGGCGCCATCCTGCGCTGAGGAGAATGTCGAGAAACCGGGCAGGGTCTTCACACCTCCTTGGGACGTTGTTTTCTTGGGCGCGTCTGCGTTACTCATTCGTTCCGGATCCTCCTCGAACTGATGCCGAATCACAGCTTCGGCTGGCTGAAGAGTGGGGTCGCGAGGAAATGCGATAAGCGTAGAATTATCCAGTACTTAACGCGGCGAAATCAACCCGGAGGAGGCCAAGAGCATGGCAGCGCGAAAACCAGCACGGCGATCCCGGCCCTCGGCGGCCACGTCCCGGCGGCCGAAGACCGGTAGCCGGCGCGGCAGCGCCAAGGCGTCTGCCAGCAGGAAGCCGGCCGCCAGAACGGCGGCTCCACGCCGCGCCCCCGCGACGGCCAAGGCCGCCGGCCGCGGCCGATCGCAGGCCCGAAAGCCTGCCGCCTCTGCTCGCCGCTCGGCTCCGGCGGCCAAGCGCGCGCGGAAGACGACGCCCAAGGCCGCCAAGCCCCAGGCTCCGGCGAAGCTCCAGGCCCCGGCGAAACCCCAGGGGACGAAGAAGCCGAAACAGCCCGCTTCCCCGCCGGCGCGCGCCGTGCGTTCCGGCAGCTCGCCGCGGGGCGCGTCGAAGCCCGCGTCCCCACGTCCCGCAATCGAACGCGAGCGGCGGCGGCTGGCGGAAGAGGAGCGGATGCCCTCGAGCGTGACGGAAGCCGAAGTGCGCGCGCAGTCGGCCGCACGCAGCGGGCACGACGAGCTGCGCTCCGAGCTCGAACGCCATACCGAAACGAGCCCGGTGCTCACCGCCGGAGATGTCGACGCCAAATGGGAGGACGCCTACGCCGTCGGCGACGAAGCGCCTGGGGGCGACAATCCGACGCCCGATCAGGATCGGGTGGACGACATCGGCCGCGCGCTGGGCGTGACGTACGAGGACAGCGAGGAACTGCGCGGCAGCGACAAGATCGCCGAGCGCGACGCGCATCGTTGGGAACTGGATCCGGCCTCGTCGGACGACTGGCCGCGCGATCGGAAACGGCGGTAGATCGCCCGCGAACAGACCGGGCGTTGGCGCGACGTGCGGGCCAACGGGCCCCGGTCTGGCGCGGCGGACGTCAGTGCTGCACGCCGATGTCGGCCTGGCGCTCGAAGTCGCTTCGCACTTCCTCGAACTTCTGACGTCCTTGATCGACGGCGTCGCGGCCTCGTTCCACCAGGTCGTTCACCGCGTCTGACGCCTTGCTGTAGCCGTCCGACGCGCGGCGGCGCAGCCGATCGGCTTGCTGCGACAACTGGCCCCGCAGCTCCGATCCGGCGCGGGGCGCGAACAGCAGGCCGACCGCCGCGCCGACGGCCGCTCCCCACAACATCCCCATCATGAAACGATTGCCGCCGCCACCGGCCTGGTCGATGTCCTCGTAGTACTCCGTGTCGCGCATTGTCGCTCCTCCTTCTGTGTCTGGGTGTGTCTGGGATCGGGCTTGGGTTACGGCATGCGAGGCCGAACGTCACGCGCGACCACCAGGCTCGCCGTGTTCGGCGCCGGGAGGCGCGACCGCCGCGGATGCTGGAAGGCCTGCGCGGCCGCGATGGCGCTCTGCCCGATGCCGACGACCGGCCAGAACGCGAACCGCGCGGTCGACATGAGGCGCGATGCCTTCTGGCCCGTCTGGGCCATGACGTCTCGGACCTTGTCGTCCACGGCGCGGATGCGGGCCGTGGCGTCCTCCACTTTCTCGAGCGTCGTGTGCGCGTGCGCCACGAGCGGCTCGACCGCCTCGTGCTGCACGCGCGTCATCACCCGTGTCAGCTCGCGGTACGCCATGAACGCGCCGGCGCCGATGCCGACCCAAATCAGCGACTGCACGGCGACGGCGATGGCCAGGACTGCGAGCCAGAACGTCGTGGTTTCCATGGTGTTGCTCGCTCTCCTCGGAGGGCGGTCGATTCAAGAGCGGTGCCAGGCGACCGGCCTGCGAACGCGATCGCCGATGCCGGCGGTGCGCCGCCGCCACGCCGCGGGTGAGTAGGCGGAGGACTCGATTCGGTAGGGCCGGTCCACCGGCCGCGTCAGGCGACCGTGGCCCCGAGCTTGGCGAGCGCGAGCTGCATCACGCGATCGACGACCTCCGCGATCGGCAGCCCGGTCGTGTCGATGTAGATCGCATCGGGCGCGACGGTCAGCGGCGACACCGCGCGCGTGCGATCGTTGCGGTCGCGCGCCTCGAGCGCATCGGCGACCTGCTGCGTGCCGGCGCGGCTCGCCGTGTGCGCGGGATCCAACGCGCGGCGCCTGGCGCGCTCCTCGGGCGACGCGTCGAGATAGACCTTCACGTCCGCGTCGGGGAACACGACCGATCCGATGTCGCGTCCTTCCATCACCAGCCCGCCGCGATCGCGCGCCTGCCGCTGCCGTTCGACGAGCACCGCCCGCACGTCGGAATGCCGCGCGACCACGGTCGCGGCCTGGTCCATGGCGGGGGTGCGGATCGCCGACGTCACGTCGTGCCCGTCGATGACGATCCGCCGATCGAGATCGAAGACGGCGCGCGCGGCGACCGCCGCCACGCTCGGACCGTCGGCGAGATCGACGCCGTCCTGCAGCGCCTTCCAGGCGACGGCGCGGTACATCGCGCCCGTGTCGACATGGCGATACCCGAGGCGCTCGGCGACCGTGCGCGAGACGGTGCCCTTGCCAGCCCCTGACGGGCCATCGATCGCGATCACGAGCGGTGCGTGCCTCACGTCCACTATTATTTCCCGGATGCCGGCGCGCCTGACACGGCGGGCGTGGCTCGCCATGAGCGCGCTCGCCGCGATGGCGTGGGCGGCGTGGCCGTACGTCCAGGCCGGCGCCTCGCTGCTCGATCTCGCCGGCCACACCGACGGCATCCGCCGCCTCCTGCCAGCCGGCCAGTTCGAGATCTCGATCGAAGACCTCACGATCCCGACACGCGCCGGCCGCATCACGGCGCGGCTGTACCGGCCGGCCCCCCCGACGGCCCGCACCCTCGTCGTCTTTCCCGGCGTGCACGGCGGCGGCGTCGACGAGCCGCGGCTGACGCGGTTCTCGCGGCGGCTGGCCGCGACCGGACTCAACGTCGTGAGCGTGCCGCTGCCCGAACTGCGGGCGTTCCGGATCACGAGCCGATCGACGGACGTGATCGAAGACGCGACGCTCTGGGTGGCGGGTCAACCGGGACTCGCGCCGCGCGCGCGCGTGGGCTTGGTAGGCGTGAGCTTCGCCGGAGGCCTGGCCCTCGTCGCGGCCGGCCGGCCCGACGTCGCGGCCAAGCTCGACCTCGTGCTGTCGCTCGGCGGGCACGGCGACATCGGTCGCGTGCTGCGGTATCTCTGCACCGGCGTGTTGCCAGACGGCCGACGGCTCGCACCGCACGACTACGGCGTCGCGGTGCTCACGCTCGCCGCGGCCCCACACCTCGTTCCGGCCGATCAGGCGCCGGTACTCGAGCGCGCGCTGCTCACCTACCTCGACGCGTCGCTCGACGAGGATCCCGAACAGCCGCGAGGCCGTCCTCTCTTCGAACAGGTGGCACGAAGCGCAGAGACGATGCCGGAGCCCTCACGAACGTTGGTACGGGCGCTCGTCGCGCACGACGTCGCGACACTCGGACGAGCGATCCTGCCCTTCGTGGACGCGCTGGCCGCGGATCCGGCCCTGTCGCCCGAGCGGTCGCCGGCCACGACCGTGCCGGTCTTCCTCATCCATGGCGATGAGGACAACCTCATCCCATCCTCCGAAACGGCGTCGCTTGCGCGCGACCTCGAGACGCGCGGCCACGTTCGCGTCGAGATGCTGCTGACCCCGGTGCTGTCGCATCTCGAACCGAACCACATGGCCCGGATCGGCGACGCCTGGAGGCTCGTGTCGATGTGGCGGGCGATGAGCCGAAGGATGGAGTGACCGCCGTGCCATGACACGACGCCGCTACTCACGTCATCCCGGCGCGGCAGCAGCGGGCTCAGGGCCCCTGGCATGGGTTGGCCCTCGCGCAGCCGATGAGCGCCCCGGTCGCCGCGCCCATTCCAGCCAGCAACGGCACGAGCACCACCGTGGCCGGTCGATAGCAGTTCTGGCGCTCGTGGCAATGGACGGCCACGAACGCCGTGCCGATGCTGGCGCCGATCCCGAGTCCCCAGAAGAGCGCAGGGTGAATCTGCCGACTCCCTGACGGGCTTCGAGCCTGGTCTCGTCTGGCCCAGTCCACGGCAAACCTCGATGCAACCACGTTCCGCCCTGGATCAAAGGAGATGCGCGAGCGTCCGGACCGGGCGACGGACTCTCGGAACTCGCCGGTCGTGACGGGATCGCCCGGCTGCGCGTGCGCAGTCCCGTCACGCAGGATGAGCAACAAGCACGAGACGACGAGGATCACGGGCGAGGCAAGGCCACGAGTGCGGGTCATCGCGGGACCGGCGACGAGGTATCGTCGCCTTCGCCTCCGCTGGGACTCGTTCGCCCCGACGACGGACGACGGCCGGGATGGAGGCGCGCTACGACCGCGCCCACGGCGGCACCGCTCCACGCCACCAGAGGCGCGACGAACAGCGTACCGACGCGATAACAGTCGTCGCGCTCGGCCCCCCGACGACGAGCCCGAGCCACCACGGACGCTCCCACGACAGCGCCAAGGCCGAGGCCCCAAAGTGCGGCACCGCACGTCGAGCGACGCCGGGCGGCGGCTTGATCCGCGGCGGCCTGCTGCGCGAGTTGTCCGACGAGGTACCGCTCCAGCGACGATGGCCCGCCGGGCCGGTGCGCGTCCCCGAGAACCAATCTCCCCAGCCCGACGTCCTTGAGCCTGCGAACAATCCCTCGCCTCGCGGGTAAGTCCTCGTTCCCGTCGAGACTCGGGGTCACCGCGTCAGGGCCTTCACCTCCGCGGGCGTGAGATCGCGGAGCTGTCCCGGCTTCAGGCGCCGATCCTCGATCGGGCCGATGCGGATCCGGCGCAGCCGGACGATCGGGTGCGCGATGGCGTCGCACATCCGTCGGACCTGGCGGTTCCGCCCCTCGCGGAGCGTGATGTGCAGCAACGTGCTCTGCCCGTGCCGCGTGTTCACCGTCCGCAGGTGGGTGACCGTTGCCGGCAGCGTCCGCCGGCCGTCGACGACGATGCCACGGCGCAAGCGTTCGAGGTCGCGATCGTCCGGCGCGCCCTCGACCTCGGCTTCGTAGGTCCGTTCGAGCTCATAGCGCGGGTGCGTCACGCGCTCGGCGAAATCGCCGTCGTTGGTCAGGAGCAAGAGGCCTTCGGAATCGAAGTCGAGGCGGCCCACCGGATAGAAGTAGCCGGTCACGCCCGCGCGCGCCAGCAGGTCGATGACGGTCGGACGCCGCTGCGGGTCGGTGCGCGTGCTGACCACGCCGCGCGGCTTGTTGAGCAGCAGGTAGCGCCGCTCGGGCGCCTCACGCCGGAGCCGGCGGCCGTCGACGCGAATGTCGTCGTGCGCCGGATCGGCCTGCGTGCCGAGCGCGGTGACGACGTGGCCGTTGACCTCGACGCGTCCCTGACGGATCAGGTCGTCCGCCGCGCGCCGCGACGCGACGCCGGCGACCGACAGGATCTTGTTCAGCCTCAATGCACCGACTCGGGGCCGTCGGATGTCGCCGGCTCCGCGGGCTCGAACGGCAGCGACGTCTGCGGCGCCGCCTCGCCGACGCCCGACGGCAGATCGAACCCGAGCAGTTCCGACATGTCCTCGACCTTCGGCAGATCCGCGAGGTCGTTCAGCCCGAAGCGATCGAGGAACTCGCGCGTCGTCCCGTACAGGAAGGGACGGCCGACTACCTGCTTGCGGCCGACGATCTTCACGAGCTTGCGCTCGATCAGCGTGGCGATGACGCCCGACGCGTTGACGCCGCGGATCTCGGCCACTTCCGGCGCGGTGATCGGCTGCTTGTAGGCGACGACCGCGAGCGTCTCGAGCGAGGCGACCGACAGCTTCTGCGTGGTGCGCTCGTGGAACAGCCGGCGCACCCACTCGTGCAGATCCGGGCGGGTGACGATCTGGTAGCCGCCGGCGACCTCGACGACCTTCAGGCCCCCCGGCCGCTCGTAGTCCTGCTTCAGCGCCTCGATCGCGGCCGTCACGTCCTCGGCCGTCTCGCCGTCGAGCAGCCGGACGAGCGTCTTGACCGTGAGCGGCTCGGGGGACGCGAAGATAAGCGCTTCGATGACGGCTTTGAGGTCAGACATGGCCGGGAGCTCCAAACACCGGCGCGCCCTCGACGCCGCTGCGCTTATAGACGCGGATGGGCCCGAACGTGCCCTGCTGGAACACGCGGACGACCTTCAAACGGATCATCTCGAGCAGCGCCAGAAACGTCACGATCATGCCGCCGCGCGAGCTCACGTCGGCGAACAGCTCCTCGAACCCGCAGGCGTCGCGGTCCGAGAGCCGCGCCATGAGCTGCTCGATGCGCTTCTCGATTGGCAGTTGCTCGGCCGGCAGCACCACGCGCGGCCGGTGTCGGACGCGCTCGAGCACCTGCCGGAACGCGGTCATGAGGCTGAACAGGTCGACCTCGATCTCCGGCTCGGGCGCTTCGCCCAGCACCTCGGCCACGCGCCCGTCGGGCCGGCCCCACTGCGCGCTCCGCTGAATCTCCTTCTCGTGGAGCAGCTCGGCGGCCGCCTTGAACCGCTGGTGCTCGACGAGCTGCCGCATCAGCGCCTCGCGCGGATCCTCCTGCGGATCTTCCTGCGCCGGGTCCGGGCGCGGCAGCAGCATGCGCGACTTGATGTGGATGAGCGTGGCGGCCATCACGAGGAACTCGCCGGCGACGTCGAGGTTGAGGTCCGTCATCAGGTCGAGGTACTCGAGGTACTGCTGCGTGACGAGGTGCACGGGGATGTCGTAGACGTTCACCTCGTGCTTCTTGATCAGGTGCAGCAGCAGGTCGAGTGGCCCCTCGAACACCGCGAGGCGCACCGGGTACCGGCCCAGGACCGAATCGAACTCGAGCGGCTCGGCGTGATCGGCCACGTCAGTACTTCAGCTTGACGGCGTCGCGCACGCGCGCCATGGTCTCGCGGGCGACGGCCCGCGCTTTCGCCGAGCCGTCGACGAGGAGATCGCGCAGCTCGCCCGGCCGGCGCAGCGCTGCCTCCCGGCGCTCGCGGATCGGCGCGAGCATCGCGTTGATCGCCGCGGCGAGCTTCGTCTTGACCTCCACGTCGCCCACCCGCCCTTCGCGATAGCGGCGCTCGAGGTCCTCGACCTCGTCGCGATCCGGGTTGAACGCGTGATGGTAGACGAACACCGGGTTGCCCTCGACTTCGCCCGGGATGTCGGCGCGCACGCGCTTCGGGTCGGTGTACATCTGCCGCACCTTGCGAACGACGGTGTCGGCCGAGTCGGAGAGGTCGATGGTGTTGCCGTAGCTCTTGCTCATCTTGCGGTTGTCGAGCCCCGGCAACCGCGGCACCGGCGTGAGCAACGGCTGCGGCTCGACGAACACCTCGCCGTAGAGATTGTGGAATCGACGAACGACCTCGCGCGACAGCTCGAGGTGCGGGACCTGGTCCTCGCCGACCGGCACGTACTGCGCGTCGTACATGATGACGTCGGCCGTCTGCAGCAACGGATAGCCGAGGAAGCCCAGGTTCGACAAGTCCCGCTCGGCGAGCTGTTCGATCTGCTCCTTGTAGGTGGGCACGCGTTCCAGCCACGGAATGGGCGTGATCATCTGCAGCAGCAGGTACAGCTCGGCGTGTTCGGGCACGAGCGACTGCACGAAGAGCGTGCTCCTCGCGGGGTCGATCCCGGCGCCGATCCAGTCGGCCACGTTGTCGATGGCGTGCGCGACGATCTCGGTCGTGGCCGCGTACTCGCTCGTGAGCGCGTGCCAGTCGGCGACGAAGTAGTACGCGTCGTACTCGCGCTGCAGCCGGTTCCAGTTCTGCAGCGCCCCGACGAGGTGGCCGAGATGGAGGCGCCCGGTCGGCCGCATGCCGGAGACGACACGAGGCCGGCTCATGGCAGCAGCCATCCCATGATCGCGCGGTGCACGGGCCAGGCAACGGTGTGGAACACGCCGGTGAACATCATCGCGTACAGGATGAGGATGCCGTACGGGCGCAGCCGATCGATGAGGCGCGCGGCCGCCTCGGGCACGAGGCCCGCGAGCACGTTGCCGCCGTCGAGCGGCGGCACCGGGAGCAGATTGAACACGGCGAGGAACACGTTCAGCGAGGCGACCTGCGCGAAGAGCGCGGCGGGCCGCGACGCGCCGCCCGCCGTCGCGTCGGCGGCCGCGTACAGCGCGGCGGCCCCGGCCGCGATCGCCAGATTGCTGGCCGGCCCGGCGAGCGCGACCGTCGCGAAGTCGCGCCGCGGCGCCTGGAGATGATGCCAGTTGACGGGCACCGGCTTGGCCCAGCCAATCAGCGGGAGGCTCGACATCATGGCGACGATCGGGAACAGCACCGTGCCGATCCAGTCGATGTGCGCGAGCGGATTCAGCGTGAGGCGGCCGAGCGTGCGCGCGGTGGGATCGCCGAGCCGATCGGCCGTCCAGGCGTGCGCCGCCTCGTGAACGGACAACGACAGGATCAGCACCAGGAAGAGCGGGAGGATCTCGGCGATCGGCGGCAAGCGGTAGGAGACTGTACCACGGCCGGCGGGCAGGGCGAGACGCTGCCCGCCGGCCGCGCGTTCAGAACGGGCGCGACGCGACGCGCGGAAGCTGCGACTCGCGCAGCTCGTGCGCGAGCCGCCGCTGCTGGTGCCGCCAGAAGCCGAAGCGGCGCGCCATCGTCCGCATCATGCGCGCGCGCGCCTGGTCGGTCAGCGCCTGCGCCGCGCGTTCGTAGAACGCGCTGCCGAGCGCCGCGTACCAGTGGACGTTGTGCCGGAGGCGCTGCTGATCCAGGAAGAAGCCGGTGAGCAGCAGGCACTGCGCGGCCGCGGCCTCCATCAGGTCGGCGTCGAATGCCCGCGAGCGATCCAGCACGAAGGTGTCGAACACGGCCCGCAGGCTCGTCGGGCAGCCGGGATAGTCGTCCGACGCCGCCGACGTGCTGGCGAAGTGCGCGAGGACACTCGCGTTGTAGAGCAGCTCGCGGAGCGGCGGGGCGTCCTCCTCGGTCACGTCCTTCAGATGCTCGAGGAAGAACTCGAAGGCGTCGGCATGACTGACCCCCAGCAGTTCTCGAGTCTCCATGCCCCGCTCCTGAGCAAACCGTGTGCCGGGCGCATGCGATTGGTCGAGGCCAACGCCCGCGCGGCAACGGCCGCCCGGGCCGTCGATCTCACGACAGCGGCGTCATCCATCTGTCCCTGAGAAGTGGCGGATCACCGCCTCGGCCGCCTTGGCGCCGACGACGGCCGAGAGCTCGGCGCGGCTGGCGCGCCGGACGCCGGCCACCGAGCCAAAGGCGGTGAGCAACTGCTTGCGCCGCCGCGCGCCAATCCCGGCCACCTCGTCGAGCGCCGATCGGAAGTCGCGCATCGACCGCGCGCGCCGATGAAACGTCACGGCGAACCGGTGGGCCTCGTCGCGGATCCGCTGGACGAGCCTGAGCGCCGGCGACGCGCCCGGCAGCGCCAGTCCTTCGGCGCGATCCCGCGTGAAGAGCAGCTCCTCCTGTTTGGCGAGCCCGACGGCGACCAGCCGCTCGAGGCCAATCGCCGCCAGCGCGTCATACGCGGCGCCGAGCTGCCCCTTGCCGCCGTCGATCAGGATGAGATCCGGAAAGGGCCCGCCCTGATCGATCACGCGGCGGTAGCGCCGGAACACCACGTCGCGCATCGAGGCGAAGTCGTCGAGCACGCGCCCGCCGTCGCCCGCGCCGGCCGGACCAAGGCCGCGCACCCGGAACTTCCGGTATTCACCGCGGCGCATCCGCCCGTCCACGCACACGACCATCGCGGCCACGGTCTCCTGCCCCTGGAAGGTCGAGATGTCGAAGCACTCGATGCGGCGCGGCAGCGCCGGAAGCTGCAGCGCGGCGCGCAGCGTCTCGAGCGCCTCGTACGAGCTGACGGCGCTGTCGCCGAAGTGCGCCTGATAGGCGATCACCGCGTTGCGCGCGGCCATCTCGAGCAGTCCGCGCTTCTCGCCGCGCTTCGGCACCAGCACCTTGACGCGCCGGCCGGCGTTCGCCGACAGCCACCCCTCGAGCGCCGTCACGTCGTCGGCCTCGAGCGTGTCCGGCACGTGCACGTCCGGCGGGGCGGCGCGGTCGGCGTAGAACTGCTGGAGCGCGGCCGCCAGGACTTCCGCCTCGTCGAGCGCGGCGTCGCCGCGCGATTCGGAGACGAGCTCGAGCCGATCGCAGACGCGACCGCGGCGGACCTGGAAGACCTGGACGACGGCGCCAGCGCGGCCGGTCTTCACGCCGAACGCGTCGCGGTCGCCGAGGTCCGGCGCCTCCACCTTGTTGTGCCGATCGCGCAGCGTCTCGATCGTGCGGATCGCGTCGCGCAGGTGCGCCGCGCGCTCGAAGCGCTCACGCGCGGCGGCCTCGATCATCTCGGCGCGGAGATTGTCGATGAGCTCGTCCTGGCGCCCTTCGATCAGCAGCCGGGCCTGCTCGACGGCTCGGCCGTACTCCTCGATCGAGCAGATCGTGTCGACGCAGGGAGCCAGGCAGCGGTGGATGTCGTACTCCAGGCACGGGCGGCCGCGGCGGCCGTCGATGATCTCGTTGCAGGAGCGGATCCCGAACAACCGATGCGCCAGCCCCATCGTCCGGCGCGCCACGGCGGCCGGCATGAAGGGGCCGGCGTAGACGTTCCCGTCGCGCTCCACCCGCCGCGCGACGAGCAGCCGCGGCGCGCGCTCGGTGACGGTCAACTGCAGGTACGGGTAGGTCTTGTCGTCGCGCAGCAGGATGTTGAAGCGCGGATTGCGCTGCTTGATCAGCCGGTTCTCGAGCGCGAGCGCCTCGACGACCGAGTCGGTGACGATGACCTCGAGCGTCGCGGCGTCGCGCAGCAGCACGTCGTGCCGCGGGCTCGTGCCGTGCGCCGCCAGGTAGCTGCGCACCCGATCGCGGAGCACGCGCGCCTTGCCGACGTACAGCGTCTCGCCCTCGGCGCCGAGGAACAGGTACACGCCGGGCTGCTCCGGCAGGCGGGCGATCTGGCTCTTGAGATCCTCGATGGCCATGGGCTACGATGCCGCGGGTCTTCCGACCCGCGGCAACACGAGACGAGTCCGCAGCGACATCCCGACATTCGACAGCCTCCTGTGACGTTCACTGGCGCCATCGGCCGAGCCTGCAACTACCCGCTGCGGCTCATCATCGATCTGTGCGTCCGCCTGCGGATCCACCCCAACATTCTGACGTTCACCGGCGTGCTCATCAACATCGCCGCCGGCTGGGAGCTGGCCAGCGGCCGGTTCCTCAGCGCCGGCGCGATCATGGTGGGCGCCAACGTCTTCGACTTCATCGACGGCAAGGTCGCGGTCGAGACCGGCGAGGTCACCAAGTTCGGCGGCTTCTGGGACTCGGTGATCGACCGCTTCTCCGACCTGGCGCTCTCGGTCGGGTTGATCTGCCTGTACTCGTCGCTCGGCCGCACCGACTACGTGCTCATCACCTCGATCGCGATGGTGTTCGCCACGATGACGAGCTACACGCGCGCGCGGGCGGAATCGCTGATTCCGAAGTGCAAGGTCGGGTTCATGGAGCGCCCCGAACGGATCGTGCTGTTCATGATCGGCGCCTTCACGAACCGCATGGCCGCGGTGATGTGGGTGATCGGCGTGCTCTCGATCGTCACGGTCGTCAACCGCATCCAGTACACGTATCTGGAGCTCAAAGGCCGGCCGCAGCCGCGAGGCTCCGGCCTCGGCGGCCTGTTCGTGCGCGCCTTCTACTGGACCGACGAGCGCGCCACGCTCGCCTACGATCTCTGGGTGATCGCGATCCTCGCCTTCGTCTGGCTCACGCCCCCCGACTGGCTCGCGGACCCGACCGCCGCCGGCGGCCAGGGGCTCGTGCAGTGGCTACGTCGCTGAAAGACATCGGGCATCGGGATATCGGAACATCGGAATATCGCATCGGAACATCCGGACACCGGGATATCGATCATCGGGATATCGGAGCATCCGGGATACCGAATCGGAGCATCTCGATCCGGAGTCGTGCACACAGGTCCGGCGATCGATATCCCGATGTCTAGCTTCTCCCCAAATACTCGCCCGTCTCGGTGTTGATGCGGACCAGGTCGCCGGCGTTGATGAACGACGGGACGTTCACGACGAGCCCCGTTTCGAGCGTGGCGGGTTTGATCTGCGCCGACGCGGTCGCGCCCTTGATGCCCGGCACCGTGTCGGCCACCTTCAGGTCGACGGTGAGCGGCAGCTCGATGCCGACCGGCTCGCTCTCGTAGAACTCCACCTTGATCGTGGCCTCGGGCAGCAGGTAGAGCGCGTTGTCGCCCAGCACCTCGCCCGAGAGGTGGACCTGCTCGTAGGTCTCGACGTTCATGAAATGAAAGAGATCGCCGTCGCGATAGAGGAACTGCATCTCGTGCTCGTCCAGCACGGCGCGTTCCACGTCGTCCTCGGCCCGGAACTTGTTGTCGATCAGCCGGCCCGAGCGGATGTCGCGCATCTTGCAGAGCACGTGGCCGCGCTTGTTGCCCGGCGTGATGTGGTGCAGCTCCAGGATCCGGCACAGGTCGTTGTTGAACTTGATCAGCATGCCCTTGCGCAGGCGCGTGGCTTGAAGTGAGCTCATAGGTCTCGGACGTCCGCCCTCCCGGAACTCGCGATTGTACCGCGAAAGACCCGGCGCGCCGGCCCGCGCTTTGGTTTACGATGGACCCATGCCCTGGGATCCGATGCGCGACCTGCTCACCATGCAGGAGCGACTCGAGAGCCTGTTCGGACACGCGGCGCCCGGCTGGGTGCCGCCTGTGGATTTGGCCGAGCTCGACGACCGCTACGTCCTCACCGTCGAGCTGCCCGGCATGGATCGCAGCGACATCGACATCCACTTCCACGACCAGCGACTGACGCTGCGCGGCGAGCGGCGCTGCACGGCGCCCGGCCCCGAGCGCTACCAGCAGCTCGAGCGCGGGCAGGGGCCGTTCTCGCGATCGTTCCAGTTCGGGACCGCAGTCGCGGGTGACCACATCACCGCCAGCCTCGCCGACGGCATCCTGACCGTCGTCGTGCCGAAGGCGCAGGACGTCCGCAGAATTTCGGTCGGCACCTAGACACTCGTTTCGCATGCGCAGAACCAGCCTGCTCTTCGGGATCGTCCTGCTATTGCTGACCGCCGGGTTCTTCGGCGGCCTGGTGGTGGCGAGCCGGCTCAATCCCCCGGAGTCCGAGCGCGCGGCGGCCTCGACCTCTCCGGCCCCCGCCGCCAGCCGCGAGGCATCGCCGGACGTGCAGGCCGCACGCCCGGCACCGCTGCCGGCGGGCGGCGCGCTGCCGGATCTGTCGCCAGTCGCCGAGGCGGCGCTGAAGGTGGCCGCCAACATCTCGTCCACGAACCTCGTCCAGCGACGCAGCCCGTGGCCGTTCTTCTTCGACGACACGCAGGTGATGCGATCGCAGAGCCTCGGCTCTGGCGTGATCGTCTCGCCGGACGGCCTGATCCTCACGAACACGCACGTCATCGGCGATCCGCGTGCCGACGTCCGCGTGACGCTGGCCGACGGCCGCGAACGCCCTGCCACCATCGTCGGCGTCGACTACCTGAGCGACCTCACGGTGCTGAAGGTGCAGGCCACCGCGTTGCCCACGCTGTCGTGGGGCGACTCGAGCAAGCTGCGCGTGGCCGAGTGGGTGCTCGCCATCGGCAACCCGTTCCAGATGAACGGCACGGTCACGCTGGGCATCGTGTCGGCCGTCAGCCGGACGCAGGGCGGCGCCTACACGGACTTCATCCAGACCGACGCGGCCATCAATCCGGGGAACTCGGGCGGCGCGCTGATCAACGCGCGCGGGGAGCTGGTCGGCATCAACACGCAGATCGTCTCGGAGACCGGCGGCTTCCAGGGCATCGGGCTGGCGATCCCGTCGAATCTGGCGCGACAGATCATGCAGGAGCTCGTCAAGAACGGTTCCGTGTCGTGGGGGTCGATCGGATACGTCCGGCTGGTCGATCCCGACACCGCCAGACAGTACGGCTGGGGCAACATCGGCGGGCTGCTCGTCTATCAGATCCAGAACACGTCGGCGGCGTACCGCGGCGGGCTGCGGCCGGAAGATGTCATCGTGAGCTTCAACGGCCAGAAGACACCAGACATCCAGACGCTCGATCGCCTCGTCGCCCAGGCGCGCCCCGGGGAGCGGGCCACGGTCGTGGTCGATCGGAACGGCCGTCAGATCACGCTCGAGATCCCTATCGAAAGCCGCCAGCAACAGCGGCTGCTGCGCCGCCAGTGAGCCGCGCCGTCCGCGATTACCGGCGGCTGTTGCTGCCGGACACGGCCAGGTGCCCCTTCCAGTGACATCGCCAGTGCACCGACGTGCCGACGCGGATGCCGATCCGCGGCGATCGTACGAGCGCACCCGGCACGATGCCCCGGTCTTCGATCGTGAGCGGCCGCGCGGCGAGGTCGTGGCCGTTGAGACGACGGCCGACGCCGAGCGCGATCGTCAGGTTGCCCGGCCCGCGGCCGAGCAGATGGTCGTCGAGGCGGCCCGACGATGCGTGTCCCCGTCGGACCAGGGTACGGCGCCGGCGGGCGCGCATGATCTCGACGCCCTCGAGCGGAGCGACCGCGCGCAGCAGCACCGCCGCCGGCCGTCCGGCCGGCTCGGTGACCGCGTTGAGCAGGTCGTGAACGCCGTAGTTCAAGTAGACGTACGCGCGGCCGGGCGGCCCGTAGAGCGGCGCGTTGCGCGCGGTCGGGCCGCACGCGGCGTGGCAGGCGGGATCGTCTTCCCCGACGTACGCCTCGGCCTCCACGATGATGCCGGACGTGCGCGTGCGGCCATCGTCGCGCACGAGCACCTTGCCGATGATGTCGTCGAGCACCTCGAGCGTCGGCCGCGCGTAGAAAGCGGCCGGCAGGACGACCGATGCGGGGTGTGCGGCGACCGGTGTCACCGCCCTCTCAATCGCAGTGTCGCGCTCGTGGCAGCGCGCACGAGGCGCTGGTCGCGATCGACCAGGAACTTCTCGATGAGCGGCACGTCGTCTCGCGTGCCGAGGTAGCCGAGCATCTGGATCAGATCGGCGCGGTACCGGCTGTCGACCGCGGAACTCAGCGCGGCGCGCACCCCCGGCGCGGCGTCTGGGCCGAGCTCGAACAGATAGGGCCATGCCTGCATCCGCAGCTCCTCGCTCGCCAGCATGGACGCGATCACGTGCGACTGCGTCTGTCCGAGGCGCTGCAGCGCGAAGGCCGCGGCGAGGCGGACCTCGTTGGACCGGTCCTCCTTGAACAGCCGTTCGATCGCGGGGAGCGACTCGGTGTCCGCCAGACGCCCCAGCCCCTCGGCCGCGGCGCGGCGCGCGAACGGCTGGCGGTCGCCGAGCTCTGCCCGCAGCAGCGCCAGGTCCTGCGGCGCGGCGATGCGCGCGACGGCGAGCAGCAGCGTCGCCCGGTCGCCGCGGCCACGCTCGAGCAGGTCGCGCAGCGTGAAGAGCGCCTTCTCCTCGCGCAGCAGGCCGACGGCTTCGACCGCGAACGCGCGCACCGTCGCATTCGAGTCGGCGAGGGCCTCGGTGAGCTTGCCGGCTGCGTCGCGCAGACGCAGGCGGCCGATGACGCGCGCGGCGGCCATGCGCATCACCGGATCGTAGTGATCCAGCCCATCGGCCACGCCGGCGACCTGCGCCGCGGCGAGCGGCGGCTCGGCGACGAAGCCGAGCACGTGGATGGCGTCGAAGCGCACGCGGGCGTTCTCGTCGCGCATGGCGGCGATGAGCGCGTCGACGAGCACGGGCGGCGCCGGCGTCGCCGTGCGCAGCAGCGGCCCGTGCTCGAAAGCCTGCTGCGCGCGGCTCCGGCCTCCGCCGAGGCTCAGCACGCGCGCTCCGCCGCCGCTCACGCGCTCGGTCAGGAAGAACGCCAGCTCCGCCTCGAGCGCCGCGGCCTGCACGCGATCGTCAGGATCGTTGACGAGCGGCGCGACCGGCTCGATCGCGCCGACGTAGCCGGCGTTGCCGAGCGTCTCGACGGCCTCGAGCCGCACCGCGGCTTTCGGATGACGAAGGTTGCGAATGACGTCCTGCCATTGCGCTTGGGCCGACGGCGCGCCGACGGCCGCGCACACGAGGATCGCCGGGAGGAGCAGCCGGGGACCAGGGCTCATGCGCGATCAGCGTACGCGTGCTCCCGCGCCGCCGCAAGGGCTCGTCGCAGGTAGCGGCCGGTGATCGACTCGGGATCGGCGGCCACGTGCTCCGGCGTGCCGGCCGCCACGACCTTGCCGCCCGCTTCACCGCCCTCGGGGCCGAGGTCGACGATCCAGTCGGCCGTCTTCAGCACGTCGAGGTTGTGCTCGATCACGACGAGGCTGTGGCCGGCGAGCAGCAGCTTCCGGAAGGCCGCGAGCAGCTTCACGATGTCGTCGAAGTGGAGGCCCGTGGTCGGCTCGTCGAGAACGTAGAGCACGCGATCGCCGCTCTGCGAGCCGAGGTGCGCCGCGATCTTGATCCGCTGCGCCTCGCCGCCCGACAGCGTGGTCGCCGGCTGGCCGAGCCGCAGATAGCCCAGGCCGATCTCGTCGAGCACGTGCAGCCGGCGAATCACCTTCGGCGCGCCCGCGAAGAACGCGAGCGCCTCGCGCACCGTGAGATCGAGCACCTGATCGATGTTCCGGCCCTTGTAGCGCACCTCGAGCACCTGGGGCCGGAACCGCTTGCCGTCGCACTGGTCGCACGGCACGAACACGTCGGCGAGAAACTGCATCTCGACGCGCACGGTGCCTTCGCCCTCGCACGCCTCGCACCGGCCGCCCGGCACGTTGAACGAGAAATGGCTGGCCGTGAGCCCGCGCGCGCGCGCGTCCTTGGTGGCCGCGAACAGCTCACGGATCGGATCGAAGGCCTTGAGGTACGTGACGGGGTTCGATCGCGGCGTCCGTCCGATGGGCTGCTGATCCACGAGAACCGCATCGGTCACGTACTCGGCACCCTCGAGCCGGCGATGCGAGCCCACCCGGCGGTCCCACTCGCCCTTCGCGCGCTTGACCGCCGCGTAGAGCACGTCGTGCACGAGCGTCGACTTCCCCGACCCGCTGACGCCGGTGATGCACGTCAGCACGCCCAGCGGGATCTCGACGTCCACGTTCTGGAGGTTGTGCTCGCTCGCGCCCAGGATCCTGAGCCGCTGCGCGCCGGGCCGGCGGCGCGTGGCCGGCACGGGGATCGCCAGCTCGTCACGGAGATAGCGGGCGGTCAGCGACCGCGCATCGTGCAGCAGCCCGTCCACCGGCCCCGCGAAGATGATGCGTCCGCCCTGCTCGCCGGCACCCAGGCCCAAATCCACGACGATGTCGGCCACGCGGATGAAGTCGGCGTCGTGCTCCACGACGACGACGGTGTTGCCCTGATCGCGAAGCTGCCGGAGGATGGCGATCAGCCGGTCGTTGTCGCGCGGGTGCAAACCGATCGACGGCTCGTCGAGCACGTAGAGCGTGTCCACGAGCGCCGACCCCAGCGACGTCGCGAGGTTGATGCGCTGCGACTCGCCGCCCGACAGCGTCGACGAGAGGCGATCCAGCGTGAGGTAGTCGAGGCCGACGTCGATGAGGAACCCGAGCCGCCGCTGGATCTCCCGGAGGATCTTCTCGGCGACGGCCGTCTCGTGCGCGGTGAGCGGCAGCGCCGCGAAGAACCGCACGGCGTCGCGCACGGTGAACCCGCACACTTCGTCGATCGTGCGTCCGCCCACGCGCACGTCCCGCGCTTCCCGGCGCAGCCGGGTGCCGCCGCAGCCGTGGCAGGTGAGGTAGCCGCGGTACCGGCTCAGGAACACGCGGACGTGCACCTTGTACTTCTTCCGCTCGAGCCGCCGGAAGAAGCCCTTGATGCCGTCGTAGTCCGCGTCCCCCTCGATGACGAACGTGCGCTCGGCCTCGGTCAGCTCCTGCCACGGCACGTCGAGGCGGACGGGCACGCGCTTCGCCGCGCGCCGCAACTCCGTGAGCGAGGCACGGTAGTGCGGCTTCGTCCACGGCTCGATGGCGCCCTGCGCGATCGACAGTGCGGGATCGGGCACGACGAGGCCGAGGTCCAGTTCGATGACGTTGCCGAACCCGTGGCACGTGGGACACGCGCCGAACGGGTTGTTGAACGAGAACAGCCGCGGCTGCGGCACCTCGTAGGCGATGCCGCACGTGCGACACTCGAAGCGCTCGCTGAACCGGTGTGTCGTCACCGGAACACCGGCGGCGTCGACTTCCACCGCGAAGGCCGCGCCGTCGCCGCCCTGGAACGACGTCTCGATCGAATCGGTGACCCGCGCCCGAATCCCCGGCTCGACGCGCACGCGATCGACGACGATGGCGAGCGAGGTGGAGCCCGCGAGAGCGCCGGCGAGGCCCGGCTCGTCGAGCGACAGCGCGCGCCCGTCGACGAGTACCCGGCCGAACCCGCGCCGGCGCAGCGCGTCGAGCGCGTCGGCGACCGGGTCCTCGAGGCCGCCGAGCGGCGGCGCCTCGGCCTCTGCCTCCGCCTCCTCGCTCCCCTCCGGCCTGCCTTCGTCGTCGGCCGGCAAGATGGAGGCGGCGGGCAGCGTCACGAGCGGATGATCGAAGCCGATGAGCAGCCGCGTGCCGGCGGGCAGCGCGAGCAGGCGATCGGCGATGCCTTCCGGCGACTCGCGTTCGACCTCCCGGCCACAACCGCGACAGATCGTCCGGCCGATGCGCGCCCAGAGCAGGCGCAGGTAGTCGTGGATCTCGGTGGTGGTGCCGACGGTCGACCGCGGGTTGCGAATCGCGTTCTTCTGACGGATGGCGATGGCCGGCGCGATGCCCTCGATGGCGTCGACGTCCGGCTTCTCCATGCGCTCGAGAAACTGCCGGGCGTACGCCGACAGCGACTCGACGTAGCGCCGCTGGCCTTCGGCATAGATCGTGTCGAAGGCGAGCGACGACTTGCCGGATCCGCTGACGCCGGTGAAGACCGCCAGCGCCCGGTGCGGCAGCGTCAGGTCTACGCCTTTCAGGTTGTGCGTGCGAGCGCCACGAACGACGAGCGTCGCGCCTGGCTGTTCGCCGGGCGCCGGCGTGGAATCGGACATCATCCTACTGAGCGGTCACCTGCGGTGGACGTAAACAGCCATCCTAGCACTTTGCAGTTTTGTTGTGCTATTCTGCGGCCGTTCCGTACGCCACCCACCGCTTGAGACCCTTGTCCGACATGAACGTGGTCTTCGATTCTCCCTGCGAGGTTAGTCCGTGCCCGTACGTCTGTTCGTAGGCAACATGCCCTACGGGGCGACCGAAGCCGACCTGCGCGCGCATTTCTCGACGGTCGGTTCGCCGTCTCAGGTCGTCATCCCCGTGGACCGCGAAACCGGTCGTCCCCGCGGGTTCGCCTTCGTCGAGTTCATCGACCGCGCCATCGCCGAACAGGCGATTCAGCGCTTCAACCAGCAACTGTTCATGGGCCGCAGTCTGTCGGTGAGCGAGGCGCGGCCTCGCGAGGAGCGGCCAGCCGGCGGCTATCGGCCGAGCGGCGGCGCGCCCGGTGGCGGAGGCGGTGGATTTGGAGGCCCCCGACCCTACGGCGGCGGTGGGGGCGGATTCGGTGGCCCTCGGCCGGGTGGTCCGGGCGGGTTCCGTCCGGGACCTGGCCCGTCAGCGCCGGCGGCCGGCCGCAATTTCGGGCCGCCGAAGAAGAAGAGCGCGTCGAGCGAGAAGCGCTGGGAAGCCAAGGAGCGCGGCCCGAAGGGGCCAATCAAGGAGCGGTACACCGGCCGCCTCGGCGGGCTCTACGACGATCCGGACGATCCGAACACCTCGCTCGAGGGCTTCGACGACGTCGCGTCCAGTGCCCCGGAAGACGACGAACAGTGAGAAGAGCGGCTTGGGGCTTGCGGCTTACGTACGCACCGTAAGCCGCGAGTCCTGGGCCATGAGCCAGGCCCAAGCCGGAGTAGGCCGTAAGCCACGTTTCAGCCAGCCCTGCTAATCGGCCTCGTCAGGCACGTCGGACCACCGCCCCCCTTCACGCTGATTTCAACGCCGGCATACGTCCGCACGACCGCGCCTCGCGCCTCCAGCCGGGCACGGGTCACCGGATTGCCCTCGAGCATCACGCAGTGCCGGGGCGCCACGGCAAGGACGTTGGCGCCCATCGACTCGAGCTCTCCATCCGGAACCTCGATCAGCTCGACGCCGAGCGACAGCAGCCGCTCGCGGAACGTCACGGGCATCAACGGCGAGTAGACGACCGCAAGATCACGGTCGACGGGGCTGAGGATCGACATCAGGTGGAACACGTCGCCGGGGCCGCGCCAATGCACGAGCGGCACGGTGATGACCTCATCCACGAGATCGCCCAAGAGCGCGGTGAGCTGGGCGATCCCGGCGTCGTTCGTCCGATAACCGCGGCCGACGGCGACGATGCGCGACGTGAGCCACACGACGTCGCCGCCCTCGAGTTGTCCGGGCGCCTGGACCTCGCCGAGCAGGGGAATGCCCCACGCCTCGAAGGCGGCCCGCTGCGCGGCGGGTTCCCCGCCGCGCAGCGCCTTGCCCATCCGGCAGAGCACCATGCCCTTCGGCGTCGCCACCGAGGCGTCGCGGACGTAGAGAGCATCGAGGCCGACGTCGTCACCCTCGGGAAGGAAGCGCACGCGAGCACCGGCGTCCGCGACGAGCGCGGCGAATCTCTCGTGCTCGTCGATCGCCCGCGCGAGATCGGGAGCGGCGCTGAAGTTGAGGGCCTGCCACTCGCGCGCGATCCGGCCGGCGTCACGGAACGCGTCGCGCGGGTGCTTCAGCACGACCTCGGCGAGGCGATCGACCTCGGTACAGACCGTCGGCAGTGGAAGGCGCGGCACGGCGGTGAGGAAGGGCCTAGCGCGTCGCGCCCGTGAAGCGGCGATCGAACTCCTCGACGAGCGCGATCAGCGTCTCGACCGCTCGAACGTAGAAGCCATGATCGATCGTCTCGAAGTCGTCCGCCGGCTGGTGATGGAACGGCTCGTCCTCGACGCCCACGTAGATCGCCGGGATGCCGGCCTCGAGGAAGGCGAACTGATCGGAGTCCTCCGTCCAGTCGTCGCTCGTCCGCCCCGTCGGGTCCTCGTGTCCCATGCGCAAGCGCACCGGCGCGGTCACGGCGACGCGCTCGATGTGCGGCCGCAGGAAGGGCTGGCGCGCCGCGCCCACGACGAACAGCTCGTCGTTCGGATCGCGGCCGAGCATGTCGGCGTTGATGTCGATCAGGATCGCCCCGCGATCGACCGGCGGCGCGCGGACGAACGCGCGAGAGCCGAGCAACCCGCTCTCTTCGCCGTCGAACGCCACCACGAGCAGCGCGTTGAGCGGCGGATGCGCGCGGAAGTACTCCGTGACGGCGATGAGGGCGGCGGCCCCGCTCGCGTTGTCGTCCGCCCCGTTGAAGACCTGGCCGCCGCGCACGCCGACGTGATCGTAGTGCGCGCTCACGACAACGTACCGCCGCGGCTGGCGCGTCCCGTCGATCATCCCGACGAGGTTGACGCCCTGAGCCGGCGGCCGGCCGGGTCCGCGCGCCGGGACGACGAACGGATGCTCGTACGTGCCGCCGATCGGCCGCAGGCCGGCGGCCTGCAACCGGCTCGCGAGGTAGGCCCTCGCCTTTGCATTGCCGGCGCTGCCCATCAGCCGGCCCTCCATGTCGTCCGAGGAGAGCACCTGCAGGTCGCGCAGCAGCCGCGCGGCGTCGAACCGCGTGCTCGACGCCGGCGGCAGGCTCACCTGTGTAGCGCCGATCGCGACAAGCACGGCGAGCGCGAGCGCGGTGAGCCGCCATCGATGGCTCACGATTCCTTCGCGAACGCGTGCGGCGACAACCGTGCGGCCCGAGACCATGCCGATCCACTATCCGGCCCACGGCCGCAGAGACGCAAGTGCTAAAGTCCTCGTGATATGGCCGTCGACTTGCTCGTGTTCGGGCCGCACCCGGACGATCTCGAGATCGGCCTCGCGGGCGCGATCGCCCGGCACGTCGCCGAAGGCGCGCGCGTCGGGCTCTGCGATCTCACGCGCGGCGAGCTGGGCTCGAACGGCACGCCCGACGATCGCGTCCAGGAAGCCGACGCGGCCGCCCGCGTGCTCGGCGCCGCCTGGCGCGTGAACCTCGGCTGGCCCGACGGCGGGATCGTGCCGAGCGTCGAGATCCTCCGCGCGGCCGTGGATCTCATCCGGACGCACCAGCCGCGGACGATCGCCCTGCCCTACTGGGACGATCGGCATCCCGATCACGGGGCGGCCAGCCGAGTGCTCGACCTGGCCGCCTTCCGCAGCGGCCTGCGCCGCTTCGTCACCGACCAGGCTCGCTGGCAGCCGGACTGGCTCTGCTACTACTTCATCAACAACTCGACGACGCCGTCGTTCGTGATCGACGTGTCGGCCCACTACGAGACGAAACGCGCGGCGCTCGCCTGCCACCGGACGCAGTTCGCGCCGCAGGATCCGTCCGCCGTCGCCACGCGCCTGACGGCGAGCGCCTTCCAGCAGTTGATCGAAAGCCGCGACGCGCAGTTCGGCGCGCAAATCGGCGTCGCGTTCGCCGAGGGCATCGTCGTTCGCGAGCCGATCGTCCGCGGCTCGCTCTTCAAGCTCGATCGGGCCGGCAGGTGAGGATCGGCATCGTCTGCTATGCCTCGGTCGGCGGGAGCGGCGTCGTCGCCACCGAACTGGCGCTCGCGCTGGCGGACCGCGGGCACGACATCCATCTGGTCAGCAGCGAGCTGCCGTTCCGCTGGCGGTGGGCGTCGCGCGGGCTCACGTTCGAGCGCGTCGAGGTACCGAGCTACCCGCTGTTCCGCGAGCCGCAGTACCTGCTCGCGCTCACGAACACGCTCGTGCGCGTGTCGCGCAAACACCGGCTGGACCTGATCCATGCGCACTACGCGGTGCCACACGCCACCGCGGCCTACCTCGCCCACCAGGTGCTCTCGGCCGATCGCACGCCGCCGCCCCGCACCGTGACGACGCTGCACGGCACGGACATCACGCTCGTCGGCAGCGACCGATCCTACGCTGACGTCGTCGCCTTCTCGATCCAGCAGTCGCACGGGATCACGGCCGTCTCCGAGAGCTTGAAGCGCGACACGACGTCGGCGCTCGCGATCGAGAAGGAGATCGCGGTCATCCCGAACTTCCTGGACATCGAGGTCTGGGCGCGCCATCCGGAGACGAACCTGCGCGCCCGGCTTTGCGAATCGCGCGAGGCCGTCATCGTGCACGTCTCCAACTTCCGGCCGGTGAAGCGCGTGCCGGTCGTGATCGAGATCTTCAGTCGCATCCGGAGCGCCGTCAGGGCGCGGCTCGTGATGATCGGCGACGGTCCGGACCGGGCCGCCGCCGAGCAGCAGGCGGCCGATGCCGGCATCGGCGAGTGGGTCCAGTTCGTCGGCGAGCAGCAGGACCTCGTGCCGTGGCTTTCGAGCGCGGACCTGTTTTTGCTGCCGTCCGCGCAGGAGAGTTTCGGCCTCGCGGCGGTCGAGGCGATGGCGTGCGGCGTACCGGTGGTCGCGTCGCGCGTGGGCGGCCTGCCGGAGGTGATTCACGATGGGCGGACCGGTGTGCTCTGCGAGCCGACCGACGTCGAGGGCATGGCGAGCGCGGCGATCGGGCTGCTCCAGGACGCCGCGCGGAGGTCCGTGATGGCAGCCGCGGCGGCCGCCGACGTCCGCGCGCGGTTCTCGGCCGGCGCCATCGTGCCGCGCTACGAGCAGTTCTACGACAGCGTGCTGGCGGGGCCCGCATGACCTGGCTGCTCATCGGCATCGGCGGCGGCCTCGGCGCGATGGCTCGTCACGCGCTCAACGGCGCGGTGCACCGGCTGGCGCCCGGCTCGATCTTCCCCACGGGGATCTTCGTGGTGAACGTGCTGGGATCCGCCGCGATCGGCCTTCTCGCGGGCCTGCTCGCCGGCGCGCGGATCGACCTGCGCCCGGACACGCGCACGTTTCTCATCGTCGGCGTGCTCGGCGGGTTCACGACGTTCTCGTCGTTCAGCCTGGACACGTTCACGCTGCTGCGCAGCGGCCATCTCGGCCTTGCCCTCTGGAACATCGCCGGCCAGGTCGGCCTCTCACTGGTCGCGCTGGCCGTCGGCTTCAGGATCGGCCACGGCTAGTCGCACGCAATCGCGCATGGCCGAACCATCCAAATGTAATTAAGGTAGTAGTGATGCATGCCAAGCCGGGAGTCGAATCGGACCGCGTCCTCGTCGTCGAAGACGACGCCGCGCAGCGGGTGGGGCTGCAGCAACTGATTCGGAGCTGGGGATTCGCGGTCGAAGCCGCGAGCGACGGCCGCGAGGCACTCGAGCGCATCGCGGCCGTCGAGCCGACGATCGTCTTGAGCGATCTCGTCATGCCGCGGATGGACGGCCTGGAACTGCTCGTGAACCTGCGGCAGGAGCATCCGGACATCACCGTCGTGCTGATGACTGCGCAGGGCACGGTGGAGACGGCGGTGTCGGCCATCAAGCAGGGCGCGTACGACTACTTGAGCAAGCCCATCGATCCGCAGCGGCTGAAGATCCTGCTCGACCAGATCGTCGAGCGGCACGGCACCCAGCGCGAGGTCCGGCTGCTGCGCCGGCAGCTCCAGGAGCGCGGGACGTTCGGCAAGATGATCGGGGCGAGCGCGGAGATCCGGAAGATCTATCAGCTCGTCGAGCAGGCGGCCCCCACCGTCGCGTCGGTGCTGATCAGCGGCGAATCCGGAACGGGCAAGGAGCTGGTCGCGCAGACGATCCACCAGCTCAGCCCGCGGGCGATGCAGCCGTTCGTGCCGCTCAACTGCGCCGCCATTCCCGACACGCTGCTCGAGTCCGAGCTGTTCGGCCACGAGAAAGGCGCGTTCACCGGCGCGTTCGCCCGGCGGCAAGGCGCGTTCGAGCTGGCGAACCGCGGCACGCTGTTCCTCGACGAGATCGCCGAGATGACGCCGGCCACGCAAGCGAAGCTGCTGCGCGTCCTGCAGGAGCGATCGTTCCGTCCGCTCGGCGGCCAGCGCGAGCAGACGGTGGACATCCGCGTCATCGCCGCGACGAACGTCGAGCCCGCGGAGGCGGTACGGCAGGGCAAGCTGCGCGAAGATCTCTACTACCGGCTCAACGTCTTCGCGATCCGCCTGCCGCCGCTCCGGGAGCGGCGCGGCGACATCCCGCTGCTCGTGCAGGCGTTCCTCCGCGAGTTCGGCGATCGGAACGGCAAGAAGCTCGCCGGCATCTCCGACGCCGCGATGCAGACGCTCGAACGGCACCACTGGCCGGGCAACGTGCGCGAGCTGCGGAACGTGATGGAGCGCGCGACGATCGTGGCGAAGGGCGACCTGATCGAGCCGGAGGACCTGCCGGTCTTCGCGCCGGCGGTGGGCGCCCCGGCGTCGCCGGCGGCCGGTGGCGGCCCGGGCACCGCGGCGTTCACCGGGCTGACGCCGGGCACGACGGTCGACGAGGCGGAGCGCCGGCTGATCGAGGTGACGCTGGAGCACACCGGCGGCAACAAGACGCGCGCGGCCGAGATGCTCGGCATCAGCCTCAAGACGCTGCACAACAAGCTGAACCGCATGAAGGAAGAGGGCGCGGCGCAGCGCGAGTGAGATGCCGAGCATCAAGACCAAGCAGGTGGCCGGCGTCACGCTCATCGTCGGCCTCGCGGTCGTGCTCCTGAGCGGCTGGTACATCTCGTCGCTGGCGAAGGTTTGGCTCGAGGAGACGCGCGCACGCGCCGAGCTGCTCGCCAACGCCATCACCCATCGCGCCTTCGACGTGCTGCTGACGGGCGGCGGCGATCCGCTCGAGCTGCTCGGGCGCGACGATGGCCTGAAGTCGATCCTGCAGGCGAGCGCGTACTCGGAGAACGTGCTGTATGCCGAGATCGTGGACACGCAGGAGCGCATCGTCGCGCACCCGGATCCGCTGATCATCGGATCGCGCGCGACGCCGGCCGACGACATCTCCGCGCTCCTGAACGAAGGCCCGGCCGCGCAGGCGAGCGCGATCTACGCGGAAGGCGGCCGCTCGTTCGAGTACCGCCGGCCGCTGCTCATCGGCGACACCGAGTTCGGGTCGGTCCGCGTCGGGATCTCCACGCTCCTGCTCCGGCGCGAGCTGAACCAGCAGCTCCGGACGCCGCTCGCCACGGCCGCGCTGGCCATCGTGCTCGCGTCGCTCGTCGCGATGCTGCTCGCCCAGGTCGCGCTCCGGCCCATTCACGTCGTCAGAAGCGGCCTGGCCCGGCTCGGCCGCGGGGAGATCGACGTCAACGTCGACCTGAAGGGCGATGCCGATCTCGCCGAGCTCGGCGACTCGTTCAAGGCGGTGAGCGCGCGGCTCGCGGCCGATCGAACCGAGCTCGCGAGCCAACGGGCCACGCTCGAATCCGTCGTCGAGAACCTGGAAGACGCCGTGGCGCTCTTCGATCAGCAGGGCTGCCTGCTCTTCGCCAATCCCGCGATGCGCACGGTGCTCGGCGACGCGAGCGGGCCGGTGGACCGGTTTCTGCCGCAGGGCCATCCGTTCCGGACGGCGGTGGCGTCGGTGCTCGAGGGCCATCAGTCGCTCGAGTCCACGACCGTCGACGTGCCCGGCGTCGGCAAGCGCCTCGTGCTCGCCCATCTCGTCGAGGACGCCGACGGGCGGGCGCTCGGCGCGATGCTCGTCGCCCGCAATCTCGCCTACCTGAACCAGGTGGAGTCGACGCTCAACTACTCGCGCAAGCTCGCGGCGCTCGGACGACTGTCGGCCGGCATCGCGCACGAGGTCAAGAACCCGCTGAACGCGACGATGATCCACCTCGAGCTGCTGAAGATGCAGGTCGCCGACATGCCGGCGGCGCTCGAGCACGTGACGGTGATCGGCGCGCAGGTGCGGCGGCTCGACGAGGTCGTGCAGGGCTTCCTGCGCTTCACGCGTCCGGAGGAGCTGCAGCTCCAGCCGGTGCAGCTCGCGCCGCTCTTCGATGGCATCATGCCGGTGATCGCCGCCGAGGCGAGCAAGTCGCACGTGGAGGTGCGGCTCGACGTCCCGGCGTCGCTGCCAGCCATCAGCGGTGATTCCGGCCTGCTCCAGCAAGCTTTCCTGAACCTCGCGCTCAACGCCTGTCAAGCCATGCCCACTGGCGGCCGGCTGCGGATCGGCGCGCGGATCGGCGCGCCGCACGACGTGGAGATCGCGTTCGAGGACACGGGCGTCGGCATCGCGCCCGACCATCTGGCGCGCATCTTCGATCTCTACTTCACGACGAAGGAGCACGGCAGCGGCATCGGCCTCTCGCTCGTGTACCGGACCGTACAACTGCACGACGGCCACATCGAGGTGCAGTCGGTGCCGGGTCACGGGACGACGTTCCGCCTGCGCTTCCGCGTGGCGCCGGTCGCCGCACCGCGCGCGCTGCCGCCGACCGGCACGCTCGGCCTGCGCACGGTCGAGTCCGTATAATGAGTGACATGACCATCGCCGCGCGGCTCGTGATGGTGGCGGCCGCGTGTGCAGCGATATCGGCGTGCGCCAAGACGCAGGCACGGACGATGCCGTCGATCGCGCTCATGACGCCGCAGGCGCCGGCGCGGGTCGCCGTGCCGGTGCCGCTCCCCGATCCCGATGTCGCGCCCGAGCCGCCGCCTCCGGCGCCCGAACCGCTCGCGCGCCCACGCGAGTCTCAACCCGCGAGAACGGCCGAGCGTCCGCCCGCATCGACACCTCCGCCTCCGGCCGCAGCGCCCGCCGCCCCCGCCGCCGAAACGCCGACGGTCCTGCAGACCACGATCGACTCGAGCGGCCTCGAACAACGAACGCGCACGCTGCTCGACGAGGCGCAGCGCAACCTCGATCGCGTGAAGTACAAAGAGCTCGCCGCGCCGGCCCGCGCGCAGTACGACAGCGTCGCCAGCTTCATCCGCAGTGCCCGGCAGGCGCTCCAGATTCGCAACTATCTGTACGCCGAATACCTCGCCGCCAAGGCGGCGGCCGTGGCCAGGGAGCTCGTCAAGGGCTAGCGAGCCCTTACTTCCAGCGTTCCTTCACCTGCTGCCATTGCGCCAGGAGCGACGTGAGCGCCTCGCGCGCGTCCGCGCCGGCGGCGAGCTGCATCGCGCGCTCGGGCAGGATCACCTGGGTGACGAGCCGATCCAAATCGTCGCGCAGCGACGCGCCGCGGTCGCCAAACGACGCGGCGCGCGCCCAGGCCGCCACCGCCGCCCCCCACGCGCGCGCGGCGTCGTCGACGCCGGCCGCGCCGGCCGCCAGCCAGTAGCTCGCCGCGAGCGAGGTCGGATGCCGTCCGATCTCCGCTTCCGCGCGCGCGACGATGCGCTCGTAGCCGGCGTGGCGGGTGTGCTCGGGACCGAACTGCGCCTGCCGATCGAGCGACAGCGCCCACCAGTCGAACAGCCGATCGCGGCTGTCCGCATCGAGCAGATCGGCGCGCGCCAGCGCGACCTCGAACTGCTCGGCCGCGGCGCTGTAGCGATCGTCGAACGTGTACTGATCGTCGAGGAACAGCAACTGACCGAGGCCGATCGTGTACTCGACCTGATCGCGCGGGTCGAGGCGCTCCACCGGCACGCGCCGCAGCGCGTCCTGCGCCTGCGTCAAGTCGCGCGGGTCCGACAATGCCCGATACCGTTCGATGCGCGCGCGCGCCATCACGACCAGGCCGGCGGGCGCCAGGTCGGGTACGCGCTGCGCGGCCTCGGCCTGCGCGATGGCCGCGTCGTAGCGCTGCTCGTTGTAGAGCTGGCGCGCCTGGATCAGCGGATCGGGCGCCTTGCCCTGGCCCATCGCGCCCATCAGCGCGACGGCCAGCACAACGACGCGTAGTGCGTTCATCGAGGCCCCCCCCGTAAACGATGGTAAGTTTTACATGCCCGCCGTGCGCCACCGTAGTCCCCTACAGCCTCAGGCCACTTCGACCGACGTTCCGATTGGCAAGGAACTTGAAAATCTGGGGAGCGTCATGCGTCGTCTTGCGAGCGTCCTCGTCGCTGTGATCGGCTGCACCGCCACGTGGGCGAGCGCGTCGCAGCCGCAGGACGCCCCGGTGTTTCGCGCCGGCGTCGACCGCGTGACCGTCGCGGCGACGGTGAAGACGCGGCGCGGCAGGCCGGTGCTGGGCCTGCAGCCCGAGGACTTCCAACTCTTCGACAACGGCGTACGGCGGCCGATCACCGACTTCCGCAGCGACGCGGGCCCGGTGAGCCTCGCGCTGCTCGTGGACTTCAGCGGCAGCATGGGCGTGGCCGCGCGGCGGCAGGCCACCCATGACGCAGCGTATCACCTGATCAGCACGCTCACGCCTGGCGTGGACCAGGCTGGCCTGTACGTGTTCGACTCCCGACTGCGCGAACTGCAATCGCTCGCGCCGGCGCCGGGCGACATCCTCTCGCAGCTCGATGCCGTGTCGCGTCCGTTCGGCGCGACCTCGCTCTTCGACGCCATCGCCGAAACCGGCCGTGTGCTCGCCACGGTGGGCAGCCCACGGCGCGCGGTGGTGGCCATCACCGATGGCGCGGACAACTGGAGCCGGCTGTCCGCGGAACAGGTGTCCGGCATCGCCAGCTCGATCGACGTGCCGGTCTACATCATGGTCGTGGTCTCGCCCTTCGATCGGTTCGGCCGGTCGACCGTGGACGATCCACGTCTGGTCGATGCCGCCATGAGCGGCCCGTTGGCCAATCTCGCTCACTGGACCGGGGGCGAGATTCATGTCGGTGTCGGTCCGCTGCAGACGGGCCAGGCCGCGAAGCAGATCGTCGCCGAGCTGCGCCAGCAGTATCTCATCGCGTTCGAACCAGGCCGCCAGACGGGGTGGCATCCGATCGAGCTGCGCATGCGGGACAAGGATCTCGTCGTGCGGGCACGCAGCGGATACGTCGTCCAGGGGCCGCGGGAAGGTCTGTAAGTCACACAGGGGGTCTCACATGCGGAAGTCATTGATTGTCCTGAGCGTGTTCGCATTCGCCACCGCGGGGTCGGCGGCGTGCGCCACGAAAGGGTTCGTCCGGAACCAGGTCGGCCAGGTGAGCAGCAAGGTCGACTCGCTCGGCCAGGCGCTCGAGCAGACGCAGGAGCGTCAGCGCGAGAGCGAAGCCAAGCTGGGGCAGCAGATCGGCGACGTCGACACGAGGGCCGGCGCGGCCCAGAGCGCGGCGGATCGCGCCGGCACGGCGGCGTCCACCGCCGACACGAAGGCCGTCGCGGCCAACGAGGCGGCGAGCCGCGCGATGACGAAGGTGGAGGAAGTCGACAAGGCCGCCAAGCGCATCGTCTACGAAGTGGTGCTGAGCGAGGACCAGGGCAACTTCAAGTTCGGCGGAGCGGACCTGCCGGACACGGCGAAGGCGAAGATCGACGAGGTGGTCAACCAGCTCATGTCGGATCCGAAGGGCGCCTACTTCGAGATCGAAGGCCACACCGACAACGTCGGCGACAAGGTGTACAACGAGCGGCTCGGCCTCGACCGCGCCGACGCGGTGAAGCGGTACCTCTACGAGCAGCACCACATCCCGCTGCACCGGATGAACGTGATCAGCTACGGCGAAGACAAACCGGCCGGCGACAACAAGACCCGCCAGGGCCGCGCCCAGAACCGCCGCGTCGTCATCCGCGTGCTCGCGTAGCCCCGCGTCGACGCTCACCACAACGCCTGTCCGGTCTCGGACAGGCGTTTTTTTCTTGTCTGGAGCGTCGTCAGGGCAAAGGGCAAAGGGCAGAGGGCAAAGGTAAAGGGGGAAGGGATAAGGGAAGGGCAAAGGGAAAAGGGGCCCCCAAAACTCCGCAGCAGCCCGCGTTTTCCCTCATCCGCCTGTCGCCGCTGGCTCCTCTGGGGCCGGCTGGGCCCTTGGCCCCTGTGACCTTTGCCGTCCTTTTCCCTTGCCCCCTTTGCCCTTCCTTTTCCCTCTTCCCTATACCCTTTACCTTTGCCCTTTGCCCTCTGCCCTTTGCCCTTGTATGACGTTGCTCATACCGCCGCATGGGGTGGAGATCGTATAAGGCTTGTAGCGAAGAGCGATCAGGCATGCGCCCTGCAGGAGGGCGTCGGCGGCAGGAGGAGCAATGACTCGGAATATGGCGGGACGAGGGGCGGGTTGGATGGCGGGGATGGCGACGATCGTCGTGTTGGGCGGGTGCGGGACGCCACCGCGGCAGGACGCCGCCACGCTGGAAGTGCAAGGCCAGGAAGTGGCGGTGATGACCGACGCGCCGAACGTGCCGCCGCCCATCACGCGGCGGACGCCCACGAGGGTCGTCGCGAACCTGGAAGTCACCGAAGTGGTCAAGCGGCTCGCCGACGGCGTGGACTACACGTTCTGGACGTTCGGCGGCGCGGTGCCGGGCAAGTTCATCCGCGTGCTCGAAGGCGACGAAGTCGAGTTCACGCTGAGCAATCACCCCTCGAGCCGCATGCCGCACAACATCGATCTGCACGCCGTCACCGGGCCGGGCGGCGGCGCGGCGGCGTCGATGACCGCGCCCGGGCATTCCTCCAAGTTCTCGTTCAAGGCGATCAATCCTGGGCTCTACGTCTACCACTGCGCCACCGCACCGGTCGGCATGCACGTGGCGAACGGCATGTACGGCCTGATCCTCGTCGAACCACGCGAGGGCCTGCCGAAGGTCGACCGTGAGTACTACGTGATGCAGAGCGAGTTCTACACGCAGGGCCGCTACGGCGCGCCCGGCCTGCAGCCGTTCAGCATGGAGAAGGCGCTCACCGAAACGCCCGACTACGTCGTGTTCAACGGAGCGGTTGGCGCGATCAGCGGCGACCAGGCGCTCAAGGCCAGCGTCGGCGAGCGGATCCGGCTCTTCATGGGCAACGGCGGCCCGAACATCGTCTCGTCGTTCCACGTCATCGGCGAGATCTTCGACAACGTCGTGCACGAAGGCGGGACGATGGTCAACCACAACGTGCAGTCGACGATGATCCCGGCCGGCGGCTCGACCATCGTCGAGTTCAAGGTCGAAGTGCCGGGCACGCTGATCCTCGTGGACCACTCGCTCTTCCGCGCGTTCAACAAGGGCGCGCTCGGGCAGATCAAGGTGGATGGGCCGGACAACGCGCGCGTGTACTCGGGCAAGCAGTCCGACGAGATCTATCAGCCCGAAGGCGGCGCGATTCAGTCCGTGCCGCAGGCGGGCATTCCGCGGCCGCCGGCCACGAACAAGGCGGAGCGGATCACGCGCGGCCAGGCGTCGTATGCCGGCACCTGCGCGGCCTGCCACCAGCCGGCCGGCCAGGGTCTGGCCGCCGCGTTCCCGCCGCTCGCCGCGTCCGACTACCTCAACGCCGACAAACGGCGTGCGATCTCGGCCATCGTCCACGGGTTGAGCGGCGAGGTCACGGTGAAGGGCCAGAAGTTCAACAGCGTGATGCCGGCGCTGACGATGTCGGATGAAGAGATCGCCAACGTGCTGACGTACGTGTACAACAACTGGGGCAACGCCGGGTTCGAGGTGACGCCAGCCGAAGTGGCGGCGGTCCGCGCGGCCGCGCCGGCCAAGGCCGGTGCGCCGGCGGCCGAGTGACGCTCGCGCACGCCATCAGCGACGGAACGTGTTCATGAAGGCACGACGACGGGATGAGACGACACGGGTGGCGGCCAGGGCCGCCATCCTCGTCGTCTGTCTCGCGAGCACCGCCGGCGTCGTGGCGCAGGAGCGCCGCGACGCCGCGGTCTCGAAGCCTCCGGCCGGGATGGTGACCGTGCCGGCCGGCTCGTACGTGCCGCTCTACCGTCCGCCCACGTCGCCGACCGCCGCGGGGCCGGGGCGCGCCGGCGCCGCGACGCCGGCGGTCCCGGTCTCCCGCCGCGTCGAGGCGTTCCAGATGGACGTCTTCCCCGTCACGAACGGCGAGTACTTGGAGTTCGTGCGCCAGCATCCCGAGTGGCGCAAGTGGCGTGTCAAGAAGCTCTTCGCCGAAGAATCGTATCTCTCGCACTGGAAGGACGAGCTCGATCCCGGTCCGCTGGCGCCCGCCGACAGCCCGGTCGTCAACGTGTCGTGGTTCGCCGCGCGCGCGTACTTGAAAGCGCAGGGCAAGGAGCTGCCGACCGTCGATCAGTGGGAGTACGCGGCGGCGGCGAGCGAAACGCGACGCGACGCGTCGCGCGACGCGGCCTTCATCGACCGTCTGCGCGTCTGGTACGGTCAGGCGGTGCCGGATCCGCTGCCATCCGTACGCACCGGCTTCCGGAACGTGTACGGCATCCGCGGCCTGCACGGACTCGTCTGGGAGTGGACGCTCGACTTCAACTCCGCGCTGGTGAGCGGCGAATCACGCGCCGACAGCGCGCTCGAGCGGTCGCTGTACTGCGGCAGCGGCGCGAGCGGCGCCGCCGACTTCGAGAACTATCCGGCATTCATGCGCTACGCGCTGCGGAGCAGCCTGCAGGCGCGGTACGCCGTCGGCAGCCTGGGCTTCCGCGGCGTCCGGAACCTGCCATCCGGAGGAACACGATGACCGCGTCGCCGATCGCACGCACCGCCGGCCTCGTGCTGGCGTTGACCGTCGCCGCCAGCAGCCTCGCCGGGTGCGGCGACCGCCAGCCATCGGCGGCGGCATCCGCGCCGGCCGCCTCCCGCGATCTGCCGCCTGACGGAACGCTCACGGGCGAGTCGATCTTCGATCTCGACCTTCCGCTCGTCGACCACGCGGGCCGCACGCTGAAGCTCGCGGACCTCGGCGGGCACGTGATGGTCGCCGCGATGGTGTACACGTCGTGCACGACCATCTGCATCATGATCACCGAGGAGATGAAGCAGATCGAACGGCAACTGGCCGGCGTCGATCGCGACGTGCGCTACGTGCTGTTCTCGCTCGACCCCGGGCGCGACACGCCGGCCGCGATGCAGCAGTTCGCGAAGGCGCACGAGCTCGACACGAGCCGCTGGACGCTGTACGCGGCATCCGAGGAAGGCGTGCGCGATCTGGCCGCCGTGCTGGGCGTGAAGTACCGCGAGGAGGAGAACGGCGAGATCGCGCACTCGGCGATGATCTTCGTCATCGACGGCCGCGGCGTCGTGCGGCACCGCCAGGTCGGCGTCCGGCAGGATCCGGCGCCGCTCGTCGCCGCCGTCCAGAAAGCCCGCTAGCCTCGCTCGCCCCGACGCGATCGGCTGCGGTCACTCGCCACCCGGCATTCCAATCTCACCACCCACCTTCACCGCTCAACTCGCGCCCTCGTCAGGGTCGAATCTCGAACAGCGCGCGCCGTTCGGGGTCGTAGCTGATGAGCCGTACCTGTCCTGGCGAGAAGTCCAGCCGCGCGTTGTACGTCAGGGCCGCCGGCACCGCCTCGATCAGCTCCTCGTGCCGACGCGACGCGTCGCGCCCGGCGGACGTGGCGTTCGCATCCGGCGCGCCCGCCGTGTCGCCGCCGATGCGCGTGAACCGGACGGTGATGTCGGCCGGACCAGCCGGCACATGAATCTCGTGGAAAACGTAGAGCGGCCGGTCGCGGCGGAGTCCGCCGGGGTGCACGGGCGCCGTGAGCAGCACCGTGGAGTCCCGGAGGACCTCCAACTGGTAGGACGCGTTCGCGCCCTCGCAGATGACCGGCTGCCGCATGTGCGGCGGCAGCGCCTTCAGCGCGTCGGGGCTTTGCTCATGGCACTCCTCGATGCGCTCGGGGCGCGCGCGCCACGTCAGACGCAGCACCGCCTCCTGGCCGCCTGACTGCGGCAGCGGGACCTGCGAGAGCACGGCGATTCCCGCGGCCGCGATCATGCCACCCGCCAACCCGATCACGCGAGCCATCGTCATCTCAGCACTTCCTCGGGGACGGTCTCGCACACGGCGGCGTCGCCGGCGTCGACCGGTTCCGGCGCGGCCGTGCCGAGCGCCGCGATGTCGGCCTTGAACGCGCGCACTGCCGCGAGCGCCAGCGCGGATTCATGGGCGCCAGCGTAGGTGATCCGCACGCGCGCTCTCGGTACTCTGGGCTGCAGCTCGGCCTCGCGCCCCTGGAACATCCGCTCGGCCAGCCACTTCGGCCCTTCGCGATTCCAGCAGTCGCGAGGCGGACACGCGATCACCAGCACGCCGCCGGCGCCGTCGCGAACGAGGCGCTCGATCACGGACGTGTGCAGGTTGCCGGCGCACGAGACCGGCCGGAAGGCGGCGCCAGCGGACTCGATCGCCGGCGCGAATCGCCCGGCGCCGCGCTCGCAGCCGAGAGCGACGACGCTGCCGTGCCGCACGGTGGTCATGACCTCACGGGCCGCCGCGAGCTGGTCCCGCCCCGTGCGGCCCGCCGGTCCGATGCCCATCGGCGCGCAGGACGCCGAGCAGATACCGCAGCTCACGCACAGATCCGGATTCACCTCGGCGACGAGCGTCGGACGCGCGTCCGTCCTCGGCACCATCTCGATGGCGCCGTAGGGACAGTCGGTGGCGCAGTGCGTGCAGCCCGTGCAGACGTCGGGATCGACCGTCGACGCCGGAGGTCTCGCCCCCCGAGGCCGGCGCGTGAACGCGGGCACGACCAACAACGCCGCGGCTGCGCCGGTCAGCAGCGCCAAGAGCGCGCCGCCGCCGATCCTCGAGCTGAGCGGCAGCCAGAACGCGACGAAGACGTCGGCCGGCACCACGGTGGGCAGCGCGAACGGATTGGCTTTCGGCACCATGACCAGGGGCCGCGCGATCGCGACCGCGGCCAGCAGGCCCACCACGGTCCACAGCAGCGGACGCGGCGGCAGCAGCATCGGCCGCTGCAGCCGCTTGACGTGCAGCCAGAACATGACGCCCATGCCGAGCGGCACGCCGATGTGCGCGAAGAGCGTGATGAAGAAGAACACGCTCGGCACCGGGCGCTCGCCCGTGAACGCGCGGCTCACCGGCTCCGACAGGACCGGCAGCCGGTCGGCCATCCGCGCGCCGGCGACCGCGAGCTGCTCGCCGAACGTGTCCCAGACCATCACGTAGCCGGTCCACGCACAGAGGTAGAGCAGCACCACCAGCAGCCCGCCGGTGACCCACGCCATCGTGCGTGCGCCCCAGCTTCGCGCCTGCGCGAACATCCGGACGGCGTGCACGGCGGTCGCGACGATCGCCGCGTCGGTCGCGTACCGATGCAGGCCCCGCACCCAGTTGCCGAGCCAGAGGTCGCCGGTCAGCCGGCTCACCGATTCCCATGGCGCGCCCACGCGATAGAACAGCAGCAGCCAGACCCCGGTGACGAGCAGCACCAGCCACATCGCCACCGCAATCGTGCCGCTCTGGTAGAGGGGATTGAACCGCCAGGTATAGAGCCGGTTCGCGATCGCATCGGCTCTCGTCACGAGCCCGAGCATCGCGCGCTCGATCGTCTTCAGCATCGGGCCCGCGCCTTCACGGTTTCATCGTAGGCGCCGCATCCTGCAAACCGTATGACGAGTGTCATACCCGGCCCTCCGGGTGCGGGGGTACCGTGCATGTCATGCGCACTCCTGCTGAGACTCCTCACTCCGACGACGCCGTGCCGCTCGGCCAGCGCCTCTTCGACAACGTGTTCCTGCTGCTCGGGGCCGGTCTGCTCGTCATGCTGCTCGTCTACACCGGCTGGGGTCTCGTGGAAGTGCTGACGCTTCCGCCCGCCCCGCTTCCCTGAGGTACGTCATGCTGACCGACACGCACACCGGGCTGGACTTCCCCCAGGGCACCTGGTGGAAACCGGCGCACAAATCCGAGAAGGTCTGGGTCGCCATCGCCTTCGTCTGGTGCATGGTGCTCTTCGCCATGATGCCGCTCTGGCACTGGAAAGGCGGCCAGAACCCGTCGGGCATCCGCCGGACGACGACGCCCGCCGACTTCATGGCGCGGGTGACGGAGTTCACGAACCAGTACAAGGTCGGCGAGGATCGCGGGCTGCCGATCGTGGCGCCGCCGCCCGGCGCCGACGTGTACCTCGTCGCCTACTCGTTCCAGTGGTCGCCGATTCTCAAGCTGCAGAAGAACGTCGAGTACACGCTCCATCTCTCGTCGCTCGACGTGAACCACGGCTTCTCGCTCTACCCGATCAACGTCAATTTCCAGGTCGTCCCCGGCTACGACTACGGGCTGCGCGTCACGCCCAACGCGGCGGGCGACTTCCGGATCATCTGCAATGAGTTCTGCGGCATCGGCCACCACATCATGGTCGGCCGCGTGATGGTGGACGACGCGCCGTCCGTGGCGTCCCTGGGAGGTGTGCGATGAGTGCGGCGACGGCTCCGCTCGCGCCGATCGAGACGGCGGTGTTCCGCACCTGTCCGGCGACCGGCCGGCGGATCGATCTCTCGGCCGAGCGGCTGGTCAAGGTCCACGCGGTCTCGTCGGTGGTCTCGCTCCTCGTGGGCGCGGTCGCGGCGGTGCTGCTCGTGCTCACGCGCTGGCAGGCCGTGCACCTGCTGCCGGCCGAGTGGTTCTACCGGATCCTCGGCGTGCACGGCATGAGCATGCTGATCTTCTTCATCATCTTCTTCGAGATGGCCGTGCTGATCTTCGCGAGCACGGCGCTGCTCAACGCGCGTCAGGTCGCGACGAAGACGGCGTGGGCCGCCTTCGCGCTGATGCTCGCCGGCGCGCTCGTCGTCGAGTGGATGATGTGGTCGGGCAACGCCGACGTGCTGTTCACGTCGTACGTGCCGCTGCGCGCCGACCCGAAGTTCTACCTCGGCGTGATCCTCTTCGCCGTCGGCGCGCTCGTCACCGTCGGGCTGTTCTTCGCGAACCTCGTCTACGCGAAGCGGGAGCAGCGGTACCAGGGCTCGCTCCCGCTCGTCGTCTACGGCGCCGTGACGGCGGCGATCATCGCGGTGATCACGCTCGTGCACGGCGCGGCGATCTACATCCCGACGTACCTCTGGTCGCTCGGCCTCATGGAGGTCGATCCGCAGATCTACCGGCTCATCTGGTGGGGGCTCGGACACTCGTCGCAGCAGATCAACGTCGCCGCGATGGTCGCGATCTGGTACATGCTCGGGGCGCTGACGGTCGGCTCCGTCGTGCTCAACGAGAAGATCAGCCGCTCGGCGTTCGTGCTCTACGTGCTGTTCATCTCGATGGCCTCGGCCCATCACCTGCTCGTCGATCCCGGCATGGGCCCGGCGTGGAAGATCGTCAACACCAGCTACTTCATGTACATGGCGGTGCTGGCGTCGATGATCCACGGCTTCACGGTCCCAGCCGGCATGGAGCTGGGCATGCGGCTGCGCGGGTTCACACAGGGTATGTTCGACTGGCTGCGGCGCGCCCCGTGGGGCGACCCGGGCTTCAGCGCGCTGATCTTCTCGGTGGTCGTCTTCGGCTTCGTCGGCGGCATCACCGGCGTGACGATCGGCACCGAGCAGATCAACATCATCGTGCACAACACGCTGCGCGTGCCGGGCCACTTCCACGCCACGGTCGTGAGCGGCACGGCGATGGCGTTCATGGGCGCGACGTACTATCTCATCCCGCTCATCTTCCGGAAGAAGGTCGCGTTCTGGCCGCTCGCGAAGATCCAGCCGTACCTGTTCGCCGGCGGCATGCTGATCTTCACGCTGTCGATGACGTTCGCCGGCAGCTTCGGCGTGCCGCGGCGTCACTGGGACATCAGCTTCAGCGGCGCGCCGTTCGACGTGCAGTTCAACCCGATCGTGGACGTCGTGCTGGCCGTCGTCGCGCTCGGCGGGCTGCTCGCCGCCACCGGCGCCTTCGCCTTCATCGCGATCGCCGTCGCGTCGGTGTTCTTCGGTGAGCCGCTCGGCACGATCCCCAAGGGCGTCGTCGTCGCCGGCATCCCGCAGGGGCTGACGCAGCCGCCCGTCCATGCCGCGGACGTGGACACGAGGAGCCGCGCGCTGCACGACGCCTCGCGCGGCCTCATGGGGCCGACGCCCGGCACGATCGCGCTCGTGTTCGTCTTCCTCGCCGCGTTCGTCCTCTACTTCTTCGTCAACTGGAAGGTGCTGTCCTTCCTCTGGAGGATCGGATGACCTCCGCGACTCGCGCCTCGTCGGCCCTGGCGGCTCTCCTCGCCATCCTCGGCATCACGGCGGCCTGGTGGGCGCTGGCGCTGTGGCCCGTCGACGCGTCGGCGCCCGAGTGGTTCCTGCGCACGCGCGAGGTCTGTTTCGGATCGGTCCGCAACGGCCTGCCGAACGCTGGCGGGTGGATCCTGCTCATCGGGCAGCCGCTCGGCATGCTGCTCGTGCTCGCCGTGGTGTGGACAGCGGACCTCCGCGCCGGGCTCGCACGACTGACCAGCCGGCTGCCCGGCCAGCTCGCCGCCGGCGCCCTTGCGGCCGCGATCGTCGCCGGCCTGGGGGGCGTGGTCGTTCGCGTCTCCGGCGCGACGGCCGACACGTTCTCCGCCGGGAGCGTCCGCGACAACGCCGCCGCCCTCACGCGGATCGACGATGCGCCGCCGGAGATGACGCTCGTCGATCAGCACGGCACTACGGTGACGCTTGACCAGTTCCGCGGCCGTCCCGTCCTCGTCACGTTCGCCTACGCGCACTGCGAGACGGTCTGTCCCGTCATCGTCGCCGACGTGACGACGGCGGCCGCGCGGCTCGTCGAAGAACGGCCGGCGGTGCTCGTCATCACGCTCGATCCGTGGCGCGACACGCCCGGCCGGCTTCCGGCGATGGCTGCCGCCTGGCACCTCGCCGGCGACGCACGCGTGCTGTCGGGCGAACCCACCGCGGTGGATCGGGTGCTCAACGCCTGGCGCATCCCGCGCGTGCGCAACGAGCGCACGGGCGATCTGTCACACCCGTCGCTCGTCTACGTGATCAACTCGAACGGACGCATCAACTACGTGCTCACGGGCGGCGCAGACCACATCGTTGCGGCGGTCAAACATCTGTAAGGGCAAAGGGCAAAGGGCAGAGGGCAAAGGGCAAAGGGAAAGGGAAAAAGAGGGGAAAGGGAGAAGGGTAAAGGGGGCGGAGAGTCAGCGTCTGTGCAGATCGAGTTCCAGGAAGACCGCGCCTTCGATGGGGTTGTAGCGATACGGCGGAATGTCGCGGAACCCGAGCCCGCGGTAGAGCGTCAGTGCCGCGTTCATGGTGGACAACGTGTCCAGCCTCATCGAGGCGTAGCCAGCGGCGCGGGCGAAGGCGATGGCGCGAACGGCCAGCAGCCTGCCGAGTTGCTGGCCGCGCGCGGCCGGCCGAACGTAGAGCCGTTTCATCTCGGCGATCTCGCGGCACAACGGTCGAACCGCGACGCAACCCACCGGGATACCGTGCCGGTTCGCCAGGATCAACGAACCGCCTGGTGGCGCATACGCCCCTGGCAGCGATGCAAGCTCGGTATCGAAGTCCTGGAAGCCGAGATCGATGCCCAGCGACGCCGCGTATTCGCCGAACAGCCGCCTGATCTGATCGAGCTCCGTCACCTCGCTCGCCTCTCGCAGATCGAACGTCGTCGTCATCTCCTACCATCCCGCCTGCAGCACGAGCGCCGCCCACCCGTGGCGATCCTCGCGCCGCACGGGCCGCATCCCAGCTCGACGGTACACCTGCTCGACCTCGCCGGCGACCGAACTCGCGATTCCGGACAACACGAGCGTGCCGTAATGCGCGAGCCGGCGGATCAGTGCCGGTGCCATGTCCATCAGCGGAGCGGCGAGGATGTTCGCGAACGCGAGCGGCCACGCGCCGGTCAGGCTCTCCGGTCCTCCCTCGACGAGCTGCAGGTGCGCCGCCAGGCCATTCAGCCGCGCGTTGACCGCCGCGGCGCGGATCGCGGTGTGGTCCACGTCGATCGCGGTGGCGCACAGCACGCCCAGGCGCAGCGCCGCAAGCGCGAGCACGCCCGATCCGGTGCCGACGTCGAGCACACACGCGGGCGGCGCATCGCCGACTTCGTCGTCGAGGATCTCGAGACAAAGAGCGGTCGTCGGATGAAGCCCTGTCCCGAACGCCTCGCCGTCGATCATTCGCAGGCCGTCCACGGGCCGCGGCCAGCCGGCCGGCACAATGACGGTGCGGCCGACCTGCACCGGTCGGGGGACGAGAATCCAGACCGACCCGGCATCGCGTCCACGCACGGCCGACACCCGCACGCCGGTCGCGCCGATCGCGTCGACGACGGTCTGAACACTCACCTCGTCCGGCAGGATCGCCGCGACGTGCCCGCGGACGAGGTCCACGTCGAGCGCCCCCAGATCCACGAGCCGATCGAGTGCGTCGGACGCCGGCGTTTCCAGATCGAGACGGTAGGGCATGGTCTTCTCTCTTCTTCCCTTTTCCCTTTCCCCTTCGCCCCTTCCTTTTCCCTTCGTCCCTTCACCTTTGCCCTCTGCCCTTTGCCCTTTGCCCTGTATGATTTCTCAACTCAAGGAGCTTCCCATGGCAGGTACTCGCCTTCTCGGACGTCCCTCCCGGCCGTCGTCTCCACGCGTACGACGTGCGCCGTTCGCGCTGATCGCCGCGTTGCTCGTGGTCGCGATCGGGACCGGAGCAGGTCTGGCACAGCGTAGCGGCAACACGAACCCGCGTGCCTTGCCCGGCGCCGACAGCTCGAACTTCGTGGACTTCGACCAGATCACGAAGACCAACGTGAAGAACCTGCAGGTCGCCTGGTACTACCCGCACGCGGCGGCGATCTTCAGCCCCGTCGCGGTCGACGGCGTGCTCTACGGTCTCGGCCGCAACAGCTCCGCGCTCGTCGCGCTCGACGCGACGACGGGCAAGGAGATCTGGGTGCACGATGGGCTGCAGGGCATCGTCAGCAAGGGCATCAACTTCTGGCAGAGCGAGGACGGCAAGGATCGGCGGCTGCTCTTCTCGGTCAACAGCTTCCTGCAGGCGATCGACGCGCGCACGGGCAAGTCGATCCTGAGCTTCGGCAAGAACGGCATCGTGGACATGCGCGCCGGGCTGCGGCGCGCGGAGGGCACCGGCGCGAGCGCGCAGCAGAACAGCCCGGGCCGGATCTGGCGCAACCTGCTCATCCTCGGCGGATCGTCCGGCGAGGCGTTCATCACGCCGCCGGGAGACATCCGCGCATACGACGTGGTCACCGGCGAGAGGGTCTGGCAGTTCCACACCGTGCCAGAGCCCGGCGAGTTCGGCTACGAAACGAACCCGAAGGAAGGCTACAAGTACATCGGCGGCGCCAACAACTGGGGCGAGATGTCGGTCGACGAGGAACGCGGAATCGTCTACATCCCGACCGGCTCGGCCACGTACGATTTCTACGGCGCCGACCGGCACGGCGCGAACCTCTTCGCCAACTGTCTGCTCGCGCTCGACGCGCGCACCGGCAAGCGGCTCTGGCACTTTCAGACGATCCACCACGACCTCTGGGATCTCGACAACGTCTCGGCACCACAGCTCGTCACGGTGCGGCAGAACGGCCAGACGATTCCGGCCGTCGCGCACGCCGGCAAGACCGGATTCCTCTACGTCTTCAACCGCGTCACGGGTCAGCCGCTCTGGCCGATCGAGGAACGGCCGGTGATGAAGACGGACGTCCCGGGCGAGTACTCGTCGCCGACGCAGCCGTTCCCCACCAAACCGCCCGCGTTCGTCCGACAGTCGTTCGGGGTCGACGATGTGAACCCGTGGCTGCTGTCGAAGGAGCAGTACGAGGACATGCGCGCCCGTGTGGCGAAGGCGAAGAACGGCACCGGCCCGCAGGGTGGCCTGTTCATTCCGCCGAGCCTCGGCATCGAGTCGATCTCGATGCCGGGCAATCAGGGCGGCGCCAATTGGGGCGTCACGGCCGGCGATCCCCAGAGGGGCATGGTCTTCGTCGTCGGCGTCAACCAGGTGGCGTTGCTCAAGCTGGAGGACGTGAAGACGCGACAGGGCGGGAGCGACAACCAGGCGTCCGGCACCGTGCTCTCGCGCGGCCAGGCCGCCTACGCCCAGCACTGCAGCACGTGCCATGGCGCGAACATGCAGGGCGCGCAGCCTGGTGTGCCGTCGATCGTCGGCGTGACGTCGCGGATGGACGCCGACGCGATCCGCGCGATCGTGCAGGAAGGGCGAGGGCTGATGCGCCCGCTGCTCGAGATCGGATCGCAGGATCTGAACGCCATCGTGGCGTACCTCACGGCGACCAACCCGTTCGGACGTGGCGGCGGTGCGAACGCGGCGGCGATGGGTGGTCCGTCGCTGCCGCCGGGGCCGACCGTCGCCACGGGCGGCGCTCCGCGGCCCGCGGTGCCGGCGCGCGGCCTTGGGCCTTACTACCCTGGCGCCGGCGGCAACGCCGGCAACATCCCCTGGCCCGACGAGCTGGAGGACAAGAGCTTCCTCCCGCCGACGCGCTTCATGAGCGGCTACAACGTGATGGCGACCTACACCAAGCCGCCGTACACGACGTTGACGGCGTACGATCTCAACAGCGGGACCATCAAGTGGCAGATCGCGCCGGGCGATCATCCGCCCACCGTCGCGCGCGGCGGTCCGCGCGGCACGGGCGGCGTCGGCGCGCGCAACGGCGTGCTCGTCACCCGATCCGGCATCGTCTTCCACGCCGCCGGCGACTACAAAGTGCGCGCCTACGATGAGGACACCGGCAAGGAACTGTGGTCGGGCGCCATTCCGGGATCGGCGCGTGGCATCCCCACCATGTACATGGCGAACGGCAAGCAGTACCTCGTGATCGCGGTGCCGGCCGGTCAGGTACAACCCGGCGCGGCGCCTGGCGCCGACGCCGAGACCGGCGCGCCCGTCGTCACAGAGACGACGCCGCGCGGGTACGTCGCGTTCGCGCTGCCGTAGGCGCAATCGACACAACCGCGGCGCTGCCGGGCCGCTCGGCTCGGCAGCGCTGCGAGCGCGGCCTCGGCGGGCCGCGATCACCGGCGCGGCACATCTCGCGGAGCCGCGTGGCGTCCCTGCCATGTGACTCCGCGAGGGGGCACTCGACGAATTCGCGCGTGGGTCGCCCTCAGCGCCCAGCGGAGCGAGCGGGACCAGCCGCATGCTAGACTGAGACGTTCTGCCGCGCCCCGGACCGTTGCCGGGCGTTTCCCGCCAGAGCCGGCGTAGCTCAGTTGGTAGAGCAGCTGATTCGTAATCAGCAGGTCATCGGTTCAAGTCCGATCGCCGGCTCCAGAAAACAGTCGGAACGAACAAGATCGATCGCGTGACGCTGCGCGCCCTGGGGGCTTCGGGCAACGCAGGCGTCACAAACCCATCCACCCTTCTCCCCGGGATTCTGGTGCCGATCACGCGAGGTTCCCGGACGACGAGTTGACGGTCATCGCCCTGGCGAGCCTCGACGACAACGCCATCGACGAGATCGTCGCTGGCGTTGCCAGGTCCCCATTTATCGCGGCAGACGCCGGCCGACGCGATCACACCGTTCTCGATTCGACTGTCTCGATGATTCAGGCCTCAGGGTGTCGCATGACAGCTCCTCCCGGTCCGAAGTCTCTCGAGGACGACTCGGCGTCCGCAAGGACGGCGAACTCGGAATCGATCATGACGAAGTTTGGATCGGCAACCGAACGGTGCACATGGCATCGGCGGACGCCACAGCCCTTCCGGTCGATCGGGTCGCCGTCGAACCCGCGCTTCCACGCCGCGGAGTTCGGAAGAGCGTGTTGAGCTCGCAAGATTGGCATGGCAGTCTCCTCATTCCGCGTGAGCGTTCAGTCCAGACGCCATGTGGCCTGACGCGACCTTACGCTCAGCGACGGTCGTGATCTCGGCGTGCCGAGGCAGGCAACGACGTCAATTCGAGTGGCGTCCCACGCACGTGCGCGCGCGGCGCGAATCGATGCCGCCGTGGGCAATGGCGGCGCTGCAATTCCCGGTCGGCCGCTGGTTGTCCAGAATTTGACGCTGCACCGGCCTCCGTGTCTTCTCATCGCGCGAGCACACCCGCACGGCCGTGGCGCCACGGGTCCGGACGTCTGGAAACACCAGGCGGCCAACTCACGCGGCAGGCAACTTGCAGTAGACACGGCAGGAAGGCCGACATGAGAGCATTTGGAATCGAGACGGATTGGCCGCCAACCGCGGAATGGGAAGACCAGCAACGAAAGCGCTGCGAATCGGAATTGCTCGATGACATCTGCGCCGCGCTCGTCCGGATCGGCGATGCCGCCACGCGGAACACGCTCGAAGCCCTGGCCCAACTCGATGCCGGCACCTATGGCTACTGCGTGGACTGCCATCGGCAAATTCCTGCCGATCGACTCGAGGCATTGAACTTCGCAGTGCGGTGCGCGTCGTGCGCGTTCAGGCACGACGCCGTTCCCAGCGAGGAGGAAACCGAACCGGTGTCGATCCCGGCGTGGCAGTGAGCGCGAGGCCTGTGCTCACTCGCCGCGAGTCGGCTCGTCGAGCCGGCCGATCGCGGTATCGAGGTCGGCCAGCGCCCGTTCGAGCTGGCCGCGCCGATGACGATTGCAGACCGTCTGCAGATCTTGCAGCACCCGCGCCCTCGAGACCGACAACAGCCGGCGCTTCGCGTCGCGCTCGCGCTCGTCATCGCTGACCGACCTGGCCGCCGTCGCCCGATCCTCGCGTCGTCTGTCCAGCGCGGCAATCTGATCCTCGACCGATTTACTCTCCCACCCCCGCGCCATAGTCCGATGCTACCGCCCCAAGACCGCACCAGCCACACATGACCGGCGGTCCGTTCGTTCCTCGGACCTGTCGTACCCGTCGTACCTGTCGTCCCCGTCAAAGATGACTGCGTCAGTTCGTTCCTTGGACCTGTCGTACCTCTCGTACCAGTCGTACCCGTTGTCTACCTGACATCCCAACCGAACGCGTTCATCATGATCCAGAACAGATCGGTGTTCGCGAGGTAGCCGCGCACGCGATCGGCGCCGGGTCCCGTGGCGGCGACCAGTACTTCCTCACCCGTATGGCTCTCGTTCATGCGAAGCGACGGCGTGCGGATGTCGCTGCGCTTCTCTTCCCGGGCCTTGTGCTCCGCTTCCTCCAGCCCCGCGAGCAGGTCGCCACCGCTACCCTCGCCGGCGACGCGCAAGTCGAACGAGTGGTCGGCCGTGAAGAGCACCAGTGTGTCTTCGCTGACGGTGCGCATCGTCCGCTCGATGACGCGATCGAGCGCCACCATGTGATCGAGCCCTTCGCGGACGTCGTCGGTGTGAGTGTCCCACTCGACCATCAGGAAGAAGCCACGGGGATTGCGCCCGAGGATCCCGAGAGTACGCGCGACGACGTCCCACGGGTCGAAGTCGCCGGTCTCCTGCACGACGAGCGCGCGCGAGTCGGTCGGGCCCATTTCGGCTGCCGACGCGAGCACGGGCCGCCCTTTCCGCCGTCCAAGCACGTCGAGATCCAGGCCGACGCCGGTGAGCGCTTTCACGATCTCAGGTCGGCCGGCGCCGATGACGACGTCCGGGCCGTCGCCGAATCCTGGCGCGAGCAACTGCTGGAAGATGGCCGCGGTCATGTCGCGATCGTTGACGTGCGCGTAGAGCGATGCCGGCGTGGCGCCCGTGACCGCGTCGTTCGTGATGATCCCGGTCGACAGCCCGTACTGTTCCGCGTACCCGAGAATCGTCTTCAGCGGCTGCCCGTCGCGCACCTTCCGCTGGGCCGCGGCCGACTGGGCGACGACGCCGTTGCGCGTCTTCTGCCCCGTGACGATCGCCGTCATGCCGGCCGACGAATCGGTCACGAATCCGCCGAACGGCGTCGTGTCCGACAGCGCGATCTGCGGCATGTGCTGGATGAACAACTGTCGCGGCGCGCCGTAGCCGTGGAGGCTGGCCGCGCTGATCGTCCCGATCCCGCCCGCGTCCGCGAGGAACAACACGACGTTGCGGGCGCGCGGCGCCTGCGCGCCCGACAACGGCAGGCCCGCGACCACTCCGGCCGCGACGAGAGCGACGATGACTCGCGTATGGCGCACGTGCACCTCCAGTGGCGTTGAGCCAGGGACTGTAGCACGCTGGCGGCGGCGCCGGGACGGGACGCCGCTGGAGCCGCCGTGGCCGCGTACCGCCTCGGCACGCGCAGGTGCGCCTCCGAGCCGAGACGCGTGTGCTCGACGGCGTTCGGCTCTATGCGCCGAGACGCGTACCGATCGTCCCGCGATCGAAGACGAATGCCTCGAGCAAGTCCGCGCGCGCCTTCTCGTCGAAGGCCATCGTCCTGAGCAGATCGCGGACAGAGACCATGCCCCGGTAGTCGCCCAACCGGTCGACGACGAGCAGGTGATAGATGCTGTGCTCCTCCATGAGACGCAGGCATTCGTCGACCGAAGCATCGGGCGTCACGACCACGAGGCGCGTGCTCATGATCTCGCTGACGTGCATCCACGCCGGACAGCGGTTCTCCGCCGCCACCTTGTCGGAGATGTCGCTCTGCGAGACGACGCCCGCGAGGTCGCCGCGCGCATCCACGACGGCGACCGAACGGATCTGATAGTCGCGCAGATACCGTGCAGCGTCGTGCACGGTCATCTCTGGCGGGATCGAGTACACCTCCGAACGTGAGCCGAGAACGTCGCGTACGGTCATGGCAGTCCTCCGAGGAAGACGCGGCCCTGCGAAAGCGGGAGGGAGTGAGGCCACCTTACCACGGGACGCCGCCGGCGACGCCGATTCCTCGCGATGATTGAAGGTCTGACGACGCGGCAAGGGCCGCCCTGATGCGATCGACGAGCACGGCGGTCCGTTCGGAGCGTCGCGCCATGACGCGTGAAGTCTTCGAGTCTCGATGATTCAGGGTGAACCGACTGCCGGATGCCAGCGACGCCACCACGTTCTGCGGATCTGCACGGCTTCGTGGTGAATCGTCCGCGCGTCAGGACGCCGGGTAGTGCCGAGGCGTGGGCACTGCCGGGGTCGCGGCGCTGGCGGCCGCGTCCCGCGCGGCTGCCTGCCATCGCCATCCCAGCCACCACGCGTTCACGATCGAGACGATCGACAGCCCCAGCGCAACGCTGGAGATGCCCGCGATGCCGAATCCGATCGCCGCGAGCGGCGCATACGCCCAGGCGCCGATCTGATCGCCGGCGCGATACACGACCGTGTCGATGAACGCTTTGGTCTTGTAGCGGTCCTCTGGCGCCGCCACCGTGAAGAGCACTTCGCGCGCCGGGCGGTTCACGGCGAAGTTGCCGGCGCGCCGCAGCACCTGGAAGAGCATCAGCACGCCGGTCGTCTGCGCGAGGCCGAGCACGCCGAAGCCGACCAGGCTCAGGACGGGGAGGAACAGGAGGGCAGCCGTCAGGCCGAACGCCCGGATGAACCAGCCGGTTGCGAAGGTCTGCGTGACGAGCGCGAGCAGGTTGACGAGCAGGTCGATGTTCGCGAAGAAGCGCGTGCGGGCGGCTCTGTCGGTGATGGCGGCGTCCACGAGCGTCGCCTGCTGGAAGTACAGGAACGTCGTCAGCACCGTGAAGAGCAGCATGTGCGTCGTGATGTTGAGGAAGTACGCCGACGTGAAGGTGCGCCGCATCCCCTCCCAGACGCTCCCGCCGACGCCGATCGCCTGGCTGCTCGCCGGCAGGCGCGCCGCGCCGTCGCGCGCACGGGCGGCGAAGCCGAACAACCGGCGGGCGGCGAGCGCCGCGGCCTCGAGCAGCACGGCCGAGAGCAGCAGCAGGTTCGCCGCGCCGAGCGGCTCGACGAGCAACGAGGTCAGCGCCGCCCCGGTCAGGCTGCCGATCGTGCCGGCGGCGCCGATCAGTCCAAAGAGCCGCTTGCCCTGATCGGCGGAGTACACGTCCGCCATCACCGACCAGAAGATCGAGACGACGAACATGTTGAAGATCGAGGTCCAGACGAAGAACGCGCGCGCGGCCCAGAGCTGCTGGTCGGTCGGCAGCAGGCGCAGCGTCAGGAAGAAGATCGCGAGGTTGAGCGCGAAGAAGCGATACGCGGCGGAGACGAAGACGCGGCGCGGCAGCCGCGCCGCGATCCAGGCGAACGGCGGGTTGGCCACGAGCATGCCGACGAGCGACCCGGTGAAGAGCCATGGCAGGTTCGCGACGCCGCTCTCGACGCCCATGTCGTCGCGAATCGGCCTGAGGACGTAGTACGAGGAGAGGACGCTGAAGAAGAACAGCCACGACCAGGCGACGGCCGTGGCTTCGTGATCCTGTATGCCGAGCCTACGCGTCAGGAAGCGCATCGATGAAGGCGGCCATGCGCCGGCGCATGGCCGCGTCGGGCAGCCGGCCGACGCCACCGCCGAGGTTGTCGAGCATGTTCTTGGGCTGGCTCGTCGCCGGCGTCACGGCCGTGATGGCCGGGTGCCCGAGCACCCACTTCAGGAAGAACTGCGCCCACGTCTTCGCGTCGAACTCGGCCGCCCAGTCCGGCAGCGGCCGATCGCCGACGCGGCGGAAGAGGCGCGTGCGCCCGAACGGCGCGTAGGCGAGCACGGCGATCTTCCGCTCTTGGGCGAGCGGCAGGATCGTCTGCTCCACTTCGCGGCCGTCCACGGCGTAGTCGACGCCGATGAAGTCCAGCGGTTCGCGCCGCATGATCTGAACGAGCTCGTCGTACTGCTGATCGAAGGTCGTCGTCACGCCCACGTACCGCACGCGCCCGGCCTGCTTGAACTCGCGCAGGATCGGCAGTTGCGTTGGGACGTCGCCGAGGTTGTGCACCTGGATGAGATCGATCTTCGCCTTGCCGACGCGCGTGAACGACGTCTCCACCTGCTGGCGCGCCGCGGCCGGATTCGCGCCGGCATTGCCGCGGCCCGCGACGTTGAGCTTGGTCGCCCAGAACACGCGATCGCCCCACGTGTTCTCGCGCACGACCCGGCCGGCGACCTCCTCCGATGCGCCGTAGCCCGGCGCGGTGTCGAACAACCGGCCGCCGTTGTCCAAGAGCGTCCTGAGCACCTCACGCACGGCGGTGACGTCCTCGCTGCGCGCGACTTGCGAGAAGGTGGCAGAGCTTCCGAGGCCGACGACCGGCAGCCGCTCGCCGGTGGACGGAATCGCGCGCGTGATCAGCGCGCCCTGGGCGAACAGCGCGGCGGGATTCCAGGCGAGCGCGGCGCCCGCGCCAGCGGTGAGGGCCAGCCAGTCTCGACGGGTGAGCGTAGACACGATACGACCTCCTGAGCAGGGGTGATGCGAACCAACTACGAGGACGCCGCGACCGGAGTTCCACGGTCGGCGGCCGGGCGGCCGGCAGCCGCGTCGGCCGTCTCGCGCGCCAGCCGTTCCTGCCGTCGCCCCAGCCACCACGCGTTCGCCACCCATGCGGCGGCCAGCGGCACGGCCGCCCAGGCGATCGCGCCCGCGCCCAGCGTGGCCATCGCGATCCCGGCCGATGCCCAGGCGCCCACCTGATCGCCGAGCCGGTACACGACGGTGTCGATGAAGCTCTTGGCCTTGTACTTGTCCTCGCGGCTGACGACGGTGAAGAGCACTTCACGCGTGGGCCGCGCGAACGAGAAGTTCCCCGCGCGGCGCAGGACGGTGAAGCCCACCACCACGGCCGCCGTCGGCACCATCCCGAGCCACAGGAATCCGACGACCGTGACGGCCGGCACGAACGTCAGCGTCAGCGGCACGCCGGCCGCCTTCATCACGCGGCCGGTCAGGAAGAACTGGCAGCCGAGCGTGAGCGCGTTGACGAGCAGGTCCACACGCGCGAAGAACGCCGTCCGCGCGCCGCGATCGGCGAAGCTGCGATCCACGATCTCGGCCTGCTGGAAGTACAGGAACGTGGAGAGCACGCTGTAGAGCAGCATGTAGATCGCGATGTTCAACAGGTACGGCGACGAGATCGCATGGGTCAGCCCAGCCATCACGCTGCCGCCGATCGGACGCTGGGCGCTGGCGGCCGCAGTTCCGCGTTCGATCGAGTCAGGCGCGGCCGCGGCCGCGCGGCGATCGAAGGCGCCGGACAGCGCGCCGAGACGCCGTGACGCGCGCACGCCAACCTCGAGCAGCGTGGCCGACACGAGCAGCAGCACCGGCACGCCGACCGTCTGCACGGTGCCGGCCGTGATGCTCGAGCCCGCGATGCCGCCGAGCGTCGCCGCCGCGGCGATGAAGCCGAACAGCCGCTTGCCCTGCTCGGTCGTGAACACGTCGACCATGAACGCCCAGAAGACCGACACGACGAACAGGTTGAAGACCGACGTCCAGATGAAGAACACGCGGCCGATCCAGACGTTCGCGCCGGCCGGCGCACTCTGGAACAGCACGAGGAACACGAGCAGGTTCGCGATGAAGAACCGGTACGTCAGCCCGATGAACCGGCTGCGCGGTAGCCGCTTCACCATGGCGGCGAAGGGCGCGTTGACCGCCATCATCGCGATGAGCGTGCCGCTGAACAGCCACGAGAGGTTGTTCACTCCGCCGGCGACGCCCGCCTCGTCGCGGATGGGCCGGATGACGTAGTACGCGCTGAAGACCGCGAACAGGTACAGAAACGCCCAGCCGACGTGCCGTACTTCGTCGGGCCGCACGGCGGCAAGGCGGCCCAGCAGCCGCGTGACAATGGCGTGTCGCTGCATCACGAACCCATACGGCGCGGAGCGCCCGGATGTTTACGATGACGGCCAGCAGGTTTCGGGCGGCCGCGGCGCGGTCATTCGCACGCCGCACGCGTCCGAGCCGGATGCCGCGCGGCGTTCGATCGCCCCATTCAATGCACGGTGGGCACGGTGGCGCGGACCGGCACCGCGTACTCACGGTCGTCCCACGCCAGCGTGAGGAATCCGCCGCCGCCGGCCTGCGGCACGACCGCGAACGTCAACTGCTCCACCGGCGCGGCGAGCATCCTCAACGACATCGGCGTCCGGCCGAGATCGCGGTTGGGGCTGTACTGCGTGTGGAACTGGCCGGTGCGCGTGTTGATCGTGAGCAGGAACGTCTGCGGATCCGGAACCGTGTAGATCGTGTGCGCGCCGGCCGGCACGGCGATCGTGCCGATCATCAACGCGCCGGAGGCCGTCATCGTGGTCGCCTCGTCCGCCCCGGGCATCCACCACTGGCCCCAGGGCCGCAGGCCGCCCCAGATCACCCGGCCGCGCTTCGACGGGCTCCCGTACTCGATCGTGATGCGCACGCCGTCGACCTCCCCGCTCGTCGTCACGCGCGGACTCACCCGCACCTGGCCGCGCGAGTTGCGCTCCTGCGCCCGGATCGCCGCGGTCGCACACGCGACGATCAGGACCACGGCGAGCACGTGGGCTCTGGGCATGACTGTGAAAGGCTCGACCCTACTCTACAGCAGCGCCGAGCCCCGCGTGAGTCTCGTCAGTAGCGCGTCGATCTCGGATACGTCTCGGCGGGTCATCTGTTCCGCTCGTAGTAGGCGGTCAACATCGCCGACGCGAGCAGCGCGTCGGCGAGCGCCGCGTCGAACTGCCGCCGCGAGAAGCCGCGTTTCAGGCGCAGCGGACGGCTGAGTGCGTGCACCTGAAAGCGGTATCGGTGACGGCCGTGGCCGCGCGGGGGGCAGGGCCCGCCCCACGCTGCCTTCCCGAAGTCGTTCGTACCCAGCACACCGAGCGGCTCGTCGCGCTCCACCGCGCGCGTCGCCTCCGGAATGTCAGCGAGCATCCAGTGCGTGAACACCCCGCCCGGTGCGTCCGGATCGTCCACGACGAGCGCGAAGGCGCGCGTCCCGCGCGGCGGATCCGCCCAGGCGAGCGGCGGCGACAGGTCCTCGCCGTCGCATGTGTGCACCTCGGGCACGAGCTGCCCGTCCGCAAGCGCGGCGCTCGTTACGCTGAACGCCACGACACCACCTCCGCAGGTTTGCGTCCGATCGGCGTCGGCGTCGTCGCCGGATGGCCCACGATGATCGCGGCCACGGCCGTCACACCGGCCGGCAGGGCCAGCTCGCGTCTCGTCTCGGCCGCGTTCAGCGCGCTGAGCGCGAGGCCGATGCAGCAGGTGCCCAGCCCGAACGCATGCGCCGCGAGCATGAGGTTTTCCGCCGCCAGCCAGCAATCCGCGGTGATGAACTGCCCTTCACCGCGGCTGGCGATCACCACGAGCGTGCTCGCGTTGTAGAAGATGTTGAAGCCGGACGGGAAACGCGAGAGGAGCGCCGGCGGCAGCATCTGCCGCGCCCGATCCGAGATGCGATGCAGCAAGGCCAGATCCTGAACGACGGCGAACACCCACGGCTCGGTGTGCATCGCGGTCGGTGCCTGCACGGCCGCGTCGAGCAGCGCCCGCACCGTGGATTCCTCGACGACCGCCGGCGTGTAGTCGCGCACCGAGCGGCGTCCGTAGATGGCCTCCATGACCGTCATGGTCACGCCTCCTCCGGCGCTGGCGGCCGCTCCGGCGTCTTCTCCCTGACCTCGGTCAGCGTCGCCTCCGCGAGCAGGAGCGTGCCCGCGACCGACACGGCGTTCTCGAGCGCGAGCCGCACGACCTTCAGCGGATCGACGATGCCGGCCTCCACCAGGTCGACGTACTGTCCGCGCGCTGCGTCGAACCCGAACTGCCCGCTCCCCGTCCGCATGCGATCGACCACGACGCCGCCATCGGCGTTCGAGTTGACGGCAATCTGGCGCGTCGGCGTCTCGAGCGCGCGGCGCAGCAGCAGCACGCCCGTGCGCTCGTCGCCCGTGCACGCCGCCGCCTCGCGCTCCACCGCGTCGATCGCGCGCAGCAGCGACAGGCCAGCGCCCGGCACGATCCCTTCGGCGATCGCGGCCTTCGTCGCCGACACCGCGTCGTCGAACGCCTCCTTCCGGCTCTTCAGCTCGGTCTCGGACGGCGCGCCGACGCGCACGACCGCGACGCCGCCGGAGAGCTTCGCGAGACGCTCCTCCAGCTTCTCCTTGTCGTAGTCGGAGCTCGCCTTTTCGATCTGGCGACGGAGCTCCTGGCATCGGCCTTCGATCGCCGCACGCGTCCCGCCGCCGCCGACGATGGTGGTGGTGTCCTTGTCGATGACGATCCGGTGCGCCTTGCCGAGGTCCTCCAACTGCACCTTGTCCAGACGCAGGCCGGCCTCCTCGGTGATCACGCGACCGCCCGTCAGGATCGCGATGTCCTCGAGCATCGCCTTGCGCCGATCGCCGAACCCCGGCGCCTTGACGGCGGCGCAAGCCAGCACGCCACGCAGCTTGTTGACCACGAGCGTCGCGAGCGCTTCGCCCTCGATCTCCTCGGCGACCACCAGCAGGCCGCGGCCCATCTTCACGACCTCCTGGAGCAGGGGCAACAGATCGGCGAGCGTCCCAATCTTCCGGTCGGAGAGCAGCACGAGCGCGTCCTCGAGCCCAACCTGCATCTTCTCGGAATCCGACACGAAATACGGCGACAGGTACCCGCGATCGAACTGCAGGCCTTCCACGACGTCGAGCGAGGTCTCGGTACCCTTCGCTTCTTCCACCGTGACGGCACCTTCGGGCCCGACCTTCGTCACGGCCTCGGCGACCATGTTGCCGATAGCAGCGTCGCCGTGCGCCGAGATGGTTGCCACCTGGGCCTTCGCGATCTCGGACGCGACCGGCCGGGCCTGCTGCCTGACGGCGTCGATCGCTGCGGTCAGCCCGCGCTGCAAACCGCGACGCAGGTCGATGCCGCTCGCACCCGCCGCGATGTTCTTCACACCCTCGGCGTAGATCTCGAAGGCGAGGAGCGTCGCCGTGGTCGTACCGTCGCCGACGCGATCGCCCGTGCGCTCCGCGGCCTGGCGCAACATCTGCGCGCCGAGGTTCTCGTCCGGATCCTTCAACTCGACTTCCTTGGCGATCGTGACCCCGTCGTCGGAGACGAGCGGCCGGCCCCACTTCCGCTCGAGCAGCACGCAGCGGGACTTCGGACCGAGCGTGATGCGCACGGCGTCGGCGAGGGTGGCCGCGCCGCGCAGCACCCGCTCTCTCGCGTCGGCCCGGAACCGAATCTGTTTGGCGGCCATGACGGCACCTACTCGTCGCGCATCCAGGTGACGTGCGCGAACTTGTTCTCGTGCGAGAAGCCGTAGTGCACGGTGCCGTGATAGGCCTTGTGCAACGCCTCGCCGAGGCGCTTGGCGAGGTGTTCGGTCGTGGTCCTGACGATCAGGCGATCGGGCGCCTCGAAGGTCATCGACAGGATCCTCGCCATCGGATTGTCTTCGGCGGCGCGCCCCGCTTCGCCCCGGATGAGATGTTCGATGTCGGCGTGGTGGGTCGCGAGAAACGCGCCGCCGGTCCGAACCTCGCCGGCGAACCGCCCGTCGGCCGCCATCCGGCACGCCGGGCACACGACCATCTTTGGCGCCGCGAGCGTCTTCACGCTCTCGACCTGCGGCACTCCGGCGGCCACCCAGCGGCGCTTGATGTACGCCGCGCCGCACCGCTCGCAGACCTGCGGTCCGGCGCCTGTCTGCACGGGCCGATGGCGGCCGGCCTCGTGGTCGACACGCCGCGTGAACGTCGTGTTCGTGTAGGGCTTGGAGGTACGCATGGTGTCACCTCGCCCGCGGTGACTGCAACGAACTTGCCGGTCGAACGTCACCGGCACGAACGAGAAAGCCGCGCGATTCGTGGCGGACGAGCCGGTGGCGTGCGGAATAGTCCGGCCACGCCTGCCGGACAGGCGGAGCATCGTGGTTTCGAAGATCGAGACGAACGTTTCAGTGAGGTTGGGCGAGCGTGCCGGCGGCGTGCTCTTTCAAATGACGCAGCACCTCGTCGTCGGTCACCTGAGAGAAATCCACGAAGAACTGTCCGACGGCGTCGAACTCTTCCGGCGTGTCGAGGCACACGACCGCATCCGCTTCCCGCTCGAGGAGTCGCACGGTCGTGGGTGGTGCCACGGCCGCCGCCACCACGACGACGGCGGCGCCTTCGGCCCGGACAGCTCTCGCGGCCGCGATCGCCGTCGCCCCGGTCGCCAGCCCGTCGTCGACGAGAATCACGACGCGGCCCTTGCGGCTGAGACGCGGCTGAACCGGCGCGTAGGTCTGGCGGCGCGCCGCCAGCGTGGCCATCTGCGCGCGCTTCTCCTCTTCGAGCGCTTCGCCGTCCAGGCCCATCGAGGCGGCGAACGGCCCCAGATAGACGTGCCCGGCGTCGTCCACGGATCCGAGCGCCAGTTCTGGCTGAAAGGGCGCGCTGAGCTTGTGCACGAGCACGACGTCGAGGTCGGCGCGCAGATGCTCGGCCACGATCCGGGCCATGGGGACGCCGCCACGCGGGATGCCGAGCACCAGCGGGTGCCGCTCACGATATTCGCCCAGGCGCTGGGCCAGGAGCCGCGCCGCTTCTTCTCGATTCTGGAACCGCATATCACGCCTCCCCGAGGGCCTCGGAGGTGACGGAGCATCTCTAGCAAGGCCGCTGCCACACGGCTCGCGTCATCGCCTTCTCCCGATGCCACGTCGTCACCGCGTTTTCCCGCTGTCGCCGCGCAGCATTCCGCATCGGCGCGCCGCGGCCGGCTGCAGCGTGCCGGGCACCGCAAGGCCCGGCGTCTCGAGTGCTGGCACCGGTCCTGCTGGCTCAACCGCGACGAGGAAGGTGCGCGATGACGGTCGGCGAGATCTGCACGAGTTTCGTGGTCACGGCGCGTCCGGACGAGATCGTCGCCGAGGCGGCACGCCGGATGCGGAACGAACACGTCGGCGATGTGGTCGTGGTCGATGGCGAAGGGCGCCCGATCGGCATGCTGACGGACCGGGATATCGTCGTCAGCGCCGTCGCACAGAGCTCAGACAAGCTCGACGTGCTGCTCATCGGCGACGTGATGAGCCAGCCGCCCGTCACGGCCCGGGCCACCGAGACGGTGGACGAAGCCCTCAAGAAGATGCGGGCACGCGGCATTCGACGGCTGCCTGTGGTCTCGGCGGATGGCCGGCTGGAAGGGCTCGTGTCGCTCGACGACGTCCTCCGATGGACGGCCGATCGGCTCCACGACGCCGTCGGCCTCGTGGCGCACCAACAACGGCGCGAGCGGCAGGTCCGAAAAGGCTGACGACGTCCGCGCGCGATCGGCAGCGCCGCGCGCCGGTCCGGTTCATCTGGACCAGGGAATCTCCGGCGCGCGGTAGAAGTTCACGCCGAGCGCCGCCCACCGCGGCGCCTGCGCGCCGAGGCGGCGGGCGAAGTCGTCCCAGCGGCGGCTGGCCTGCGGCGTCCACGCCACCTCCGCAATCGCCGCGAGGCGCGGAAACGCCATGAACTCGACGTCCGCGATCGTCGCCAGGGTCTCGGTCCAGATCGGTGCCTCGACGCCGATGATGGCAGCCGCAGGCACGCCGGCGGCCACCGTCGCCGGATCCCAATCGTACGCGTCGCGAACGGCGATGCGCGCCGCCCAGTCTTGACCGATGGCTGTCGCCTCGTCGTACTTCATGTCGAGGTACGCGCGGCTCGCCACCGAGATGATCACCTTGGCGCCCTTCTCGACCGCGGTCGTCGACGCGCCATCCGGCCGCCAGTGCTGCACCAGCGTCGTCGGAAGCAGCGCCGCCGGCGCGATCTCGTCCCAGCCGATCATCTGCTTGCCGTGCGCCTGCACGATCTTCTGGACGCGTTCGATGAACGCGATGTACTGCGGCGGCGTCAGCGTCTTCACCTCGTCGCCGCCGATGTGGAAGCACGGGCCCGGCGTCACCGCCGCGATCTCGCGGACGACATCGTCGATGAACTTGTAGGTGAGGTCTTTCTCGACGCAGAAGGCGCTGAACCCGACCTCGACGCCGGTGTACGGCGGCCGCGCCACGCCATCGCAGTTCAGCTCGCCGTACGAGGCCAGCGCGGCGTTCGTATGGCCCGGCATGTCGATCTCGGGCACGATCGTCACGAACCGATCGGCCGCATACGCAGCCAGTTCCGCGTACTGCGCCTGCGTGTAGTACCCGCCCGGGCCTCCGCCGACCTCCGTCATGCCGCCTTTCATCGCGAGGTTGGGCCACGATTTGATCTCGATCCGCCAGCCCTGGTCGTCGGAGAGGTGCAGGTGCAGGCGGTTGAACTTGTAGAGCGCAGCGAGATCGATGTAGCGCTCGACCTCGTCGACGCTGAAGAAGTGCCGGGCCACGTCGAGCATCGCGCCGCGTGACGCAAAGCGCGGGCGGTCGACGATCCGCGCCGCGGGAATGCGGATCGGCCGGTTCTCGTCGGCGCGCACGGCCTCGTGATCGATCCAGCCCGGCATCAGTTGACGCAGCGTCTGGACACCGTAGAAGAGGCCGGCGGGATCGCCCGCCGCGACGACGATGCGCTCGGACGAGACCGTCAGCTCGTAGGCCTCGCTGCCCGGCACGGCCGGGCTGGCCAGCCGCAGTTGGATGACGCCGGTCGACGCCGCGCTGCCGGCGTTCACCGCGGGCGGCGCGTCACCGGCCGCAAGACCGACGAGCTCCGAAAGGTACCGGCCGATCCATGCAGCGCGCTCGTTGCCTGACGGCACGCTGATCGTGGTCGCGCCGGTGAGCAGGAACCCGTCGCCCGCCGGCCATTCCACGGTCTCGGGCAGCGGGACGAGCGCGTGCGCGGCAGCAGCCGGCGCCGCCTCCTCACGGCCGCGCCCGCAGGACACGATGGCGACACAGCACAACGAGACGAGGAGCAAACGGATCACGTGGCCTCCGGACGTCGCATGCGGACGGCTCATTCTACGCGCGACCCGGCGGCCGGCCGCTACTGATAGACCACGACCGACGGCGTCGGTTGGAGGGCCAGCACCTCGGCCGGCGACATCAGATCGGTGTCCTGCTTGTAGAACAGCTTGAATCCCGTGTAGGCCAGCGGCTCGCGCATCACGAAGCGCCACGTCGAGCGCTTGAGCGACGGCGAGCCGAACCCGTCCATGTTGAGGACGACGTCGACGAGCGAGCTCCGGCGGATGGCGGGCTTGTCCGGAAGCATGTTGTGCGTGAACTGGTGCACGATCAGCATCTTGCGCGGTAACCGTCGGGTGCGGACGATCGATTCGAGCGCATCGATCGCCGCGTTGACGTCGGCAGCCCGCATCGTGCCGATCTTGCGGCCCGGCGGCGTCTCGTCCGGCATGGTGAACTCGGGATCGAGCGCGAGGTCCACCTCGGGCTCGCCGAGAAACGGCGCGAGCGCCTGGACCTCCTCGGCCACGGTGGAATGGCCGGGTTGGATGTCGAGCACGAGGCGGAAGCCGTTGGCTCGCGCCTCGTCGAGCATGGCCTGAATCGTCTCACGCGTCTCCCGCCGCCGATAGCGTCCATCGCGGCCGGGATCGGGCTGGGCGATCACCGCGATCAAGTGGTAGGCCATCACGATGCGCTTGGGCGTGAGCGCGGCGTATTCTTTCGCCTGCCGCCGCAGGCTCTCGGCGCGCTCCGGCCCGCTCGTCGCGCCGAGCACGCCCATGCGCGACGTCCGCGGATTGCCGTACCACGTCACGACGAGGTGATCGTCGAGGAACGCGCCGCTGCCCGGCGCCTGCGCCGCGGTCACGGGGCCCAGCAGCAGGCCGGCGAGGATGACGATGGCGGTGCACTTCACGTCGACCTCGACACGATCATCTCAGCGGGCGCGCGACGCCGCGGATCGCCCCGACGAGGAACGCGGCCGCCCGCGAGACGAGGTTCGCACGACGAGACACGTCACACCCGCCAGCGCGGTCACGAGCGCCGCGACGTGTGCGACGGTCAGCGGGCCGAGCACGCGCTCGTTGACCCGAATGAACTCGATGGCGAAGCGAAGGACGCCGACAGCGACGAGGTAGCGCCCGAGGACGATCCGATCCGACACGCCAGCCCGCCGCCAGCGCAGGAGCAGCAGCGCGAGCGGGACCAGCACGACCGCTTCGTACAACTGCGTCGGGTGGACGCGTTCAGTCGTCGGCGGCAGCCCCTCGGGAAACGCGACGCCCCACGGCAGGCTCGTCGGCCGGCCGTAATCGTCGCCCACGAGAAAACAGCCCACGCGTCCGAGGGCGTGGCCGATGGCCAGCGCGGGCGTGGCCGCGGAGAGCACCGGCAGCACCGGCACCCGGTGCAGGCGCATGTAGGCCAGGCCGGCGCCGAGCCCGCCGGCGAAGCCGCCGAACCAGCTCAAGCCGCCGCGGCTGAAGAGCAGCGAGGCGAGCGGCGCCTCGCCGACGTGCTCGGCCGTCCAGAGCAGCTTCGCGCCGGCGAAGCCGCCCACGAGTCCTGCGACGGCCGCGTCGAGCGCGGCCTCGGGCAATCCGCTGCGCCGGAGCTCACGCTGCAGCACCCAGAGCCCGGCCAGTGCGCCGAGCGCGACGAACAACCCGAAGGACGTGATCTCGAACGTGCCGATGCGGAAGACGACGGGATACACGGAGGTGCCGTCTGCATTATCCCGCACGTCCGGCCAATTCTCCGGAAGGTCGAGGCGGCCAGGCCGTCAATCGAGTGAATGGGCCGCGACGACGCGCGCTGAGTCGTGGAACGCCAGTTGCTCTTCGTCGAAGTGCCAGCGCCGGGAACACGACATGAGACGAACCATCCTGATTGGCATCACGCTTCTCACGGTCACGGCGGCTTCGCCCGGTTGGCCCGTCGCCAGCGCGGCGGGCCAGGCTCGGCCGCGCAGCCAGGACACGAGCCCGCCCGCGGCCCAGCCGCCGCCACGCTCGGCTGCGCCGCGATCCTCGGAACCGAAGGCGCCTGAACCGAAAGCCGAACCCGACCGCGCGCAACCTCGCTCAACGCCGCAGTCAACGGCGCAGCCTCGGAACGCCGAACCGCGGCCGGCTCCCGATCAGCGCGCGAAGCCACGGCCCACCGAGCCGCGTCACCGTCCGTCGCCGCCGCCGCGCGTCCCGCCGCCGACGTACTACGCGCCGCCACATCGCTACTACTTCCCACCGGTGAGCGTCCACCGGGGCTTCTACTACCACCCGTATTTCGGGTTCTACTACGGCCCGTACTACGGTCCGTTCTATCCGTACCCCGGCCCGTTCGCCGGCCAGGCGCGGTACGCGGTGAGCGCGTTGAGGACGCGCGTGAAGCCTGTCGACACGGAGGTGTACGTGAACGGCTACTACGCCGGCCTCGTCGACGACTTCGACGGCGTCTTCCAGCGGCTCTATCTCCCTGCGGGCGAGCACGAGGTCACGTTCCGCCTCGACGGCTACGAAACCTGGCGCGAGCGGCTCTACCTGCAGCCGGGCGACACGCGCGACGTCGTGCACGTCATGCGCCGGCTGAGAGCCGGCGAGGCCGCGGCACCGCTCGCGGCACCGCGAGCGGTGCCGGAGAGCTGGACGACGCCCTCAGCCGAATCGGGCGATCGCCCCGCATCACCGTTTGGGATCCTGACGCTGCGCGTGACGCCGGCCGACGCGCACGTGGTCATCGACGGCGAGGTCTGGCTGGACCTCGACGGCCGGTCCGAGCTCGTCGTGCACGTTCCGGCCGGTGCGCATCAACTCGAAGTCCGCCGCGAGGGCTACCAGGCGTTCAAGACGGGCATCGAGCTGTCCGAAGGCGCGGCCACGAAGCTCGACGTGACGCTGCAGGCCCGCTGACGCGATGAGTCGACGGCATCCGCGCCATCATCGCTCGCGTGGTGGCGATCGCCGCCGAACAAGGGCGGCGATCGCCACCACGATCAGCACCCAGTAGCCTCCGTCCCAGATCCAACGCGGCTCCGGCAGCGCGCCGGGATCCGAACGCCGGACGAACAAGAGCGCCGAGGCCGCGGCCAGACAGCCGAGCACGATCCAGTGGCGTGACTTCATCGCTGGCGCCTCATTTGGGGCCCGCGCCAGCGGTGGATGGTGCAACCTGCGCGTGCGGCGCCGGCGCGCAGGCGCCGGCGCCCGGCGGGTCGGGTGTGCCGTAGTGCGTGCGGATGAGGCGGGACGCCGCGCCCGGCTGGCTGGCCAGTTCCATCACGAACATCGTCGCGTACTCGTTGTCGCAAAGATCGGGCAGCCTGGGGCCTCCCAGCGCGTGCACGATCGCCGGCACCGTGTTGCTGTGTCCCACGACGAGCACGAGCCCGCCAGGCTGGCGGCGGACGGCGGCCGCCACATTCGCGACCTGAACGTCGAGACCCTCGGCGACGCCGACGATCTCCGGCGCCAGATGCCGCGCCTCCAGCAGCGGGCGCGCGGTATCGGTGGTCCGCCGGCGGGACGAGGTGATGACGGTCGTCACGTGCGCGTCGGCGAGCGCGGCCGCGAGCGCCCGCGCTCGCACCTCTCCGATGTCGCTGATCGGCGGATCGTCGGCGGGCAGCGCCGCGCGCTCCGCGTGGCGCACCAGCACGACGATCGTGGCGGCGGGCGCCTGAGCGCCCGCGGCCGACACCCCCGCCGCGATCGCGAGCGCCACGGCCGCTTGCGACCCAAGCGCGCGGACGACCTGCCGAAACGAACGGACCATCAGTCCTCCTCTTCCGTCTTCCCTCTTCCGTGGTTGACTTCGCGGAAGTCGAGCCGTAGAACAGTCGAGCGCTTCAGCATGGCACGTTCACCAGCCTCGGCCGCCGAGCCTCGTTCGTCGCGCACGGATGGACGCGCAGCACGCCGCTCGCCGATCCGGCGCGGCGTCGCGTTGCTCGTGCTGGCGGCGCTTGCCGGCTGGACCGCCCTGGGCGCCCAGTCGGACCGCGAGACGGCTCGCCGGCGCTTCGCGATCTTCGTCGTCGACGGGCTGCGGCCGGACGCCATCACGCCGGGCATCACGCCCACGCTCGCGAGGTTGCGCGACGAGGGCGTCGAGTACGCCAACAGCCACTCCGTGTTCCCCACCGTCACGCGGCTGAACGCGGCGACGCTGTCGACCGGCACGTACCCGTCTCGTCACGGGATCGTCGGCAACAGCATGTTCGTCGCGAGCGTCGACGTGCGCACGCCGTTCGACACCGGCGACTATCGCCGACTGCTGGCGCTCGATGCAACCGCCGGGCGCGTCGTCACGACCGAGACGCTCGGCGAACTTTTGCGGCGCCACGGCCGCACGCTCGTGACCGTCAGTTCCGGATCGACCGGCAACGGCTTCCTGCTCAATCCGGAGGCGCGGCACGGAGCCGGCGTGGTGATTCACGGGTTGTTCGAGCGCGGCACGACGGCCGCCTATCCGCCGGCCGTGAGCGACGCCGTCCTCACACGCTTCGGCGCGCCACCGCCCGATCCGGACGACCTCGGGCAGATGCGGTGGACCGACACGGTGCTGCGCGAGCTCGTGCTGCCGGATCTCCGTCCGGACGTCGTCATCGACTGGCTGGGGCCGCTCGACTCCGCGCAGCACGCCGACGGCGTCGGCTCGCCGGCGGCGATCTCGGCGCTCAGGGAGATCGACGCGAGCATCGGCCACACGCTGGCGGTGCTCGCGTCGCGCGGCGAGCTGGCCGTGACCAACGTGATCGTCACCTCGGACCACGGGTTCGCGCGTCATGCCGACGGCGTCGACGCCGTCGGCGCGCTCGTCGCTGCGGGCCTGAAAGCCGACCGCACGTCCACCGACGTCATCGTCGCCAGCCAGAGCGAGTCGCTGCTCGTTCACGTGGCCGGGCACGACCGCGCGCGGATCGCCGCGATCGTCGGCTGGCTGCAGCGCGCGCCGTGGGCCGACGTGATCTTCACGGCGGGCGGGCGCAATGGCGAGGGCGGCGTGCCGGGCACGTTTTCGTTCGACGTGCTGCAGATCGCGCACCCCACGCGCGCCCCGGACGTCATCGTCTCGCTGCCGTGGTCGGACGCGCCGAACGCCTTCGGCGTGCCGGGCAGCCACACGATCGCCAGCGCGGCGACCGGCCCGGTCGCCGGCGGCGCCAGCGGACACGGCGGCCTCTCGCCGTGGGTCGTCCGCAACACGTTCATCGCGGCAGGGCCGGACTTCAAACGGCGTGCGCGTATCGACGCGCCGGTCTCGCTCGCCGACGTCGCCCCGACCATCCTGCAGGTCTTCGGCCTCTCGACCGCCGTGCCGGGCCCGGCCGCCGGACGCGGACGCGTGCTGCGTGAGCTGCTGCACGATGGACCGATGCCGCGCGCGACCCGCCGGACGATCCGCACGGCGTCGGGCGCCTATCGAGCGGAACTGGATCTGTCGGCGATCGACGGCCACGAGTACGTCGATGCCGGACGGCGGCTACGGCCGGTTGACCGGCCGTGAGCCCACCGCCCGGTGCGCACCCGCTCAGAGGCTGACGCGCCGCAGGCGCAGAGCGTTCGTGATCACGCACACGGAGCTGAACGTCATCGCCACGCTCGCGATCATCGGGCTGAGGAGCAGGCCGACGACCGGATAGAGCACACCGGCCGCCACCGGCACGCCGATCACGTTGTAGACGAACGCGAAGAAGAGGTTCTGGCGGATGTTGCGCAGCGTCGCGCGGCTGAGGCGCCGCGCGCGAACGATCCCGCGGATGTCGCCGCGGACGAGCGTGACGGCGGCGCTCTCCATGGCGACGTCGGTGCCGGTGCCCATCGCGATGCCGACGTCGGCCTGCGCGAGCGCCGGCGCGTCATTGATGCCGTCGCCGGCCATCGCGACCTTCGCGCCCTGCTCCTGAAGCCGCCTCACGACGGCGGCTTTGCGCTCCGGCAGCACGTCGGCCTCGATCTCGTCGATGCCGAGCTGCCGCGCCACCGCCTCCGCCGTGGTCCTGTTGTCGCCCGTCAGCATCATGACGCGCACGCCCTCGCGGTGAAGCGCGTCGACGGCCTCGCGGGCCGTGGACTTGATCGGATCCGCCACGCCGACGAATCCGGCCGGCGTGCCGTCGATGGCGACGAACATCACCGTCTCGCCCTCGCGCCGGCGCGCTTCGCCCATCGGGACGAGCGCGGCCATCGACACGGATCGCTCCTCGAAGAGCGCGAGGTTGCCCGCCAGCACCTGCCGGCCGTCCACGATGCCGGCGACACCCCGTCCCGTGATCGACTCGAACTCGCGGACGTCGGCGAGCGCCAGGCCTCGCTCGCGCGCGGCGCGGACGATCGCGCCGGCCAGCGGATGCTCGCTCGCATGCTCGAGGCTCGCCACACGCTGCAGCAACTCGTCGTCGCGGCCCGTGACCGCGACGATCGTCGCGAGCGACGGCCGGCCCTCCGTGAGCGTGCCGGTCTTGTCGACGACGACGACCGTCACCTGCTCCATGACCTCGAGCGCTTCGGCGCGACGGACCAGCACGCCCGCTTCGGCGCCCCGCCCGGTGCCGACCATGATGGACATCGGCGTGGCGAGCCCCAGCGCGCACGGGCACGCGATGATGAGCACGGCAACGGCGTTGACGAGCGCGTGCGACAACTGCGGAGCGGGCCCCACGACGAGCCACACGACGAACGTCGCCGCCGACGCCGCGATGACCGCCGGCACGAACCACGCGGAGACCGTGTCGGCCAGGCGCTGGATCGGGGCGCGCGATCGCTGCGCTTCGGTGACCAGGCGCACGATCCGCGCGAGCAGCGTGTCGCGCCCCACGCGTTCGGCCATCATCACGACGCTGCCGGTGCCGTTGACGGTGCCGCCCGTGACCTTCGCGCCGGCGGGCTTCTCCACCGGCACCGGCTCGCCGGTCAACATCGATTCGTCGACCGTCGTCACGCCGTCGACGACGACGCCGTCCACCGGCACGCGCTCACCAGGCCGGACGCGCAACCGGTCGCCGACGCGCACGTCGGCCAGCGGGATCGGCGCCTCGTGTCCCGCAGCGTCGAGACGGTGCGCCACGGGCGGCGCGAGGCTGAGCAGGCCGCGGATTGCCGCGCTCGTGCGCGAGCGCGCGCGCAGCTCCAGGACCTGGCCGAGCAGCACGAGCACGACGATGACCGCCGCAGGCTCGAAGTACGTCGGCACCTCGCCCATGACGCGCACCGACGCCGGGAACGCGCCCGGCGCGACGGTCGCGACCACGCTGTCGCCGAACGCCGCGCCGACGCCGAGCGCGATCAACGTGAACATGTTGAGGCTGCGGTTCCGTACGGACGTCCAGGCGCGCTCGAAGAACGGCCGGCCGCCCCAGATCACGACCGGCGCGGCACACACGAGCTGGATCCAGTTGCGCGAGCCGTGCGGCAGCGCATGGACCACGGGTTGCCCCGGCAGCAGGTCGGCGATCATGAAGGCGAGGAGCGGCGCCGTGAACGCCAGCGACGTCCAGAACCGGCGCGTCATGTCGTCGAGCTCCGGATTGCGCTCGTCCACCGAGACGGTACGCGGCTCGAGCGCCATGCCGCAGACCGGGCAGGCACCAGGCGCGTCGCGGACGATGTCCGGGTGCATCGGGCACGTCCACTCCGTCCTCGTGAGCGGCGCCGCCTCGACCGGCTCGAGCGCCATGCCGCACTTCGGACAGGGGCCAGGCCCGAGCTGGCAGATCTCCGGATCCATCGGGCAGGTGTACTCGCGGGCCGCGTCCTCGGCGCTCACCGGCGCGGGCGGGCCGGGGTCGAGAAACGCGCGGGGGTCCTCGCCGAACCGCTCGAGGCAGCTCTCGGCGCAGAAGTAGTAGGTGCGGCCCTCGAACTCGAGATGGCCGACGGCGTCGGCCGGCGAGATCGTCATCCCGCACACGGGATCGACGACCTCGTCGGGCGGCGCGCTGGTCGACGAAGGGGTCGCCATCACGACGCGGACCGCCGGCCCCGCGTCACTTCACGTACTGCTGCGGGTTCGCGTCGAACTTCGTCTTGCACACCTTCGCGCAGAAGTAATAGGTCTTGCCGTTGTACACGCTGCTGCCGGCCGCCTTGGCCGGATCGACCATCATGCCGCACACCGGGTCTTTCTCCATCGAATACCTCCTTCGCTGCTTCGTCCATCGTACGACAGGTCTGCGGCGGGTACGACAGGCACGGGCGGGTACGACGGGTACGACAGGTACGAATGGTACGACAGGCGACATGAACGGACTCACGCTGGCCCACGTTCTTCTCTCTCCTTCTCTCCTTCTCCCCTTCTCCCCTTCTCTCCTTCTCCTTTCTCCCTTTCTCCTTTCCCCCTCCCTTTCCCCTTTCCCCTCTACCTTTGCCCTTTGCCCTCTGCCCTTTGCCCTTGTATGGTTCTCCTCTCCACAAAGGGGGGCTCATGTTTCTCGTGCGAGACATCATGTACTGCAAGCCTGGCAAGGCCCGTCAGATGGTCGACAAGTTCCTGGCGCTCTCGAAGCTCAGTGAGCAGATGGGCTTCGGGAAGATGCGGGTGATGACCGATGTGAGCGCGGAACGTTACTGGACGGTCGTCTCGGAAATGGAGGTCCGCAGTCTCGAGGAGTACACGAAGACGTCGCGCGAATCGGCGCAGATGAAGGAGTTCCAGGACGCGATGAAGGGGTATCACGATCTCATCGATCACGGACGCCGCGAGATCTACATGGTCGAGTCGTAGGCGCGTCGATACCCCGCGGCGCACCGATGCGCGCCGCGGGGTGTCTTGACAGCCTGTGGGCCGCAGATCAGACTGAAGGCTCCCCAGCGCAATCGTTCCGGCGCGTGTGTGACCCGCGCCGCCGCGAGGTCGTCATCGACGCACGACACGAACAGCAGGCGCTGTGGTTGGCGACAGCGTCGTTCGCGCTGTCATTCGCCGCGTGGGGGCTCATCAGCGGCCTGGCCCCCGAGTTCCAGGCGCTGTACGGCCTGAACGCCACAGAGACGGGGTTGCTCGTCGCCGTGCCGGTGCTGCTCGGATCCACGGCCAGGCTGCCGGTCGGCATCCTCGCGGATCGCGTCGGTGGCCGCGTCGTCTTCGTCGTCCTGCTCGTCGTCTCCGCTGCCAGCGCGTGGCTCGTGTCGATGACGACGAGCTACCACAGCCTGATCGCGGCGCTCTTCGTTCTCGGCCTCGCCGGATCGACGTTCTCGGTCGGCGTGGTCTTCGTCTCGCGGTGGACGCCGCCCGACCGGCAGGGCCTCGCGCTGGGGCTCTACGGCCTCGGCACGGCCGGCCAGTCGATGGCCGTCGCGTTCGGTCCGCTCGCCGCCGCCCGCATCGGATGGGCAGGCACGTTCCGCCTGACGGCGGCCGTGCTGATCGTCTGGGCGATCGCCTTCGCTGTCCTTGCGCGAAACGCGCCGGCTCGCCCCGCGCCCGCCCCGCCGCCGTCGCTCATCGCCCTCCTGCGCGGCGCGCCGTCGGCGTGGGTGCTCGGCGGTGCTTACTTCCTTACGTTCGGCGGCTTCGTCGCGCTCGCGCTGTACCTGCCGACGTTGCTCGCCACGCTCGGCGTCTCGGCCGAGGATGCCGGCCTCCGGACGGCCGGTTTCGTCGCGCTCGCGACGGCGGTGCGGCCACTCGGCGGCTGGCTGGCCGATCGGATCGGCGGCGCCGAAGTGCTGTCGTGGGCGCTCGGCGGCATCGCCGTCTTCGGATTGCTGCTGGCCTGGCCGTCGATGGTGCCGCTCACGGTGGGCGCGCTCGTTTGCGCCGCGTTCATGGGGCTCGGCAACGGCGCGGTGTTCCGGCTCGTGCCGGAGCACTTTCCCGCGGCGACCGGCGTCGTCACCGGCCTCGTCGGCGCGCTCGGCGGGCTCGGCGGCTTCTTCCCGCCGCTGCTGCTCGGCGGGTTCCGCGATGCGCTCGGCACGTACTGGCCGGGGTTCGTGCTGCTGTCGGCGACCGCGCTCGCGCTGCGCGCGGCCACGCGGCGCATGTTCCGGCCCACCGACGTGATCCGGCACCAGGCGCTGCCGATCGACCTGCGGCAGCGCGTCGAGCGTGTGCGCGCGGCGGCCTGGGGTGCGCTGCTCGCCCTCGCGCTCGCCGCCGCCGTCGTGATCGGCTCGCGCAACCTGCAGCACTTCGATGCGGCGCTCGTCGGCTACACGTTCGCCACACTCTTCGCAACGTTCGGGATCACGTACCGGTACGCGATGTGGCTGGACCGGCCGCCGACGCGCATGTACTGGCGGCGGGGCTGGGAAGCCTTCCTGGGGCGCCGGCGCGGCTGGCCGCAGGCGTGGAAGCTCGCCGGGCGGGCCGTCGCCGACGTGGCCGGCAATCGGTTCATCTTCCGCCGCGGCGCCCTGCGCGGCGCCGCGCACTGGCTGATCATGTGGGGCTGCGTGCTGGCCGCGGCGATCACGTTCCCGCTCGTCTGGGGCTGGATCCACTTCGAGACCGTCCCGGGCGATCTCGAGCGCTACCGCGCGTTCCTGTTCGGCGTGCCGGTGCAGGAATTCCCCGTCGAGTCGCCGATCGCGTTCCTGCTGTTCCACGGCCTCGTGTGGTCGTCGCTGCTCGTCATCGCCGGGGTCGTCATCGCGTTCCGCCGGCGCATGATCGATCACGGCGCCGTCGCGACGCAGCAGTTCGGCCAGGACATCCTGCCGCTGCTGCTGCTCTTCGCGATCAGCGTGACGGGGCTGATGCTGACCGCCAGCTACACGTGGATGCGGGGGTACGCGTACGACTTCCTCGCGATCCTGCACGCCAGCACCGTCATCCTGACGCTGCTCTGGCTGCCGTTCGGCAAGCTCTTCCACGTGTTCCAGCGCCCGGCGCAGCTCGGCGTCGGCGTCTACAAGGACGCGATCGCCAACGGCGAGGCGGCGCGGTGCCGGCGCTGCGGCGCCGCGTACGCGGCGGCGCCGCTCGTCGACGACCTCACCGTCGTGGAACGCGAGCTGGGTTTCCGCTACGAGATGCCGGACGGCAGCCACTACCAGCAGATCTGCCCGCGCTGCCGCCGCGCGCTGTTCGGCCTGGCGCAGGGCGCGCTCTGGGCCGGGATCAAGGACTGATCAGGAGAGATGGCGACCCTTCCGGCGGATCCTCAGCAAATCATCGAACGCTTCGGCCCGCACCTCTCGTCGATGAGCGGCGTTCGGCTCTCCACGAGCGTCGAGCCGGAGCGGCTGGTGAAGACGCACTGCTGCTTCTGCGGCCAGCAGTGCGGCATCCAGCTCAAGACGCGCGACAACGTCGTGATCGGGTTCGAGCCGTGGGAGGACTTCCCGTTCAACCGCGGCATGCTCTGTCCGAAGGGTGTCAAGCGCTACCTGCAGGGCGCGCATCCCGACCGGCTGCTCACCGCGCTCGAGCGATCGCCGTCGTCGCCCGGCGGCTTCCGATCCGTGCCATACGCGGACGCCATCGCCCGCGTCGCGCGCGAGATCGAGCGGCTGCAGACGGTGCATGGGCCTGACGCCGTGGGCGTGCTCGGCGGCGCCAGCCTCACGACCGAGAAGACCTACCTGCTCGGCAAGTTCGCCCGCATGTGCCTGCGCACGCGCTACATCGACTACAACGGCCGCCTGTGCATGGTGAGCGCCGGCGCCGCCAACAAGAAGGCGTTCGGCATCGATCGCACGACGAGCCCGTGGTCCGACATGGTCGGCACCGAGGTGATTTGGGTCGCCGGATCGAACGTCGCCGAGTGCTCGCCGATCACGACGAACTATCTCTGGCAGGCGCGCGAGCAGGGCGCGCGCATCATCATCCAGGATCCGCGAATCACCCCGGTCGCCCGGACGTGCGATCTGTACCTGCCGGTCAGACCCGGCCGCGACGCCGCGCTCTTCGCCGGCGTCCTTCGGATCATGATCGAACGCGACTGGATCGACCACGCGTTCATCGAGGCGTCGACGACCGGCTTCGACGAGGTCGCCGCGTACTGCCGGGAATGGCCGCTGGCCCGCACGGCGGACGTCACGGGCGTGCCGGCGCGGAGCATCCTGCAGGCCGCCGAATGGTGGGGCACCGCGACGTCGAGCTTCCTCTTCCACGCGCGCGGCATCGAACATCACTCCAACGGCGTTCAGAACGCCCTCGGCACGATCAACCTCGTGCTGGCCAGCGGCCGGATCGGCACGCCCAAGAGCGGCTACGGCACCATCGTCGGCCAGGCCAACGGGCAAGGCGGCCGCGAGCACGGCCAGAAGTGCGACCAGTTGCCCGGATGGCGCGACATCTCGGTCCCGGAGCATCGGCACTACATCGCGGGCGTCTGGGGCATGGACGAGCGCGACCTGCCGGGCCCTGGCGTGGACGCGTACGAGATGTTCCGCAAGATCGATGCGGGCGAGATCAAGGCGCTCGTCGCGATCTGCTTCAACCCGAAGATCTCGCTGCCCGACGCGTCGTTCGTCACGCGCGCGCTCGACAAGCTCGAGTTCTTCACCGCGATCGATTTCTTCCTCAGCGACACCGCACGGCACGCCGACGTCGTGCTGCCGGGCAGCCTGCAGGAGGAGGACGAAGGCACGGTGACGCAGGTCGAGGGCCGGATCATCAAGATCAACAAGGCCATTCCGTGCCCGGGCGAGGCGCGCGAGGACTGGCGGATCGTCCAGGACGTCGCACGCGCGCTCGGCCGCGAGCGCGGCTTCACGTTCGACTCGCCACGCGCCATCTTCGAGGAGCTGCGCGTTGCGAGCAAGGGCGGCGTCGCCGACTACTCCGGCGTGACCTACGAGAAGGTCGAGCGCGAGATGGGCGTCTTCTGGCCCTGCTACAGCGAAGACCCGCGCTCCGGTGCGCCGCTCGCCGATCATCCGGGCACGCCGCGCCTCTTCGAGCCGGGCAGCTACAACCCCGTCGCCAAGGGCGCCGGTCCCTTCTACTTCCCCGACGGCCGTGCGCGCTTCAACGTCGCCGAGTACCGCCCGCCGGTCGACGACGCGAGCGAGGAGTACCCGGTGCTGCTGACGACCGGCCGGGTCGTGAGCCAGTTCCTGTCCGGCACGCAGACGCGCCGCATCGGGCCGCTCGTGCGCCAGTACCCCGAGCCGCGCGTCGAGATGCACCCGCGCCTCGCCGGCACCCTCGGGATCGCCGACGGCGATTGGACGACGGTCGAGACACGGCGAGGGTCGATGACGGTGCGTGCCTCGGTCGTGACGACGATCCGCCCCGACACGGTGTTCGTTCCCTATCACTGGGCCGGACCGAAGAGCGTCAACCAGCTCACCGTCGCGGCCCAGGATCCGATCAGCCGCATCCCGCAATACAAGGTCTGCGGATGCCGCGTGCGCAAGGCGGACGGCCCGCCGCCGTACGCCGCCGCGCTCGAACCTCAGCAGTGATGGCACGCCATGGCCAAGCCCGACTCCCTCTTCTTCTTCATCGATCCGAGCCGCTGCATCGGTTGCCAGGCCTGTGTGCACGCCTGCACGGAGTGCGACACGCATCGCGGCGACTCGATGATCCACCTCGAGTACGTCGATCGATCGCGCAGCACGCAGACGGTACCGGTCGTCTGCATGCACTGCGAGCAGCCGACCTGCGCGGAGGTGTGCCCGGCCGATGCGATCAAACGCACGGCCGACGGCGTCGTGCAGTCGGCGCGCAAGCCGCGCTGCATCGCGTGCGGCAACTGCGTGCTGGCGTGCCCGTTCGGCGTCCCCGAGCTCTACGACGAGCGCAAGATCATGATGAAGTGTGACATGTGCTACGACCGGACCAGCGCCGGCAAGAAGCCCATGTGCGCCACCGTCTGCCCGAGCCAGGCGCTCTTCTTCGGCACGCGCGAGCAGATCGATCAGCTTCGGCCGCAATCGATCCCGACGAACCGCTTTCAGTTCGGCGGCCAGGCGATCACGACCGGCGTCTTCGTCATGGCGCCGCGCCGTCTGGCGGCGCCGGCGCCCCTCGTCGACGTGACCGCCGCCCTCGACGATCGACCGCCGGCCCGCGCCGTCCGCCTGACGCTCGTGCCGCCGCCAGCATCGGACCGCACCGGCGCCGCGCCGGCCGATGCGACCGATCCGTTTGCGGCCGTGGAGGTGCCCTCGTGAGCACGCGACCCGTGGATGCTGGGGCGATCGACGCCCGGCTCGATTCGGCCAGGCGGGAAGGCCTCGCCGGGACGACGCCGGCGAACGTGTACACGCCACCGGCCACCGAGCACATCAGCGTGGCGCCCGACTTCCAGCCGCCCGACGCCCAGCCGGCATGGCGCCAGGATTTTCCGATCGACTGGCCCGTCGACCAGCACGTCGAGCGGCGCGACTTCCTGAAGTTCCTCGTGCTGACGAGCGCGGCCATGACGGCCGGCCAGATCTGGATCGCGGTGCAGGCGTGGCTGCACCGGCGCGCCGACGTGCTGCCCGCGCGCCGCATCACGTCGCTGGACGATCTCGACGTCGGCGGCGTGCTCGCCTTCACCTACCCGACCGAGCACGACCCGTGTCTGCTGATTCGCGTCGGCGAGTCGGATCTGGTCGCCTACAGCCAGAAGTGCACGCACCTCTCGTGCGCGGTGGTGCCCCGTCCCGAGGAGGGCATCCTCCACTGCCCCTGTCACAACGGCGCGTTCGCGCTCGACGACGGGCGGCCGATCGCCGGACCACCGTCCCGGCCGCTGCCCGCGGTAGAGCTCGAGGTCCGAGGCCGCGACGTGTATGCGGTGGGCGTCACCGTGAGGACGGTGTGACGTGCCGCTCCGCCGCCCCTTCACCCGCGATCAGCGCACGACGATCGTCTACGGCATGCTCGGCTTCGTCGTCATCATCGTCATCCTGCAGCTCTGGCTGCTCACGGCCACGATGAACGCGTACCTCGGCGGCGACGACGCGGTCGTGTGGCCGGCGGCGCTGGCGAGCGCCGTGTGTCTCGGCCTGAACGCCGGCTTGCTGCGCTATCTCGGGCGGATCAACCGGACGCGGCCACGCTGACGGATTCGACGCCCGCCATCAGGCGCATGAGCCGATCCTGCGTCGCCTGAGCGCGCGAGAGCTCGCCGGCGATCCGGCCGTCGCGGAAGACCAGAATGCGGGTCGACAGATGCAGGATCTCTGGCATCTCGCTCGAGATCAACAGGATGGCGGTGCCGTTCGCCGCCAGCTCGTCGACGAGCGCGTGGATCTCCGCTTTGGCACCGACGTCGACGCCGCGCGTCGGCTCGTCGATGATGAGCAGCGAACAGCGGGCCGCCAGCCACTTCGTCAGCACGACCTTCTGCTGATTGCCGCCCGACAGCGCGGCGACCGGCGCGTCGAGCGTTTTCGCTCGCACGCCGAGACGCGAGAACCAGGGCGCCACGATTCGATCTTCGACCGTGCGGGTGACGATGCCCAGCCGGGCGTGGCGGCCGATGACCGACAGCGCGCCGTTCGCGCGCACGCTCATCGAGGGCACGAGCCCCTGGCGTTTGCGGTCCTCGGGGACGAGGCCGATGCCGAGCGCGATCGCGTCGGCGGCGGAGCCCGGGTCGATCGGCGTGCCGCGCAGGAACACGCGCCCCGCGGCGCGCGGATCGACGCCGAAGATGGCGCGCGCGACCTCCGACCGGCCGGCACCGACGAGCCCGGCGCAGCCGACCACCTCACCGGCGCGGACGACGAACGACACGTCGGCGAAGCCGGACGGCGCGCTCAGCCCGTCGACGCGCAGGATCTCGTCGCCCGGCGTGCCCTGCACGTGCGCGGGAAAGTACTCGTCGAGCCGGCGGCCGATCATCAGCTCGACGAGCGCCGCCCGATCGAGCGACGCGGCAGGCTGAGTCGCGACGTGCCGGCCGTCGCGCAGCACCGTGATCGTGTCGGCGAGCCGGAACACCTCCTCGAGCCGGTGGCTGACGTACAGGCACGTCACGCCGCGCGCGCGGAGCGCGGCGATCAGCTCGTACAGCCGGTCGGCCTCGTGCTGCGACAGGCTGCTCGTCGGCTCGTCGAAGATCACGACGCGGGCGCCCCGGCCCAGCGCGGCGGCGATCTGCACGAGCTGCTGCTGCGCGATCGTCAGCTCGCCGACCGGCCGATCCACGTCGAGCGAGGCACCGATCGCGGCCAGGTGCGCCTCGGCCCGGCGCCGCGTCGCTGCGCGATCGACGACGCCTCCGCGCCGCGGCATCCGACCGAGGCAAAGGTTCTCGGCGACCGACAGGTTCTCGCAGAACGACAGCTCCTGGTGCACCATCGCGATGCCCGCCGCGAGCGCGTCGGTCGGCCCACCGAACCGCACCGGCACGCCGTCGATCCGCAGCTCGCCCGCGTCCGGCTGGTGGATGCCGGCCAGCACTTTCGCGAGCGTGCTCTTGCCGGCGCCGTTCTCTCCGCAGAGCGCGTGACAACTTCCCCGCTCGACCGCCACGCTCACGTCGTCGAGCGCGAGCACGCCGGGAAAGCGCTTCGTGATGGAACGGAATTCGGAGACAACGGGGACGACAGGTACGAGGGGTACGACAGGTCCAAGGTGGGCGCTATCGCTGGTCATCTTCGTCTCGGAAAGGCGCTTGTCGTACGACGGGTACGACTGGTTCGACGGGTACGACAGGTTCAAGGGGGGCGCTGTCGCGGGTCATCTTCTTCCTCGGAACGGCGCGTGTCGTACGACGGGTACGACTGGTTCGACGGGTACGACTGGTTCAAGGGGGGCGCTGTCGCGGGTCATCTTCTTCCTCGGAAAGGCGCTTGTCGTACGACGGGTACGATTGGTTCGACGATGACTTCAACCTAGAACCTGTCGCACCTGTCGTCCCTGCTCGTACCTGACGAAGATGACAACCGGACGCGACAAGCGCCTCTTCGCGACAACGACGCCTACCTTGGACCTGTCGTACCCCTCGTACCCGTCGTACCTGGTCGTACCCGACGAAGATGACCACCGGACGCGGCAAGCGCCTGTCCACGGCAACGTATAGCTACCTCGAACCCGTCGTCCCTGTCGTACGACGAGCGCCTCACCGAGATGAAGATGACAGCGGACGCGACGAGCGCTTCTCCTCGACGACCAACACCTACCTGGGACCCGTCGTACCCGTCGCACCCGTCGTCCCTGTCGTACAACGACCGCCTCACCGAGAAGAAGATGACAGCGAACGCGACGAGCGCTTCTCCGCGACGACCGACACCTACCTTGGACCTGTCGTACCCGTCGCACCCGTCGTCCCTGTCGTACAACGACCGCCTCACCGAGAAGAAGATGACAGCGGACGCGACGAGCGCTTCTCCTCGACGACCAACACCTACCTGGAACCTGTCGTACCCGTCGTACCGGTCGTACCGGTCGTACCCGTCAGAAACCGCTCCGGCACGTCGGTGAATCCCCAGTCCTTGAGCTGCCGCGCCCATTGACCGAGGTTGTCCTTCGACACGCGGACGAGATCCATTGGGATGATCTCCGGGACGTCCTGCTTCAGCCGTACCTTGTCGAAGATGCGCTGCACCGAGACGTAGCCCCACAGGTAGGTCGGCTGCGCGAGCAGCACGGGGGCGAGGCCCTTCTCCACGTAGGCCAGCTCCGCCGGCAGCGCGTCGACGGCCACGATCTTCACCTTCGAAGGATCGAGATCCGAGAGCAGCGTCTGCGTGAACAGCGGCCAGCCGCCGATCATCGCCCAGCCCTGGATCTGCGGATACGCGTTCTGGACGCGGATCACCTCCGCCGCGGCGTCCTGTGGCGTCTCGATGTGGTAGAAGGTGTCGACGATGCGGATCTTCGGATACTTCTTCGCCGCGTCCTTGACGCCGTCCACGCGGCGCCGCAGGTTCGGGGCGTTCTGATTGCCGGCGAGGATCGCGATCGCGCCCTGCTCGTGCATCTGCGCCGCCAGCTCGTCCATCACGGCCTGGCCGGTCTTCAGATCGTCGACGCCGTAGAACGCGAAGCGCTTCGACCCGGCCGCGTCGCTGTCGAACGTCATGACCGGCACGCCGCGCGCCGCGGCGTCGTCGATGGCGCCGGTGACCTTGCCGGCATCCGAACATGAGATCAAGATCGCCTGCGCGCCTTCGTTCACGGCCTGCGCGATGCGCTGCGCCTGTACCTGACCGTCTTCAGTCGGCGGCGTCATCCAGACGATCTCGACCGGCACGCTGTGCTTCGCCGACAGCTCCTTGGCCGCCGCTTCCGCACCAGTGCGCGCCGACAGGAACACGGGGTTGGTGGAGCTCTTCGCGATCAGGGCGATCCGCAGGCCAGCCGGGGCCGCAGCACCGCCACCAGCGGGCGCAGGCGATCCGCACGCGGAGGCCACCAGCGCCGCCAGCGTGACGATCGTCCATAGCCGCCACGGCGCCTTCAGTCGCAAGCCTCGGCGCGATTCTCGACGGACGTCTGGGGTTACGGAGCTCGAGCAGGGAATCTCCTGGGACATGCCGTCGATTCTCTCTCAGAACTCAGGACTCACGACCGACAACTGACAATCCACGGCACAACGCGAGGCCAGGCCGGAGTGAGCCGCGGTATGGCCGGAATCGGCCAGGACGGCCGTGCGCGCGAGCGCCGCCGATCGGTGCTGCGGCAGTGGAGAGCGTCGATGGACGGCGAGAGGACGCCGGCCGAGAGCGGATTGGGGCTCAGCGCGCGAAGAACGCCGTGAGGATGGTGCCGATCATCGCCGCGAATATCGTGATCTGGACGCCGAGCATCCAGAGGAACTCGAGCGACATCTTCGCGTCGACCTCGCTGAAGCGCCGGTCCATTGTCGCGTCGAGCGTCGCCAACCGCTGGTCGACGGTGCTGAAGCGCTGGTCCATTCGGACCTCCAACGCGGCGACGCGCTGGTCGACGCCGGCAATCCCGTGCCGCAGACCGTCGACCGCAGACGAGAGCTCGCTCACGCGCCCCTCGACGAACGCCAGCCGTTCTGCCGCTTTCTGCACATCGTCCGCCGGATCGATCGTCGTCGCTGTTTGAAATGCAAGAGCCACCGGATCACCGTGTTAGCACGAGGGATGCCACGTCGCAACCCGGCGGGAAGCACGGCCGGATGCCGGCGTTCGCCACGCCTGCCGCCCGGCGATCTCCTCGGCGCTGGCCCCGCCTGCCCGACTTGCGCTATCGTGGCCGGCATCGCGTTCGATCTCGAACCGACCTGTGAGGTCCCCCTATGAGAACGTCTCCCACTGTCATCCGCGCGGCCGCGGCTGTGGCGCTGGCGCTCGGCGCCCTGGTGCCGGTCCTGCGCGCGGCCGATCCGCCGAACTTCAAACCCGACGGCACCTTCACCGGCTCGACCCTGGCCGGGTGGCACGTCGTCGGCGCCGCCGACTGGAAGGCTCAGAGCGGCGAGCTCATCGGCACGGCAAGGCCTGGCGGCGGCTGGCTCGTCATGGACAAGAGCTTCCAGGACATCGATTTCTTCACGAACTACAAGTGCGTGGGTTCCTGCACGGCCGGCATCCTGCTACGAGCCCAGAAGACGCCGGACGGTGGAATGCGCGGCATCTACCTGTCGCTGAGCGACGGGGATCTCGGCACGTACGCGGTGACGATCGACGCGCAGGGCAAGGAAACCGGCCGTGAACGGATCGCGCCGGCTGGTCGTGGCGGCGGCGGGGGTGGCGGCGGCCAGGGCGGCGGCGCAGCGCGTGCCGGCGGCGCGGCGGGCGCCGCGGCGCCCGCCGGTGGCGGTGGCGGCCAGGGCGGTGGTGCCGCGCGCGGCGGTGGGCAGGGCCAGGGTGGCGGCGCGGCGCCAGCAGCCGCCGGTGGCGGCGGAGGCGGCGGCCGGGGCGGCCAGCCCGCACTGAAAGCCAACGACTGGAACCCGATCGAGGTGATCGTGTCGAACACGACCCTGCGCGCGGTGCCGGGTGGTGGCGGCCCGATCGGCGAGGCCGACGCGGCCGGGTTCGGTCCCGTCGCGCTCTTCGTGGGCAGCGGTGAGGTGCACTTCAAGGACGTGGCGTGGAAGGATCTGATCGCGATCGCCGATCCGCGGCCGGTGACGTCCGCGCGCTACAACGCGATCGAAATCAACAGCTTCTACTACGGCTGGTCCGCCGCCGCGTCCGACATCAACCACGACGGCAACCTTGACGTCGTGGCGGGACCGTTCTGGTTCCCCGGCCCGAGCTTCACCGAACGGCGCATCTACCGCGATGACCGGATGTACAACCCCGCCGTCGAGTACGCGCCCGACATGGTCAACCTGACCGCTGACTTCACGGGCGACGGATGGCCCGACATCCTCGCGTCGGGCATGACCGGCGGGCGCCCGATGGATCTCTACGTCAACCCGAAGGGCGAATCGCGGCGCTGGACGAAGCATCGCGTGCTGCCGACCATCAACACCGAGATCGTGCTGCTCAAGGATCTCGACAAGGACGGCAAACCGGAGGTGCTCTTCGGCGGTGGCGGCGCCTACAACTGGGCGCATCCGGATCCAGCCAATCCGACGGGCGTCTGGACGTCTCATCCGATCTCCGTCGCGGGCCAGCAGACCGTCACCGTGCACGGGCTCGGCGTTGGCGACGTCAACAGCGATGGACGCCTCGACGTCGTCATGCCCCTCGGCTGGTTCGAGCAGCCGGCGGGCGGCATCGAGACGACGCCCTGGACGTTCCACAAGGCGTTCTGGCCGGCGAACGAATTCAGCAACGGCGGCGGCGAGATGGGCGTGTACGACGTCAACGGCGACGGGCTCACCGACGTCATCGGCGGATCGGCCCACGCATGGGGTCTCGTCTGGTTCGAGCAGAAGAAGGACGGATCGTTCGTCCAGCACCAGATCGCCGGTGATCTGTCCGCGAAGAATCCGGGCGGCGTGGCGTTCTCCGAGTCACACGCCGAACGCTTCGCCGACATGAACGGCGACAAGATCCCCGACATGATCGTCGGCAAGCGCTACTGGTCGCACCTCGAGAACTACGGCGGCCCGGATCCGTACGGCCCGGCGGTCCTCTACATCTACCGGACCGTCCGCAATCCGAAGGCGGAAGGCGGTGCGGAGTTCGTCCCCGAGCTGGTGCACAACAAGTCCGGCGTGGGCTCGAGCTTCGAGGTCGCCGACCTCAACAAGGACGGCGTGCCCGACATCGCGACGTCCGGTGCCTACGGCGTGTACGTGTTCCTGAGCAAGAGCAAGTAGCCGCGCGCGAACGCGCGCCGCTGGCGATTCACACCACGACGCCATGCCGGTCCTTCCTGGATCGGCATGGCGTCGTCATTTGGCCTCGGCTCACCGAACCTTCCTCACGTAGTAGCGGTAGCCGACCCACTCCGGCCCGCACCGGGCTCATCCGTCCTTGAACTCGTCGAGGACGTGGCTGCCGTCGCAGAGCGGCTTGGTCGACGATCGGCCGCAGCGGCACAGCTCGACGCGATTGCGCGTCTCGAGCATCCGTCCGTCCGACAGCGTCACCGGAATTCCGCCGGTCACCCAGTAAGGGCCATCCCTCGTGACGGCGATCGCCGCTGGCAGATCCGGCTCGATCGGGCCGTTCCCCAGCTCGTAGGCGAGGCGTCCCGACGGGCACCGCTCGACGCGCTGGATGATCTCGAACCGCGTGCGGCTGTCGCCGGCGCGCTCGAGCATCTTCCACACCTTCTCGACGCGGTTGCCGCAGAACCCTGCGTGCGTGCACAGCACCACGTCGTCCGTGACCGTGATGCGGTCCGCCTCGAGACGCTCGCGCCGCGTGTCGCTGGGCTCGATGGGCGCGGTCTCGGTGCCGTCGAAGCGAATGCCCGTATGGGTGCCGTCGCAGTACGGCTTCCGGGCGGACTGCCCGCACCGGCAGAGCCGGTAGCGCGCGCGGACCGGCAGCGAGGCATCCTTGCGCCACGACATCGGTTCATGGAACTCGGAGTAGACGATCGACTTGCGCGTCAGCGGCACGCCGCCTTCCACGACGTAGGGTCCGTTCGCTTCGACGCTGATCCGGAACGCGGGCGGCTCGCCCGCTGCTTCCCGAGCCTCGGCAGCCGGGACGTACTCGAAGGACGGCCCGGCGGTCGTGACGCCGTCACCGCTCGGCATCTGCATCAACGCTTGCGCGCGCGCCCTGAGGTCCGGCATGGCCGCGACGGCCGCGAACATCTGCGCCGGCTCGCCGTTGAACGCGCGCTGCAGGAGGCGCAGGACGTCCGAGTACCGCAGGTTGAACGCCTGCATCGCTTCGCGCACCGGGCTGCCGGCCGGATAGTCGTCCGTGCGCGGGTTGTCGCGCATGGGATGGACCGCGTCCCAATCCACCGTGAATCGCGGGCCGCGCGGCCCCGTGGCCGGCGTATCGCCGCGCTGGTAGAGCTGGCCGAGCCGCAGCTCCTGGAAGCGGAAGTAGTGGGCCACTTCCTCCAGCTCCGGGTGGAACATGTCGCGGTCACCGTCCCAGACCTCGCGCGGCGTGAGGCCCTCGCCCTGTTCCTCGATCTCGTCGATCGCCGCGAGCGCGGACGTGAGGTCGTAGACCGGGATGACCTTGCCGCTTCCCGTGTAGTCGAGAACGGCCGGCGTGATCTGGCGGGCCGGATCTCCGGTGAACACGGCGCCTTCGCCGAGCGTTGTGCACAACGCCCGCAGACCCTGCTCGATCGCAAGATAGAACTGCCCGATCGTGTGGTACCGGTCGGCCTCGGGCGTGGCATCGAGCGCCTCGGGGTTCTCGATCTTCATGAACGTCTCGACAGCCGTCTTCGAGAAGCGGCTGAGCGGGACGAGGAACGCGTCGGCGCTGTGCGGCAGGTACGCCGGATAGCGCGCGATGAAGCCGGGCGTGTCGAGCACGGGCGCACCGCCGATCGCGTTCAGCACATTGGCGGCGAGCGTCATGTGCAGCATCTCCTCGATGAACACCGACGTGAGCGCCTCGACCGCCTCGCGGTTGTGCCCGGGCTCGATCGAATACAGCGCGCAGAGATAGGGCGGCAGCGTCGCGTGTTCGAGCTCGATCGCCCACTGCAGGTGCGCGCGAAGATCGTCGAGCGTGCTGATCGTGGAAGGCACCGGAGTTCTCTGGCTCAACCGAAATGCGACCGACACACTAGCACATCGTGTTCGTCCTCGGCCCCACCCGAGCGCCGCTGGCGATCTGCCCTGCCCGATGGTCGCTCAGCGGCCCGCGGCGGCTCGAGCCGCGCTGACGGTCGTCAGGACGCCGGCGCGTTCGCACCGCGCAGAGTCCGTCGCGACACGCGCCGGCCTGCGAACGGACGATGCAGGCGGATGCGACACGCCTCGGATCAGGCGTCATCGCCGCGACGACCGAGCCGGTCGGCGCGGCTGCCGCACGATCCGCTCGCCACGGGCCGCAGGCCTCTTGCCGGCCGCGCTGCGTACGGGCCGTTTCGGCCCGGCCTTCGTGACCGTCTCGGCGGCCCTGAGCTTCGCGACGGCCGCGATGAGGCGCATCGGCACCGGCTCGTCGAGCGGGAAGCGGATGGTGCCTTTGCTGACCTCGTACGGCGCGAGCGCCTGCCGGAAGACTTCGGTCACCGATCCGGTGGCCGGGTAGATCGCGACATGCTCCTTCCACGCGGCGAAGTAGATCACGACGCGGCCGTCGACCCGGTAGGCCGGCATCGAGTAGCCGATGCCTTCCTCGGCGCGGGGCAGGGCCCGTTGGATCGTCTGGCGCATACGCTGGAGCACGTCGCGCACGCGCGGATCGAATCGCGCGATGTACTCGTCCACCGAGGCCGGCCGTTTCGTCATCGCGTGTCCTCACGCACGATCGCGCCGCTCGACGAACGTGTAGCGATAGACGTTCGTCTCCCGCGTGTGGAATCCCAGCCGGCGGTACAGCCGGTTCGCCGACTCGCGCGACGGTCGCGACGTGAGCTCGACGGTGCGCGCGCCTCTCGACTCGGCGATCTGCAGCGCCTCGCGGCACAGCGCTTCGCCGACGCCCCGTCCGCGCGCCTCGCCATCCACGACGACGTCTTCGATCCATGCGCGGATGCCGGTCGGCAGCCGAAACACCGCCAGCGTGAGGCTGCCGACGATGACGCCGCCCGCGGCGTCGTCGCGGGCCACGAGCAGCATCGTCGACGGGCTGCCGACGACCGCCGCGAGCCCGGCGGAGTCGGGCGGCGGCGCCGACGAGCCGAGCTGCGGGATGAGCCGCTGCATCGCGTCGATCAGCTCGGCGCTCACCATCGTGACCAACGAGATCCGGATGTCGCTCATCGCGCGCCTCCCACCCGACCGGCTCGACCGGCCCGCCCGACGCAGCCGTCCGGCGGCTATCGTGCGCCGCCGCAACGCACGCGCGCCGTCGAAGCCGGAACGGCGAGCGGCGACGCCGAGACCGTGCCGGCCGCCGCGAGCTCGTCGAAGGCCACCTGCTGCAGCGCCTTGACCTGCGGCTGCGTGAAGCCCAGCTCGTAGCCCGAGCACTCCTGCTCGCCGAGCGATCGCGGATCGTGGCCGGTGACGCTGCCGAAGACGACGAGCGCTTCGAGGTAGTAGCCGTACGCGCTCGCATGGTAGTGGTCGTGCGTCCAGAGGTCGATTTTGCCCGGCTCGAGGCCATCGTACGGGTTCGCATCGGCCACTCCCGCGGCCATCGCCCGATTCCACGCGTCGCCGACCGGAATCACGCGCGCGGCGCCGGACGCCGCGGCCGCCTTGTCGTACGCGGCCCGTACGTCGCGCGCCATCTGTGCGATCGGCTTGCCGGCCCAGGCGCCGTCGGACGGATACGTCTGGTCCGCCCGCGACCAGGTCGCCGTCAGGAAGAGCTGGACGCGCGGATTGCGGCCGCGAAGGAACTCGGCCATCTGCACCGCCGTGCGGATCAGCTTCGCCGGATCGCCGGGCGCGTCGAAATCGAGGGTGCTCTGGCCGTGCATCACGACCTGATCCCACGGCCGCCGGCCGATCACGCCGAGCTTGTCCTGCAAGTGGAACTCGAGACCGCTTCCGCCGCGCGTCTCGAGCGCGACGTCGTAGTCGAGGCCTGCCTGATCGGCGAACGACTTGACGAGCGCCGGCACGCCGCCGATCCCCTCGTGGTTGAGGTCCGTCACCGTTTCGGCGCGGTAGAACATGACGGGCGAACCCGCGCCGTACGTGAAGCTGTTGCCGATGAACAGCAGGCTCGTGCCGACCGCCGCCCGTACCGGAGCGAGGGCCACGACGACGGCCACGAGCGCGGAGACGAGCTTCATGATCGCGCCTTTCTCTCCTGCCTCAGCGCGGACTCGGCACTGACGCCGCGCGGCCGGTTCGCGTCAGCGCAGCGATCGGAGGTACGCGACGACCGCTTCGGCGTCTGCGCGCTCCATGCGGAACGGCGGCATCGGCGGCGAGGGCGGCCGCCGGCCGGTGGCCTTGCCGGTCATGAGCAGCGTGACGACCTGCTCGTCGGTGAAGCCCGGCAAGCCCGCGAGGCTGGGCGCCTGTGCGGCGAACTTCTTGGCCGGCCAGGGTGACTGCACCGGAATCGGGCCCCCGTGGAACTTCTCGCTGTCGATGAGATCGCCGTGCCGATCGCGGCCCGAGTGGCACTGCACGCACATGGCAACGCGCGTCGTGAGGTACTCACCACGGGCGATCGCACCCGAGGCACCGGCCGGGCGGGCGGCCTGCGGTGTCGCCGCCTGTGCCGCGGCCATGACCGGCCGATCGGCCAGGCTCGACAGCGAGATCACGACGAGCAGCAACCAGCACACACGAACGGACATCATCGGAACATTCATGGCTCGATAGCTTGCCACAGACCGGCGCCTACGGTCGCGGATCGTACGTGAAGGCGAGGATCGCCCCTGGATGAGCTCGCGAGCTGCTGTCGGTCGCCACGAAGATCGTCCGCCCGTCCGGATGCACGAGCACGTCGCGGTACCGGTTGTCGGTCTTGAAGTAGGCCAACGGCTCGCCCGCCGCGCTCTCGCCGCGGCCGTCGAGCTTCACGCGGTACACGACGCCGCGAATCAGGCTCGTCACGAGGATCGATCGGCGCCATCCTGGAATGCCGCGCTCGCTGTCGTAGACGTCGACGCCCGACGGCGCGATCGTCGCGTTGCCGGCTTCGTTGAACCGGTAGTCCGGGCCGACGGTGAAGAACGTCTGGAGCGGCGGCACGAAGGCCGGGTCGTTCCAGGCGCTCTCCTGCTGCTGCGGCACCGACGGCGGCGCGACGATCGCATCGAACTTCAGCGACGCGCAGGGCGCCGGTGCCGACTTCGACCAGTCGGCATACGCGTAGACGCGATCGTCCTTGTAGCCGGCGACGAACGGCCAGCCGTAGTTGCCGCCAGCGCGGATGCGATTGACCTCGTCGTCCATGCTGGGTCCGTGCTCGGATTCGTACAGCGCGCCATCGGCCGCCTGCGCGAGCCCTTGCGGATTGCGATGGCCGTAGCTGTAGATGTGGCTGCGCACGCCGTTGAACGACGGGTTGTCGGCCGGGATCGATCCGTCGAGATTCAGCCGCAGGATCTTGCCCTGATACTTCGGCGGCCAGTTGCGGGCCGCCACGTCCTCGGCCGTCGGGAGGTCCTGCGCGAGGATGGGCGAGCAGTACAGCGCGAGCTGGTTGTATCCCTGATCGCCCAATGAGAGGTACAGCGTGTCGTCGCGGCCGAAGACGAGCCGCGCGGCCACGTGGTCGGCGCCGGCCGGCAAGTTGTCGATGAGGTCCACCGGCTCGCCGAGCGTGCCGATCGCCGCGTCGTAAGTGTAGCGCCGCACCTTCAGCCGCCGCACCTCGCCCGCACCGGGATCGGCGTCGTACGTGAACGCGACGAACACGTGGTCTCGTCCGACGCGGCGCAGGAAGTCACGGTGAAACGCGAGGCCGAGCACACCGTCCTGCGCGTGCCGCTGGATGGCCTCCGGGATGGTCGTGACCACGGTGATCCGGCCATCGTCCGGATTCATCCGGACGATGCGGCGGGCGACGCGCTCGGTCACCCACAAGCTGCCGTCTGGCGCCCAGCGCATCTGCCACGGCGCGCCGAGCCCGGCCGCGACGAGCCGCATCCGAAACGGCTCCGGGCCAGTGGCGACGTTCTGCGCCGACAGGGCCACGACCGCCGCGGCGACGCTCAGCACCGCGCAGATCGGTCCCGTCCTCGACGTGCGTCCTCGACGGCGTGCCATTGGCAGGTTCATTGTAGCGAACCTGCCGGGCGCGCCATAGCATAGCGGCATGCATCGCTCCGATCGGGCTCGGCTCGGCGTGCTCGCCCTCCTCGTCTCGGCCGCGCTCGTCCCGCTCGGCCGCCGCGCCGGTGCGGTCCCTTCGCCGCACGCGATCCAGTCGCAGCCCGGCGCCCTGCGCTGGTTCAAAGGCAACACGCACACGCACACGATCAACAGCGACGGCGACAGCACGCCCGACGACGTCGTCCGCTGGTATCGCGAGCACGGCTACCAGTTCGTCGTGCTGACGGATCACAACTACCTGACCAGCACGGACGGGTTGAACGCGCTGCACGGCGCCGACGACAAGTTCCTCGTGGTGCGCGGCGAGGAGGTCACCGACGCCATCGGGGACAAGTCGCTCCACATCAACGGGCTGAACCTCGCCACGAAGGTCGAGCCGCAGCACGGCGCGTCGGTGCTGGACATCCTCCAGCGGAACGTGGACGCGATCCGTCGCGCCGCCGGCGTGCCGCACATCAACCACCCGAACTTCCGGTGGTCGGTCACGGCCGACGAGCTGCGACAGGTGAAGAACAACCGCCTGTTCGAGATCTACAATGGCCATCCCGAGGTCAACAACGGCGGGGGCGGCGGCGTTCCGGGCCTCGAGGAGGTCTGGGACGCGATCCTCTCGCGCGGCACGCTGCTCTACGGCATCGCGGTCGACGACGCGCATCACTTCAAGCGGCCGGGTGATCCCAACGCGTCCGGCCCCGGCCGGGGATGGGTGGTCGTGCGGGCCACGGCGCTCGATCCGGCGGCCGTCACTCGCGCGCTCGATCAGGGCGAGTTCTACGCGTCGACCGGCGTGGAGCTGAACGCGTACGAGGCCACCGACACCGGCATCACGGTGTCGGTCAAGCCTACGACCTTCTCGAAATACCGCATCCAGTTCGTGGGCAAGGAGGGACGGCTGCTCGCCGAGAGCGCGACGCCGTCGGCGACCTACACGTTCCGCGGCGGCGAGGGCTACGTCCGCGCGCGCGTGCTCGAGAGCAACGGCCGGATGGCGTGGACGCAGCCGGTGATGCGATGACTCGCCGCGCGCGGCCGGGCCGCCGGCGCACTACGGACGGCAGGCGCCCGGCTTCGGTCTGACGTAGTAGCTCTTGTAGTTCGACGCCTTCGGGTCCATGCATCCCTCGAGCTCGAGCAATTCGATCTTGCGGAAGTCGGCTGGCGCCGTTTCGGCCTGAATCGAGATGAAGCCGCCGGCGAGCGGCGTGCCGTCGACCTTCACGGCCGGATCGACCGGGTTCACCGATCCGCCGCCGATCTGCGGCCGCGTGTACTCGAGCACGGCCTGTCCGTCGATCAGGTGCTGGATCGCCTCGTCGCCCTTGACGAGCACTTCGACCCGCACCCACTGGTCGCCGTCGTACGTCTTCGAGCTCGAGTTCAGACAGTGCGTCGTCGTCAGCAGGCCTTTCATGACGATGTTGGTGCCGGGCGTGCAGACGTTGGCGGTCGTGCGCGGCTTGCCGTCGCCGAGGCCGCCGAGCAACTGCACCTCGATTGAGATCGGGAAATCCTGATCGCGCAGCATCGTCCGCGGATCGGGACTGCTCAGCATGAGCCCGTTGTTGCGCATCGCCCAGGCCGGCCCGCCGGGCACCTGCTGCCCCACGAACCGGTACTCGGCGGCGAGCAGGTAGTACGAGAACGGCTGCCCGTAGAAGAGGTGGCCGAACTCTCCGTCGAACTTCGTCCACTTGTCGTAGCGGACTTTCAGCAACCCGTCTTCGACACGGAACGTGTCGTTGAAATTCTCGCCGAGCGGGTGCTTCGTGAACTTCGGCGTCCAGCCGCCGAGATCGCGCCCGTTGAAGAGCTGAATCCAGGCCTTCTCGTCGGCCTGTGCCTGCGAGGCCGCCGGCGCCGACCGGCCGGCGATGGCCGACGCGCCGAGTCCGGCCAGGACGATCCCGAGCGTCCATCCTGCTCGCTTCATACGCACCTCGACGACAGAGAGACGAGGGGGACTATACGACAGAACGGGCGAGGGGTTGCCACGTCCGAGCGCGGCCCGCTAGCATGCCCTGCTGTGCCGCGTCCGCGTCTCGATCCCTCCGTCTTCAATCTGCCCGTCGAGCGCATGCGCAGCGGGTACTACTCCGACAAGTACTTCGTGCGCACGCGGGACGTGCTGCACCGCGAGGGCCACGCGCCGCGCGTGCTGATGCAGGTGTTCGGCAAGTCGCGGGCGTACCTCGGCGGCATCGACGAAGCCATCGCGATCCTCAAGCTCTGCGCCGACGACTGGCACGCGCTCGAGGTGCACGCGCTCTACGACGGCGACGAGATCGCGCCGTACGAAACCGTCATGACGATCGAAGGGCCGTACCCGTCGTTCGCCGTGCTCGAGACGCTGTATCTCGGCGTGCTCGCGCGCCGCACGCGCGTCGGTACCAACACGCGGCTCGTGGTCGACGCCGCCCGGCCCAAGACCGTGATGTTCTTCCCGGCGCGCCACGATCATTGGCTCGTGCAGACGGGCGACGGCTACGCGGCGCACATCGCCGGCGCCATCGGCGTCTCGACCGACGCGCAGGCGAGCTGGTGGGGATCGTCCGGCATCGGCACGGTGCCGCACGCGCTCGTCGCGGCGTACGGCGGCGACACCGTGCGCGCGACGCAGGCCTTCGCCGAGGCGACCGGCCCCGATGTGCAGATCGTCACGCTCGTCGACTACGAGAACGACTGCGTCCGCACGTCGCTCGAGGTCGCGCGCGCGCTCGGCGCCCGGCTCTGGGGCGTGCGGCTCGATACGTCCGAGAACCTCGTGGACCGGTCGATCATCCCGCAGATGGGCGCGTTCCGGCCGACGGGCGTGATCCCGCAGCTCGTCCGCAACGTGCGCGAGGCGCTCGACCGCGACCGCTTCCGCTCCGTCCGGATCGTGGCCTCCGGCGGGTTCACGGTCGAGAAGATCCGCCAGTTCGAGGAACAAGGCGTGCCGGTGGACTCGTACGGCGTCGGCTCGTCGCTCTTCGGCGGCCGCTACGATTTCACCGCCGACATCGTGATGGTCGAGGACCGCCCGCAGGCCAAGGTCGGCCGCCGCTACCGGCCGAACCCGAGGCTCACACGAGTGGACTAGCTGTCGCCCCCGACGCGATCACTTCCGGAGCGTCGTGAGACAGTCCTGGAGTCCGGCGCGCAGGGCACCGCCGTCCGATCCGAGCGCGACGAACGAGTAGCCCCAGTCGCGGCATCGCGGCACGAGCGCGGGGTCGTGCACGAGGATGCCGGCCGCCTTGCCGTGCGCGCGGGCCGAGGCGCTCACGCGACGGAGCGCCTCGACGAAGCGCGGATGATCGTACTGGTCCGGCAGGCCGAGGGTGTACGAGAGGTCGGTCGGTCCCACGAACAGAACGTCGGCGCCGTCGACGGCGGCGATCGCGTCGACGTGATCGACGGCGGCGGGCGTCTCGATCTGCAGCACCGCGAGCAGCCGCTCGTGCGCGTGCGCGAAGTACTCGCCGAACGCCGCGCCGAATGCCGATCCGCGATGGAACTTCGCCACGCCCCGCACGCCCCTGGGCGGATAACGCATCGCGGCGACCGCGCGCGCCGCCTCGTCCGGCGTGCTCACGTACGGCACCATCACGCCGCAGGCGCCCGCGTCGAGCACCCGCTTGACGCGCGCCGCGTCGTTCGCGGCGATGCGCACAATCGGCACGGCGGGCGTCGCCGACGCTGCCTGCAACTGATGCAGCAGCGTGTCCTCGCCTCCCGGCCCGTGCTCGTGATCGATCAAGAGGAAGTCGAAGCCGACCAGGCCGGCGATTTCGACGACGAGCGGCGACGCCAGGTTCAGGAACGTGCCGCACGTCCACTCACCGGCGAGCACCCGCGCGCGGAATTCCGGCGATGGTTTCATGCGCGCGCATCGTACACCGGCCGCGTTCAAAATTGTGGACGACCGTGCGTTTCTGTCGGCGGCGCCGGTGCGGTCCCGTGCAGAAACGTGATCGCCGCTTCCCGGCCCGAGGGCACACCTCTTGCTCCCTCCCGCGGCCGATGCCGTCCGTCCATCCCCCCTTTCAAACCCCGCCAGGCTCCTCCGGCTCCTCCGCCCCTGACCACGCGTCGTCACCCGGCGATGGCGGAGACCTCCACACGACGCTCGAGCGGCTGCATCGCCAGTTCGATGCGCTCGGCCAGGCGGCGCAGATGGACACCATCATCGGCGGCGACGTGGACGCCGCCGCCCGCGCGCTCGTCGAGCTCGCGACGCGCGCCATGGCGTGCGAGCGCGTGAACGCCTGGCTCTTCAACGAAGCCGAGTCGGAGCTGCACTGCATCGCCTGCTACGAGGCCACGCCAGGGCGGCACTCGTCCGGCATGGTGCTCTGCGAGCCCGACTTCCGCAACGAGTTCCAGGCGCTCAAGGACGCGCGCTACGTCGACGCGCACGATCCGTTGACCGATCCGCGCACGGCGGGCTACGTCGAGTCGTACTTGAAGCCGCTCGGCATCACCTCCATGCTCGACGCGGTCATTCGCGCCTCGGGCCGCAATCTCGGCCTGCTCTGCTTCGAGCACGTCGGCCGGCCGCATCGCTGGACGAAGGACGAGATCGCGTTCGCCTGTCAGCTCGCCGACAAACTCGGCCTCGCCCTGCTCACGCGCGAGCGGCTCGGCGCCGCCGAACGGCTGCGCGACAGCGAGGCCGCGCTCGCCGAGGCGCAGGCGATCGCGCGCGTGGGGAGCTGGGAGTTCGATCTCGTCCGACGGACGCTGCGCTGGTCGCGCGAAACGTACCGCATCTTCGGCGTGACGCGCGCGACGTTCGTGCCGACCTACGAGGCCATGCTGACGCGGCTCCATCCCGACGATCGGGACCGGGTGGACGTGGACTTCCAGGCCTCCGTCCGGACCCGGACGCTGCTCGCGCTCGATTTGCGGATCGTGCAGGACGACGGCCAGATCAGGCACGTGCACGCGCGCGGCCGCACGTCCTACGACGCCCAGGGCCGGCCGACGCGCGCGGTCGGCACCGTGCAGGACATCACCGAACGCAAGCGCATCGAGGACGACCAGCAGTTCACCAACACGCTGCTGCGCACGCAGATGGAGACCTCGCCCGACGCGATCCTCGTCGTGGGGACCCATGGGCGCATCATCGCGGCCAACCAGCGTTTCGCGGACATGTTCCTCACGAGCGTCGATCGACTCCTCGGCGCCGACGGCGACCAGGTCCTCACCGCGGCGGCGTCGCACATGAAGTCGGCCGACGCCTTCCTCACCCGGCTGCGCCAACTGCACACGCCCAGCGACGAGATGGGTCACGACGAGCTCGAGACGACCGACGGCCGCTACTTCGAACGCCACACGGCGCTGCTCCGCACGCCGGCCGGCACCGAGCTCGGCCGCGTGTGGTTCTTCCGTGAGATCACCGCGCGTAAATCCGCCGAGCTGCAGATCCTCCATGCCGCGCGGCACGACGCGCTCACGGGCCTGCCGAACCGCCGGGTCTTCGTCGAGGAGCTGCGGCACGCGATCGCCCGGGTGACGCGCGGCGCCAAACCCTTCGCCGTGCTGTACCTCGATCTCGACTACTTCAAGGACGTCAACGATACGCTCGGCCATCCGGTCGGCGACGAGCTGCTGCGGGTGGTGGCGGCGCGGCTGCGCGCCACGGTCAGAGACACCGATCTCGTCGCGCGCTTCGGCGGCGACGAGTTCGCCGTCGTGGTCTCCGAGATCGACCAGCCGGTGGACGCCGCCATCGTCGCCAGCCACATCGCCAAGGCCATCAGCGAGCCGTGCTGGGTGCAGGAGAGCGAGATTCGGCTCGGCGCCAGCATCGGGATATCCGTGCACGGCCCGCAGTACCTCGATCCGGAGATGCTGCTGGCGCACGCGGACGTCGCGCTCTACCGCGCGAAGGCCGAACGGCGCGGCTTCTACCGGTTCTTCACCGAGGCGATGGACACCGACGTGCGCACGCGCGTCACCCTGCGCAGCGAGCTCCGTCGCGCGATCGACGACGGCCAGCTCTTTCTCGTGTATCAGCCGCAGATCGACCTCGAGTCAGGGCGGATCACCGGCGTCGAGGCGCTCGTGCGATGGCGTCATCCCGAGCGAGGCGTGCTGGATCCGGGCGTGTTCATTCCCGTTGCCGAGGACAGCGGCCTCGTCGTCGCGCTCAGCCACTGGGTGCTGCGCGACGCGTGTCACCGGACGCGCGCATGGCTCGACGAAGGCATCCCGCTGTCGCGGGTCAGCGTCAACCTGTCGGCGGTGCAGTTCAAGATGGCCCTGGAGCTCGAGGCCGAAATCGCGGCCGCACTGGTCGACTCGAGCCTGGCGGCCCACTATCTCGAGCTCGAGCTGACCGAGTCGGTGCTCATGGCGGCCTCGCGCGAACACAACGACGTGCTCGCCCGCCTGCGCGCCAACGGCATGACGCTCGCGATCGACGACTTCGGCACCGGCTACTCGTCGCTCGGGTACCTCCGGCGGTTCCCGGTCGATCGGATCAAGATCGCGCGCGAGTTCGTCTCGCGCATCCTCGACGATGCGGGGAGCGCGGCGATCGTGAAGGCAACGATCAGCCTGGCCCGCGAGCTGGGCATGGCGGTGATCGCCGAAGGCGTCGACTCGCCGGCGCAGGTCGGATTGCTCAGCCAGTGGGGCTGCCGCGAGGCGCAGGGGTTCTTCTTCGCGAAGCCGCTCAGCGGCGACGAGATCACGCCGCTGCTCCGGCGCGGCCACACGATGTCGTTCGTCCCTCCGCCGCGCCGGCGGCGGCTGCGGGACGGCTCCGACGTACCGACCCCATCGGTCCACTAGCCGCGAGCCGACTGCCAAGCTCACGGAGGCGCGTGCGCACGTCCCGGGCGGCAAAGGGCGCGCCGGCCGAGTCGCCGCGCCCGCGATTCCGGGGCCGCCTGCGGTGGCGTAGAATGCGCCGCGGGAGTCAACCATGACCGCCATTCCGCGCCGCAGCCTTCTGAAACTCTTCGGGGGCGCCGGGTTCGCCGGCGTCTCGACGCGCCGGATGCTCGCCGCCGAGGCGGCCGCCGCGCAGGCCACGCGCGCGCTGCCCACGCCGCGCATCCGCGACGTGAGCGTGATCGAGACCGCGCCGGGCGGCGTGAGGCTCACGGTCGTCAAGATCACGACCGACCAGGACGGCCTCTACGGCTACGGCTGCGCGACCTTCACGCAGCGCGCCGATCTCGTCAGGCCGGCCGTCGAGCGCTATCTCAAACCGTTCCTCGTGGGTAGACCGGCCGATCGCATCGACGACACCTGGCAGGCGCTGTACTTCAGCTCGTACTGGCGCAACGGGCCGGTGCTGAACAACGCGATCAGCGGCGTGGACCAGGCGCTCTGGGACATCAAGGGCCGTCAGGCCGGCATGCCCGTGTACCAGTTGCTCGGCGGCAAGTGCCGCGAGGCCGTCGACTGCTACGGACACGCAGCCGGCAACGAGATCCCGCAGGTCATCGAGAACGCGAAGAACTACATCGCGCAGGGCTTCCGTCACGTCCGCGTCCAGGTCGGCGTGCCGGGCATGGCCGGCTACGGCGCGGGTGGCGGTGCGGCGGCGGCGCAGGCCGCGCTCCACAACGCGCCGGTCTTCGAGCCGATGGCGTACTACCGGCGCGCCATGCGGCTCTTCGACGCGTGCCGCACCGAGCTCGGCGACGAGATCGAGCTGCTCCACGACGTGCACGAGCGCGTGTCGCCCAACCAGGGCGTCCAGTTCTGCAAGGACGCCGAGCGGTTCAAGCTCTTCTTCGTCGAGGACCCGGTGTCGCCAGAAGACATCGCGTACTTCCGCCAGATTCGACAGCAGTGCAGCACGCCGCTCGCCATGGGCGAGCTGTTCAACAGCCCGCACGAGTGGCAGCCGCTCATCGCCGAGCGGCTGATCGACTACATCCGCATCCACGTCTCGCAGGCCGGCGGTCTCACGCCCTGCCGGAAGATCGCTGCCTTCGCCGAGCAGTTCGGCGTGAAGACGGCCTGGCACGGGCCCGGCGACGTCTCGCCCGTCGGCCACATGGCGAACGTCACGCTCGGCATCGCGTGCTACAACTTCGGCATCAACGAATACTCGGCGTTCAACCAGAATCACCAGGAGGTCTTCAAGGGCTGCCCGGTGATGAAGAACGGCTACCTGTGGGTGAACGAGTCGCCGGGATGGGGCATCGAGATCGACGAGAAGGCCGCGGCGAAGTTCCCGTTCGGACGCGAGACCGGCGAGCGCGGCCAGCTCAACGGCGGATGGGGCGAGGTGCGTCGCCGGGACGGCACGGTGATCAAGCAGTAGACGCGGCGATGGTCCTGAGCCGCCGGGCGCGCGTCCACAGCGCCGGCCATGCCTCGACGAGCGCGCCGAAACGCCGAACGAAGCCGGCGAGCGCGCGATAGCCCGCGTCGATGCCGGCGCGATCGTGGAACTCGATCGGCAGCGCAAACCACGGGGAGTCTGCCGCGGCTGCCACCCGGCGCCGGCAGTCCGCGAGCGCGTCGCGCCAGTACTGCGGACAGCCCTGCGTGAGGGCGTCACGCTCCGCCGCGTCGATCTGCTGGAACCTCGCGGTCCGCATCACGCCCGCGACGAACGCCTTGAACTCGAGAGGCTTCCACCCGGCGACGTCCTGCAGCCCCGCGCCGACGTCGCGAAGCCGCGCCGCTGGCGATTGGCGTGCAGACGTCCGGGCGAGACGGCGGATCAGCACGATCAGCAACTCGGCGACCCGCACCTGCGTCACGCCGCGACGTTCGGCCTCGGTGTACGGCGACCGGCGCGCCGAATCGTGTAGCACGCCGACTGCCAGATGGCCGAACAGCGCGGCCGCGTCGGTCGCCGCGAGAAGCGCGCCGAAGACGCCGTCCTCGTTGCGGGAGATCGGCGGAAACGGCGGCGCGAGCCGGCGGTTCTCCAGAGCCAGGCACCCGGCGGGCGTATTGGCGGCGTGCGTGGCGTAGCTCGCAACGGCGACGCGGCGCTCTTCCCGGCTCGTCATCGCGGTCCTGAATTCGCGGGCACTCGACCAGAGCCGCTCGCGTAACGATCCGCGGCTGAAGAGCAAGCGATCGGGCGCCGGACGCCCGGCGTCTCCGGCCATGCCCGCGCAGGTCACGCGCACGGTCATCGGACGTCCCTGGGCCACCCGCGCCTTCAAGTGCGCGCACGCGTCATTCAGGTCGGGCAGGTCGAGCGCCGCATCCGTCGGCACGGCCCCGACCTGCCGGCCCAGCAACTCCTCGTGCGCGCCGAGGAGGTCTATCGGCGGGCGCGTCACCAACGCGAGCGCCGCACGGCGGGTTGGAAAGAACCTGAACTCGCGGCGCTCGTCGTGCCCGGCGACTGTCCATCCATGCCGCCGATCCGGCAGCTCCCACGGCTCCAGCACGATGTCGTCGTCGACGAACAGCACCTGTCGGCCCGCAGTGAGCAACAGGAGCAGATTGCGATTCGCCCCGGCGCTTCCCGGCGTGAGCGACGACGCGAGCGCGCGCGGCACGCGCCACGCTCGCCGCAGCCGCGCAGCTTTCGCGGCACCGATGTAGATGAACGCCATCTTCGAGTGCTTCGTCGCGCGCGTGACCACCGCCCGCGTCTCGCGACGCCCGCGTGCCGTCCGTGAGCCGTCGACAACGACAGCTCGAAGCCGGCGGCCTGGAGGCGCAGCGGCGACGACCGATGCCAGCGTCCGTGCGAGGCTCGCGGGCCGATCGGCCGTCACCACGCCGATGTCCGTGATTGGAGAGACGCTGGCCACGGGGCTCCACCGGCCAGCGTGCCTGGCCGCACAAAGCACTACTCGACGCGACGGACCTCGTCAGACGCACTGGCCCACGCTGTCGACTTCGACATCGTCGAGTCGTATGTGCTGAGCCGCAACTGACGGCGTTGTGAGTCGTGAGCTCTGAGTTGTGAGGCCGGACGGCGGCCACACTCGAGACGCACTCTCAGAGCTCGAGATCGCGCCACGGGCAACGGCTCATGGGCGTGACGTCGGGGTGCGCCGAGATCAGGAGCAGAGATCGGGCATGTCGCAGTGATCGCCGCAGTCGACGAACGGATGCCGGCAATCCTGCCCGCGCGCGCTGGACGTTGGCGGTTGGCGGTACTTGTGCCGGATGTCCTGGACGAACGTGCCGAGATCCTTGAACAACGACAGCATCTTCGTGTGCTTCCTGTCGTCGCCCGAGTAGATCGAGATCCCTTCCCGCTCGATCGCCAGCACGTACTGACGCAAGCCGGCGAGAATGGTCGCATCGCTTCCCGTCCGTGACCGTTGGACGGTCCGTGCCCGATTCGAAGGACGCTTGGCCATCAGGTCTCCTCTGCTGGGTGAACGCCGCCGCGCGCGGAGAATAGCACTATCGGCCTGCCATCGCCATGAGCCAGATGTCGTTCTTCTGCTCGGCGCGCGACGCGAGCAGGGTTCCGTCGGGCAACGGCGCGAGGCCCGCGAACGTCACGCCCGCCAGCCTGTTGTCGGTCATCTTCCGGCCGCGGCCCCCCTTCAGCGGATACTCGACGACGTTGTGCACGCCGGCCTCGACGACGGTGGCGTAGATCGCTCGCGCGGCACCATCGAGCCGCGTCGTCGGACCGAAGACGCCGGCAAGGCGCAGCACCACGTCGGCCGTGTCGGGAGGCCTGACGACCAGCACGTCGACGTCGGCCGATCGGTCCTCGTGCACCACGCGCGATCGCACGACGACGACGCCCTGTGAATCGGCCAGCCATCCGCGCATGAAGGTCGAACCGGATCCTTCCAAGCGGACGTCTCGCGACGCCCGCTGTTCGAGGTCGATCAGACGCGCGAACGAGGCACCACGGCGCGAGACCAGGAGCGCAAGCCATCGCCCGTCCGGCGACACGCTCAGACCGTGGAAGACCTCCTGCGCGTCGGCCTGGGCCAGCGGTGCGTCTGGAGCGGACGCGCCGATGACGTACCGGCGTACGACCCAGCCCTGGCTCTCGTCGATGACGAACAACGCCGCGCCATCCGGCGCCCAGGCCACGTGCGGTTCCGTCCAATCCGAAGGAAACGTCGCGTACCCCGGAACACGTCCGGTCGAGCTGACCTGCGTCTTCTGATCGGAGGAGAGATCGAGGACGAAGACCGCCGCGTGCGCGCCGTCCGGCGCCATCCGGTGATAGGCGATGCGGCGGCCATCGGGCGAGACGATCGGCGCGAACCCGTCGGTCAGCGCGCGCGGCGCCGCCACGGGCTGACCGCGCTGGATCGCGCCGGTGAACAGCACCGCGTCGAGCGACTCATTGCCTTCGCGCGTGACCGCGGGGTTGCGCTGGAACACCACACGTGCGCCGTCGCGGGCGACGCTCGGCGACGAATCCCGCAGCGCGTCGTCGGTCACCTGGCGGCCTGCGGCGCCGTCGACGATCCAGAGATGTGCGGCCTGCGACGTCTGCTGGAAGCTCACGAGCCGCCCGTCGGGCGATGTGCTGTCGGGCAGCTCCACGGTCGGGCTCGACGTGAGCGGCGAGGATCGACCCGACGACAGCGAGGTTTCCCAGAGGTCCACCTGTCCGCTGCGGTTCGTCTGGTAGATCACCGTGTCGTCCCGGCCGGCCCAGATCGGATGGCGTTCGAAGAACTGGTCGTTCGTCACGCGACGCATCGACGAGCCGTCGAGGTTCGCCGTCCAGAGATCCTCCTGGCCGGCGATCGCCATCGAGAACACGACGCGGCCGTCGGCCGGACGCACGTCGAACTCCTCGGGCGTGCCGTCCACGCGCCAGGCGGCGCTGACGGGCTGAAAGGTGCCCGCGTCCAGGTCGACCTTCCAGAGCGATCGTCCCCGCGCGTCGCTGACCTGCACGTACACGATGTGGCCAATCCAGCGCAGCAGCTTGAAGGGCGCGGAGCCGGCGGCCATCGCCACGCTGGCGACCGGCGTGCCGCCGAAGAACGCCGGCACGACCACGAGGCGCGACGCTGACGCCTGCCGGACGACGTACGCGATCCGCGCGCCGTCGGGCGACCAGACCTGGCTCACGACCGTGCCGTCGGAGGTCGCGACGCGTTGCGCGTCGCCTCCATCCACGCGCCGTACTTTCAGCTCGGTGAGCCCGGCCGCGCTGGAGATGAACGACACCCACTGCGCGTCGGGCGAGATTCGGCTCTCGAACTCCTCCGCCGACGTCGTGACGAACGGGCGGTGCATCCAGACGGGCGCCGGATTCGCGTCTCGCCCCGCGATCCACGCGAGCGCGATCGCCATCGCTCCAAGCGCACCGGCCCACAGCCACCGCTGGACGTGTGTCCGGCGCCGCACGGCGCCGGCGGTTTCTGCGTTGCCGCCGATGCCGCTGCTGCTCAGCCCGCCGGCGATCCGGCGAAGCTCGGCCACCACCTCTCCGGCCGACGCGGGGCGGTCGGCCGGGACCTTCTCGAGGCAGGCGTCCACGAGGCGCGCGAGGTCGGCCGGCACGGCGGGCGCGATCCGATCCAGGCGGATCGGCGGATCCGACTGGATCCGGCGCACGTAGTCGTACGCGTTGCTGCCGCGAAACGGCAGCCGTCCGCTCAGGCACTCGAAGAGGACCACGCCGAACGAGAAGAGATCGGCGCGCGCGGTTACGGGCCGTCCCGCGGCTTGCTCCGGCGCCATGTAGTGCGGTGTGCCGGCGAAGGCATCGCTCAGCGGCGGCGCGATGCGCGTCTCGCCAGCCGTCGGATCCGCGAGCGCGAGACCGAAGTCCAGCAGCTTGACGTGGCCATGGGTGGTGATGACGACGTTGGCGGGCTTGACGTCACGATGGACGAGCCCGTGTGCGTGCGCGGCGGCCAGCCCTTCGGCGATCTCGATCGCGACCCGCACCGTGGCCTCGATGGACGGCACGCCGCGCGCCAACACGGCCGCGAGCGTCTCGCCCTCGACGAACTCCATGACGATGAGCGGCTCGCTGCCCGTGTCGACGAGCTCGTAGATCTTGCAGATGTAGGGATGGTCGAGCGATGCGGCGGCCAGGGCTTCGGCCCGCAGCCTGGCCGCGCCGCGCGTGTCGAGCAACTGCGCGCCGTGGAGCGCCTTGATCGCCACCGGCCGCGCGAGGCGTGTGTCGACGGCCTTGTAGACTGCCCCGATGCCGCCCGAACCGACGAGCGAGACGACCTCGTAGTGCGCCGACCGCCCTGCTGCCGCGATGAGCGCCCGGATGTGCTCCAACCCCGGCGGCGGCGAATCACCCCGGCCTCCGGCCGGCGGCGCGACAGGCGGATCGGCGCTCATGGGACTAGGGCAGCGACGGACTCTGAGTCATGAATGGTGAGCCGTGAGCCTGCGCGCGTCGCGCCGAGGCGCGGTCGGGAACACAGGGCTCAGCCGGGGCGCCGGCCCAGCGACCCGGGCCGAGCGCCGTCGTCAGATATACGCCACGCAATCGATCTCGACGAGGCCGCCGTCGGGCATCACGACGCCGCCGATCGTCGTGCGGGTCGGGAACACCGGTCCGAAGCGCTGCCGATAGACGGCGTTCATGGCGTCGAAGTGCCGGATGTCCGCGAGGTACACGTTGACCTTGAGGACCTTGTCGAGCGCCGAGCCGGCGGCCTTCAGCGACTCCTCGACGTTGTCGATCGTCTTCGTCACCTGCGCGGTGATGTCGCCCTGGAAACCGGCGCCGACGCCCTTGCCGGAGATGAAGAGCAGGTTGCCGTAGGCGACCTCCGGGCTGTACGGCGGCGGAGGGTTGCCGGGAGACTGACGGAAGAAGCGACGCTCCTGTCGGGCGCCGCCGGCGGGGGTTTGCGCTGCAGCCGCGGCGGGCGCGCCGACGGCCAGCGCGGGGAGTCCGGCGGTGAGGAACGTTCGGCGAGTCTTCTTTGGCATCGACGGGCCTCGAAAATGGATGCTATCCGGCAGAGCGGGCACTGCCGGACGCGCGGCGTTTCGCGGTCCAGGTCGCCTTGAGGTACTCGCCCATGTCGAGCGCGCCCGACATCGCGTCACCTGCGAGCGTGCCCGTGAACCGGTAGCTGAGCGAATCCCCGTGCCGCTCGGTCACGGTGCTGCCGAACGCCACGGCGTCGCCGCTCACCGTCCCGGTGAGGTCGCGGCTCTGGAAGTCGCCCTGATGGACTCCGGTCAGGCGGCCGTTGTTCTGGAACACGGAGATGGTGTGCGTCGAGGCGCTCGCGACGTACTTGATCTGGACGTCCCAGACGCCGGTCAGATCGCCGGCAGGAGGCAGCACCGGCGCTGGCGGCTTCAGCGTGTGGGCCGCCGACAGCACGGCCGCGAGCCGATCGGCGACGATCTTCTCGTCGCCGGGCGCCATCGTCGACGGCACGAGCGCGATGCCGGTGTCGCCGGCGAGCGGTGGGCCGCCGCCACGCCCGCCGTTGCCGCCGCTCGCGCTGAGCAGGATGCGCGGATCGGTGCTGTCGAGCAGTTGCACCACGTCGGCCCCGGTGAGGCCCAGCTTCTGCGCTTCCCAGCGCACGGTGAGCTGCGGGCTGCGGTTGCTCCGGCCGCCGGGCTCGGTGCGAAGGTTCGTCGTGACGCCGGCGATGGTCGACACGCGATCGGCGATGAACCGGCACCGGGCGATCCAGTCGCGCCACTGCGCCTCGTGATCGCGCGCCGCCCAGCTCTCGACGGCCACGAGCATCCCGATCATCTCCTCGCGGCCGACCTTCATCGCGCGCGCATAGCCGTGGTGCGGCGCGCTGTGCACCCAGGCCGCCTGCACGAGGTCCTTGCGGCCGAGCAGCAAGCCGGCGCTCTGCGGCCCGCGGATGAACTTGCCGCCGCTGTACGCGACGAGCGTGGCGCCGCGCTGGAGGTGGAGGTTCGGGATCGTCAGCACTTCGGCTGCCGCGTCGACGAGCACCGGCACGTCGTGGCGCTTCGCGACGGCCGCGATGGCCTCGGTGCCCATGGGCCCGCTCTCGTTCTCCGGCTTCGCGAAGATGTAGATCATCGCGGTCCGCGGGCCGATCGCCCGTTCGAGCTCGTCCGGCGTGTCGACCTCGACGATCCGCACGCCCACCGCGCGAATGGCCGCGTCGTAGACGTTGCGCGAGCTGCCCGGGATGATCACCTCGTCCTTCGCGAATCCCTCGAGGTTCGGGATGCGAACGTGCCGGTCCGGATTGCCGCCCGCGACGCACGCGGCCGTCGCGTGCGACATCGCCGCCGCGCAGCCGGCGCTCACCATGCCCCACTCGGCGCCGGTGAGCTCAGCCAGCCGCTGCCCCACGGCGTGCATCACCTCGTCGAGCTGCGCGTGCTGGAGGTTGGCCCGCGTCTTCGCCGCCTGCACTTCGGGCAGCTCGATGTTGCCGCCCAGCACGGTGAGCGTGCCGCGGCAGTTGACGAACGGCCGCACGCCGATGGCTTCGTAGACGTTCGGCGCCGCCGCGATGGTGCTCCCGCCGATCTTCTGCGCGGCCTGGTCCATCGCCCCCGGCATCGTTGCGGCCGCCGCGGGATTGCGACCGGCGAACCACCCCATGCCGCCGGCCAGGCCCGCCCATCCGAAGAGCTGCCGCCGGTTCAACTGTCGCAGGGACTTCGGCACCCAAGAGTCCGGGGTGGACATGCACGCCTCCTCTGGCGGGAGCGACAAGAAAAACACCTCGGCCTGGGTTTGTCAATCGTCAGCATCGCGCGTCGGCATGGCCGATCTCCCGATGCCCCGCAGCGCGATGCCCCGATGTCCCGATACCCGATGTCCCGATGCCAGTGTGTTACCATCCGCTCCTCTTCCGGGAATGGCTGAATGAGACGTGTCGCCGTGTGCCTGCTCGGTCTTGCGCTGGGGCCGGCGACGAGCGCCCAGCAGCCAGCCTACGATCTACTGCTCAAAGGCGGCCACGTCGTGGACGGCCGCAGCTCGCTCAGCGCGATCCGCGACGTCGCCATCAAAGGTCGAACGATCGCGGCGATCGCCGAGAACATCCCGGCCGCGCGGGCGGCGCGCACCGTGGACGCGCGCGGCCTGTACGTCGCGCCCGGCCTGATCGACATCCACGTCCACGTGTTCACCGGCGAGAAGACCGCGACCTACGCGGGCGGCGACCTGAGCGTCTGGCCGGACAACTACGGCCTGCGCACGTGCACCACGACCATGGTCGACGCGGGCAGCTCGGGGTGGCGCAGCTTCGAGGACTTCAAACGCCGCGTGATCGATCGGTCGAAGACGCGCGTCCTCGCGTTCCTCAACATCGTCGGCGTCGGCATGCGCGAGGGGCAGCTCGAGCAGAACGTCGAGGACATGGACGCGCAGGCGACGGCCGACATGGCCCAGAAGTACAAAGACCTCGTTGTCGGCATCAAGAGCGCGCACTACAACGGCCCAGGGTGGACGCCGTACGAGCGGGCCGAAGCGGCCGGCCGCATGGCGAACGTGCCCGTCATGGTGGACTTCGGCGGCAACGTCCGGAACGGCCGGAGCATCATGGAGCTCTTCACGAAGTACTTCCGGCCGGGAGACATCTACACGCACATGTACGGCGGCGTCCGCGGCGAGCAGGACGCCGCGACGCGGGGGCCCAGCGCCGCGTTCATCGAAGGACGCAAGCGCGGCATCGTCCTCGACGTGGGCCACGGCGGGGGAAGCTTCCGGTGGAGCGCGGCGGTGCCGATGGTCGAGGCGGGGCTGCTGCCCGATTCGATCTCGACCGACCTGCACACGTCGAGCTCGCAGTCGGGCATGAAGGACCTGCTCGACGTCATGAGCAAGTTCCTGGCGCTCGGTCTGTCGGTCGAGGACGTGCTCGTCCGCGCGACCTGGAATCCCGCGCGGGAGATCAAGCGCGACACGCTCGGGCATCTCTCGGTCGGCGCACCGGCCGACGTCGCCGTGCTCCGCGTCGAGGACGGGCAGTTCGGCTTCTACGATCAGGTCAACGCGCGCGTGGCCGGCACGCGCCGGTTCGCGTGTGAGATCACGCTGCGCGACGGGACGGCCGTCTGGGACGCGAACGCGCGGGCGAAGGACGCCTTCGATCCTCAGGCGCCGCTGCCGGCGCCCGGTGCCGGGCTGTCGTTTCCGGCCGCGTCACCGGCCGGTTCGCCCGCCACTCCGCCGCCGGCGCGCTGATGCCCACGCCCTCCGTCTCGCTCGCGCCCGTCGTCTCATCACCGTCCGTTCGTTCGCTCGTTCGTTCGTGTCGTCATCCATCCCTATCGTGTCGTTCCAGGAGTCATCGATGTCCGATCGCACTTCGTCTTCTCGACAGCGAAGCCACGTGACGTTCGCCGTCGCCGCCGTCGCGCTCACCGCGATGGCCGCCGGCGGCGCGCTCACGGCCGCCCGATCCACCAACTGGTGGTGGGACAATCTCGGCGGCCCCGACAGCTCGCACTTTTCCGCGCTCGATCAGATCAACAAGTCCAACGTGAACCAGTTGCAGGTCGCCTGGTTCTATCCGCACGGCACCACCGGCTTCAACCCGATCGTCGCCGACGACATGATGTTCGTCAGCGGCCGGAACAGCTCGCTCATCGCGCTCGACCCGACCACCGGCAAGGAGATCTGGATTCACGAGAACATCCCCGGCCTGTCGGTGCGCGGCGTGAACTACTGGCAGAGCGAGGACGGGAAAGACAAGCGGCTGATTTTCACGACCACGCCCGGCCCGTTCCTCCAGGAGATCGACGCCCGCACCGGCAAGTCGATCACGAGCTTCGGCACCAACGGGTACGTGGACCTGCGGGAGGGTCTGCGCAATGCCGGCATCGGCTTCCGCGTGCCCAATCCCGGCAAGGTCTACAAGAACACGATCATCCTCGGCTCGGCGACGGGCGAGGCCTGGATCTCGCCGCCGGGCGATCTCCGCGCGTTCGACGTGGTCACGGGCAAACGGCTCTGGCAGTTCCACACCGTCCCGGAGCCGGGCGAGTTCGGCTACGAGACGTGGCCGAAGGATGCCTACAAGTACGTCGGCGGCGCGAACACCTGGGGCGAGATCGCGATCGACGAGGAGCGCGGCATCGGGTACTTCCCGACCGGCTCGCCGACCTACGACTTCTACGGCGCCGACCGCGCCGGTCAGAACCTCTTCGGCAACTGCCTCATCGCGCTCGATCTCAAGACCGGCAAGCGCCTGTGGCACTTCCAGACGATCCACCACGACCTCTGGGATCTCGACAACGTGTCGGCGCCTCAGCTCGTCACCGTGCGACAGAACGGCCGCCGCATCGACGCCGTGGCGCACGCCGGCAAGACGGGCTTCCTGTACGTCTTCAATCGCGTCACGGGCGAGCCGCTCTGGCCCATCGAGGAGCGCGCCGTGCCGAAGAGCGACGTGCCCGGCGAGCAGTCGTGGCCGACCCAGCCGTTCCCGACGAAGCCCGAGCCGTTCGCGCGGCAGAGCTTCACGGCCGACGACATCAACAAGTGGCTCCTCACGCCCGAGCAGCAGGCCGAGCTGCGCGAGCGGGTCTTGAAGGCGCGCAACGGCACCGGCCCGCAGGGCGGCATCTTCATCCCGCCCGCGGTCGGCGAGGACTCCATCTCGATGCCAGGCAATCAGGGCGGCTCCAACTGGGGCACGACCGCCGCCGATCCCGACAAGGGCCTCGTCTTCGTGCTCGGCATCGACGAGGTCGCGATCCTGAAGCTCGTCAACGTGAAGGACGCGGGCGCGGCCGGGCGCGGCGGGTTCGGCAACCAGGCCGGCGCGCAGGCCTATGCGCAGTACTGCGCGGCCTGCCACGGCCAGAACCTCCAGAACCCGCTCCCCGGCGTGCCGAACCTCACCGGCGTGACGACGCGCGTCGCCGACGATGTGATCCGGACGATGGTCACGTCGGGCGGCGGCCAGATGAGGCCGGTGCCGGGCATCACGGATCTCGAGCTCGCGGCGGTCATTCAGTTCCTCTCGGCCGGCGCGGGCCGCGGCGGCGGCTTCGGACGCGGCGGCGCGAACGTCGTGTTCCCGCCCGGACCGGTCGTCGCCTCAGGCGGCGTGCCGACACCCGCGCTCGCGCCCGACACCCGGCCGGAATTCGGCGGCCGCGGGCCGACGGGCGGCAACGCCGCGTATCCTGCCGGCGTCGAGGCGCCGGCAATGCGCTTCGCGACCGGCTACAACGTCATGGGAACATCGACCAGCCCGCCGTACTCGCGACTCACGGCGTACGACCTCAATACCGGCACGATCAAGTGGCAGGTGCCGGTCGGCGATGACCCGCAGACCGTCGCGCGCGGCGGCCCGGCCAACACCGGCGCGGTCGGCCTGCGCACCGGCATCATGCCCACCAAGGCCGGCCTCGTGTTTCTCGCCGACGGCGACGGCAAGGTACGCGCCTACGACGAGGAGACCGGCAAGGTGCTGTGGACCGGGACGACACCCGCCGGATCGCGCGGCGTGCCGGCCGTCTATCAAGCCAAGGGCAAGCAGTACCTCGTCGTCGTCGCCCAGCCCGGCGGCGGCCGAAACGGGGGCGGACGCGGCGGCGAGGCCCCGACCCTCGCGCCGGATGCGCCGCGCGGCTACATCGCCTTCGCGCTGCCGTCGAAGTGAGATCGCCATCATGCTGAGATCGTTCACCGTCTTCATCGTCGTCGTCCTCGCGCTCGCAGTCACGGTACACCGGCCGCTGGCCCAGACCGATCCGCTCATCGCCGGGTTCAAGAAGACGTACCCGGCGTCCGTGTCGGACGCGGTCGAGATCGTGACCGGCCGCAACGGCGCGATGGGGCACGACATGAAGCTGGTGAACGGCACGTCGATCGTGGGGCGGGCCGTGACGGCGCTCGTCAGGCCCGCCCCGCCCGAGCAGGCCACGCCGGCGCTCGCGACGAAGCACTCGGTCGAGATGATCGACAACGCGCGCGTCGGCGACGTCGGCGTGATCGTGATGGAGGGCACGCTCGACATCGCGGCGATGGGCAACCTGATGGCCACCGGCGCCAAGGCGCGCGGCATGGCGGGCGTCGTCCTCGACGGCGCCATCCGCGACGTCTGGGACATCCGGCGCATGGGCCTGACGGTCTTCGCGCGCTCGGTGTCGCCGCGCACGGCGGTGGGCCACTACGCCACGGTCGCCCGCGATGTGCCGGTCGAATGCGGCGGCATCACCGTTCGGCCCGGCGACATCATCGTCGGCGACGAGGACGGCGTGGTCGTCGTACCCCAGGAACGCGCGGCCGAGGTGCTCAAGGCCGCCCAAGATATCGACGCCCGCGAATCCGGCATGTTCCCGTTCATCCGCAGGTTCAAGTCGCTGCAGAAGGCGATCGAGACGTTCAACAGAATCTGAACGCTCACCGACCGACCCGCAGTCGACCCAAACCTCCGCACCAGCCGCAGCGCCTCGAGGAGCGCATTCCACGTGACGGGGCGGACGGTCGTCATCGGCACGAGCGGCGGTGGATCGATCATGCGCGGGAGTGCGATGATGTGCCCACTGCACGCCATGAGCCGTCCACGCGGATCGCCGTTCGCGCTCGCCGTCGTCGTCGTGCTGTATCTCGCGGTGCAGGCGACGGCGCAGTCGCCGCGCTACACGGCGCGCCAGATCGGTGACATCGTCGAACTGCGCGACGCGCGGGCCGACGTGAAGGTGTCGGTGCTGACGCCGGTCAGCAACGCCTACGAGATCGTCGTCAAAGGCCAGGACATCCTGCGCAAGCCGTTCGCGTCGCTCGACCAGTTGCGCGCGAGCCCCGGGCTGAACGGCGTGCCGCTGCTCTGGCCGTTCGCGAACCGGCTCGATGAGCAGGCGTTCTACGCGAACGGCACGAAGTACTCGTTCGATCCAGGGATCGGCAACACCGGGCGCGGCGCGATCCCGATCCATGGATACCTGACGAGCGCGCGCGACTGGAAGGTCGTCGAGGCCAACGCCGGCGCCAGCGGCGCGTGGGTCACGAGCCGGCTCGAGTTCTTCCGCAATCCCCGATACATGAAGCAGTTCCCGTTCGCCCACGTCCTGACGATGACGTATCGGCTGTCGGACGGCCGGCTGGAAGTGCGCACGAGAATCGAGAACCTGAGCCAGGAGCCGCTGCCGGTGACGATCGGGTTCCATCCGTACTGCCAGCTCACCGACTCGGCGCGCGACGCGTGGACGCTCTCGCTCGCGGCGCGCACGCACTGGCGGCTCGACGACCGAAAGATCCCGACGGGCGAAAACGAGCCGATCGAGCGCCTGCTGCCGGCGCCCGCCCGCGTGCCGCTCGCCGGCGTGGCGCTCGACGACGTCTTCAGCGATCTCGTGCGCGACGCGGACGGACGCGCCACCATGACGCTCTCCGGCGTGCGGCAGGCGATCGACGTCGCGCTCGGTCCGAAGTTCCGGACCGTCGTCGTCTACACGCCGCCACTCGGCGGCCGGGGTGCGACAGGCTCGCCCGCCGAAGCGCGCGGCAGCATCGCGATCGAACCGATGGCCGGCATCACGGATGCGATGAACCTGGCCCATCGCGGGCTTTACAGGGATCTGCAGAGCATCCCGCCGGGCGGCGTCTGGGACGAGAGCTTCTGGATCACACCGCGCGGCTTCTAGCGGAGCCGGTCGTTTCCTGTAGAATGCGAGCTTCCAGAACTCGAGGGAGGACCCATGAGAGTGACCGCATCCCTGTTCGCGGCTGGCCTCGTCGTCGCGCTCGGCCTCGTCGCCACCCCGCTCGCCCAGAGCGCGCCGCCTGCGGGCTTCGTCTCCATTTTCAACGGCAAGGACCTGACCGGCTGGAAGATCCCCGAGGGCGACGGCGGTCACTGGAAGGTCGTCGGCGGAGTGATCGACTACGACGCCAGCAGCGAAGCCAAGGACAAGAACCTCTGGACGGTCAAGTCGTACAAGAACTTCGAGCTGATGGTCGACTGGCGGATCAAGGAAGTCGTCTACATCAACAAGAACATGAAGATCGTCATGCCGGACGGCACGAACAAGAAGAACGCCGACGGCAAGGAGATCAACATGGCGGTCCCGGACTCCGATTCCGGCATCGTCCCGCGCGGATTCGGCAAGGCGCAGTTCAACATCTGGAACTGGCCGGTGGGATCGGGCGAGATGTACGGGTACCGCACGGACGCGAAGTCGACGCCGGAGATGCGCCGCAACGCAACGCCGCGGATGAACGCGGACAAGAACATCGGCGAGTGGAACACGTTCCACATCACGGTGGTCGGCAACACGGTCATGTGCCAGCTCAACGGACAGACCGTGATCCCGAAGTGGACGCTGCCGGATCTGCCGGCCGAGGGCCCGATCGGCCTCCAGCACCACGGCGGCCCGAAGGGACCGGACGGCATCTACAGCGGCATTCCCGCCCTGCTCCAGTACCGCAACATCTACGTGAAGGAAATGCCGTAGACGGGTACGACTGGTACGACAGGAACGGCGGGTACGGCGGGTACGAGGAACGAACTGGCGCGGGTCAACTTCGTTCGGGTACGACAGATACGACGGGTACGACAGGTCCAAGGAACGAACTGACGCAGGTCAGCTTTGCTCTGACAGCCGGATCGCGGGTGGGTTCCGGCCGAGGTGTGCGGGATCGAGTGTTCGGTGTAACGCCGGCAGACCGCGCCGCCGTGGAGCGCCGCGATGTAGATTCCGCTATGGACGGTCCGGAGTGGGGTCGTGAGCGTCGGCCGTCGCGGGCGGCGACGACGGCGTTCGATTCCTTGGCGCGGGGTCGCGCGGCGTGACGCGCGTGGCGGCTCGGGCGGAGGGTGCGGATACGGGGTGCGACGGCGTCCAGTTGACGTCAGGCAGCACCATCAGGATGCCGACGAGGCCGGCACACGTCCATCGTCCTGGTTTCATTGGCTGAGGAGCCTTTCCCGCGAGGCTGCCCCCAGTCTGGCGGCCGCGCGGCCTTGCTGTGCGGCGCGGAGCTCGGCTGTCCATCGCCGGACTTCGTGCGCGCGTTTCGATCCCGATTGGAATGCCTGCGGCGGCGCTGCGTCAAGCACTTTCGCGGGTTGTCCGCGTAGGTGGCCCGACGCGTGCGATTCGCGACTCTGTGGCCGCGGGTTGTCTTATGCTGCCCTCTGACGGAGGCCTCCCATGATCGAACGGCGTCGCGTCATCACCCGGCGTGAGTTCGTCGGCGGAACGCTTTCGGCGGTGGGTCTGGCCGCCGCCCCGGCAATCCTGCGCGGCCGGGGGCTGAACGACAAGCTCGACATCGCGATCATCGGCGCCGGCGGCCGGGGCGCCGCGAACCTCAAGGGCGTCGCGTCCGAGAACATCGTCGCGCTCTGCGACGTGAACCGGACGGCCCTCGATCAGGCCGCCGCCGCGTTCCCTGCCGCGAAACGCTACGCCGATCTCCGCAAGGTGTTCGACGACGCGCGCGGGTTCGACGCCGCGGTGGTCAGCACCTGTGAGCACACGCACGCGTTCGCGACGATGCTGGCGCTCGAGCACGGCAAGCACGTCTACTGCGAGAAGCCGCTCGCCTACAACATCTGGGAGACGCGCCGCGTGCGCGAGAAGGCGGCCACGGCCAAGGTCGCGACGCAGATGGGCATCCAGATCCACGCCGGCGACAACTACCGGCGCGTGGTGGAGCTGGTGCGGAGCGGCGCCATCGGCCCCGTGCGCGAGGTGCACGTCTGGGTCGGCCGATCGTGGGGTCTACAGAGCCGCGAGGCGGCCGAGCGCAACAAGGACGTCGTGTTCGTCGCCGAACGGCCCGGCCCTGAGCCTGCACCGGCCGATCTCGACTGGGATCTGTGGCTTGGCCCCGCACCGGCGCGACCCTTCAACTCGGTGTACGTGCCTGGTCCGAAGTGGTACCGCTGGTGGGATTTCGGCAGCGGGACCATGAGCGATCTGGGGAGCCACTGGAACGACTTGCCCTTCTGGGCGCTGGAACTCGACGCGCCGCTCACCGTCGAGGCGTCGACGGCGATGCGGCACCCGGACCTGGCGCCCGCGACGATGAGCGCCACCTACGAGTACGGCGCGCGAGGCGATCTGCCGCCGGTCACGCTCACGTTCTACCAGGGCGAGATGAAGCCGCAAGTCTGGGCCGAGGGCCGGATCCCGCAATGGCCGAGCGGCTGCCTCTTCGTCGGCAGCAAGGGCATGGTGCTCTCCGACCACTCGAAGCACGTGCTGCTGCCGGAGCACGCGTTCGCCGGCTTCGTGCGACCGCCGCAGACGATCGAGAAATCGCCGGGACATTACGCCGAGTGGATCGATGCCTGCAAGACCGGCAAGCCGACCTCGGCGGATTTCCAGTACTCTGGCTGGCTGACCGAAGCCAACCATCTCGGCAACGTCGCGCTCAGGGTCGGCAGGAAGATCGAGTGGGACAAGGGGCGCATGCGCGCGACGAACGCGCCGGAGGCCGAGCGGTTCATTCGGCGCGAGTACCGCAGCGGCTGGCGCGACATCCTCGGCTGAACGTCGCCGACCGTCACTTGCCGTCGCGTATCAGCGACAGCCGGGCAGCCTGCTCGGCGAGCGTGAGGTCGATCGGCGCTTCGATCGTCATCCAGCCGTTGTAGCCGACCTGGTCGAGCGCCGTCCTGACGATCGGCCATCGCACGCTGCCCTCACGCAGGTTCACGAACCTGCCCTGGCCGTCGGGATCAGCCGGGTCGAGCCAATAGTCCTTGACGTGTACCTTCGCGAGCAACGGCCCGAGCGTGAGGATCCACTCTTCAGGCCGGCTGTACTTCACGTGGTTGCCGATGTCGTAGTACGCGCGCACCCACGGGCTCTGGAACGAGGCGACGAAGTGTTGGAAGTACGCCGGGCTCGGCCAGAGGTTGTTCCACACGTTCTCGAGCGCGATCACGACGCGCAGCCGCTCGGCGAGCGGGATGAGGCGCGCGACGAGCGGCACCGACGCATCGACCGCGTGGTTCTGCGCGCGGATGTACTCCGAGTACGGCGCGTTGTCGCCGGCGACGACGCGGCGGACGTGTCCCGTCCGCTCGTCGAACTCGATCTGGAACTCCCACGGCCTGGGCATGAGCAGGCCGCCCTTCTGTCCGCTGCCGCCCGGCGTGTGAGCGTCCACACGGCACGGCACGAGCAGCACGGCGTCGGCGCCGAGCGCCGCGGCCGACCGCAGCGCATCTTCGGTCACGGCGTAGCTCTGATCGACCTGGCTCCGATCCTGGCTGTTGAACGCCGCCGATCCGCGAAGCACGGAGTGGATGCGGAGCCCGATCGACTCGGCCGCCTTACGGACCTCTTCGGCCTCGGCAGGCGGCACGATGCGGCTCTCGATGCCGTCGAAGCCGGCAGCCTTGGCATCGGCGAGCGACTGGGGCGTCGGGCGTTCCTGGATCATCGCGATCCGGAGAACCGTCGTGAACGGCGCGGCGGCGCGGGGGGCGTCGACGGTCGCCCGCGCGCTCACCGCCTGTGCCGCGCCGGCGCCGATGACCGCGCCCACCGATGATGTGAGGAACTGACGACGGGTCGCGCGTGGTGTCATGACTCCCCAACGTGGCCGGCGCATCGTCGATCGCCGCGACGCAGGCCGCCGTCCGGCGGCCATTCCCCGCGGAGTGTATCAGCCGAACTTGCCCGCCGGACGTGTCATGACGGCACCGTGCCGTAGCGCCGCCCGAGATGCGCCGCGCCGCGTCGCGCCTACGGATCGCGGAGCGCTACTCCTTGTACTCCTTGGCGCTCTCGTCGAGCGTCATGAGGACCTTGCCGGCCGGAACGCGGGCGCGCAGGGTCTCGAGCTCGTCCATGCCGCCGGCTAGCGGCAGCGCGACCTGTCCACCGAGCGCCGCCGACCGGTACAACGCCGCCATGATCTCGAACCCTTGAAAGGCGCGATCGAAGCTCGCCGGATGTGGCCTGTTCTCGTCGTCGAGCCAGTCCGCCATTTCCTGAACGTACGGCGCCATGTCGTGGTCGTAGTCCATGCCGCCGGGACCTGAGAGCACGCCGTCCTTCGTGACGGCGCGCCAGCCGCTGCCGGTGTGCACTTCGGCGTACCCCTCGGTCCCCTGCGCGCCGATCCGGGCCTTGCGCCACCAGTACGGAACCTCGGGAACGTCCGGCGCGCCGGCGCCGCAGTCGTACACGCCGCGCACGCCATTGCCGAAATGCACGACGCCGGCGACGTAGTCGGGCGACGCGTGGATGTCGGCGAGCTTGCCGCGTCCGGCCGCCTGTCCCATCGCCCATTCGGCCGGCTGGTAGTCGTTGAACCAGCAGGTGTAGTCGATGAGGTGGCTGAGCATGTGCGCCGCCCAGCCCGTGGCCGTGCCGTAGACCGTGTAGACGCGGCCGATCGCTCCGCTCGCGATGATCTCCTTGACCTTCCGGTAGTGGTCGCCGTAGCGGTGCTGATGGCTCACCACCGCCTTGACGCCAGCCCGATCGAGCGCGCTCTTCATCGCGAGCGCCTCGAGGCTCGTCATCGCGACCGGCTTCTCGAACGCGATGAGCCGCGCGCCGCTCTCGATGCCGATCTGGACGAGCGGCAGGCGCAGGTTCGGCAGCGTACAGAAGCAGAACACGTCCGGCTTCGTTTCGCGCGCCAGCACCGCGGCATCCGTGCTCGTGCGCGGCCCCGCGAGCTTCGCGGCGGCCGCATCGAGCTTCGCCCGATCGATGTCGCACAGCCCGACCAGCTCGAAATGCGGATTGCGGGCAAACGCCTGCGCGTGGTGCACGCCGCGTTTGCCCATCCCGACGACGACGACGCGATAGCGCGCCATTACTTCGCCGCCTTGTCCCACTCGAGAACCTTCGCGATCACGTAGTCGACCTCTTCGGCCTTCAGCTCGGGGAACATCGGCAGGCTGACGCACGACGCCGCGTTCCGCTCGGCGTGCTCCACCGAGCCGACGATGCGGGCGCCCTTGCCCCAGGGATAGCCCTCCTGCTCGTGGATGGCGATCGAGTAGTGCGTCTTCGCATCGACCCCGTGGGCCACGAGGAAGTCCACCAACTGGCCGCGGTGCGCCGGATTCTTCGTCTCGACGGCGTAGAGGTGGAAGACGTGCCGATAGCCGTGCCGCGCGTGCGGCAGCGTGATGTGCGAGGCGCCCTTCAACCCGGCGGTGTACCGCGCCGCCCACTGGATGCGCTGGTCATTCCACGCATGGATGTGCTTCAGCTTGGCGCTGAGCACGCCGGCGTGGAGGTCGTCGAGCCGGCTGTTGAACCCGAAGCTGTGGACGTTGCGCTTGGCCGATCCGTGGTTGCGCAGCTTGCGGACCTTGGCGTCGATATCCGCGTTGTTGGTGATCACGGCTCCGCCGTCGCCGAACGTCCCAAGGTTCTTTTGGATGATGAAGCTGACCGACACGGCGTCGCTCAGCTCGCCGATCGTGAACGTGTCGCCCGCGGCGTCGATCGCCTGCGCGTTGTCCTCGATCACCTTGAGGTGATGCTTGTCGGCGATCCTCCGGATGGCCGGCATGTCGGCGCATTGGCCGTACAAGTGGACGGGGACGATCGCCTTCGTCTTCGGCGTGATGGCGGCCTCGATCTTCGCCGGGTCGATGCACTTGGTCAGCGGATCGCAGTCGACGAACACGGCCGTCGCCCCGGCGATCCAGATCGCCTCGGCGGTCGCGAAGAACGTGTTGGGATGGGTGATGACCTCGTCGCCCTGGCCGATGCCCAGCGCCATCAGCGTCAGCCAGATGGAGTCGGTGCCGTTGCCGGTCCCAATCGCGTGCCGCATGCCGTGGAAGTCCGCGAGCTCCTTCTCGAACTGCTTGAGCATGGGCCCCTGGACGTACTCGCCGCTCTCGATGACGCGCTGGATATTGGCGTCGATCTCCTGCTTGATGTTGGTGTACTGCCGCACGTGTCCGTAGAAACCGACCTGCATCCGCATTCTCCTGCTCTCGGGCCGTGCCCGACGACTCCGGAAATGTTTGAGTCTATACCAGGACGGGTACGACAGGTACGACCGGTGCGACGGGTACGACAGGCGAGAGGAACGGACTGACGCGGGTCATCTTTTCCCGGGTACGACGGGTGCGACCGGTACGACAGGTACGACGGGCGAGAGGAACGGGCTGACGCGGGTCATCTTTTCCCGGGTACGACGGGTGCGACCGGTGCGACGGACGCGCGGAAAAGTACGGCAGATCGACAGAGGAGAGGAGCGCGCTGACGTGCTTCTTGCCGGACCAGCCGCGTGATTCAGGCGGCTGGTCCGCAGCGGAGGCCAGGGTCGTGGTGCAGACACTGCGATCTGGATCGAATCGCAGTACGAGGTTGCTTCAATCTCCCGTGCGCGGATGATGCGTGCGTCGTCTGTCGGCGAGCGGCACGGCCCGTGCATCGAGGACGCCGCGTGGGCGTCCGGAGCTATCGAGATCTGATCGCGTGGCAGCTCGCCGATGAATTCAAGCAGGAGGTCATCAATATCGTGCTGGCCAGCCAGGCCGCGCGCCAGGACGTCCACTACCGCACGCAACTGTTCAACGCGGCGACTGCCGTCTCGAAGGATGTCGTGGAAGGTTTCCTTCGATACTCACCCGCCGAATTCAGCCGGTTCCTCGACTACGCGATCGGCTCGCTCGGAGAGGCGGAGGGGCGGCTCGTCGACGGCATCGACCTTCGGTTCTTCGACCGGCAGACCTGCCTGCCCGCCCTCCGCCTGGCCCGACGCTGCCTCGTCGCCCTCGTCCGGCTGAAACAGAGCCAACGTCAGGCCACCCATCCCAAACCACGCCCCACCAGAACGCGCGACGCCCCTTCGAACACGTGAATCGCACCACTCCGCTCTCGCCGCACCTCACACCAGACGAACATCTGGCGACCGCCTTGTCGTTCCTGCCACCTGACGTACGAGTCGCACCTATCGGACCCGAGCAGAAGCCGGCCAGCGTCAGCTCGTTCCTGTCGCCCGTCGTACCCGACGTACCAGTCGTACCCGTGGTCTTACTACTGTCGTGTCTTGAAGTAGATCCACAACCCGATCCCGCCGATGAAGCTCAACGGCAGGATGGAGAGCATGGCGCTCATGGAGAGGTAGGCTTGCCAGTTGTCGCGGGTCCCGGCGACGCCGCAGACGGGGCACGCGAGCGCCAACGCGGGCGTGAGCGCGACGAGCAGCAGCGCGAGGAGGGCGGCGCGCATGGAGTTCCCTAGAAGTATACCCGCGCGTAGATGATCGGCCACAGGCCGACGACGAAGTACCAGAACGTCTGTGCCCCGAGGAAGAACCCCGGCGTCAACGTGCCCCGCCGCAGCCGTCGCCAGGCGAGCCCGAGCGCGATGAGCGCGCCCACGGCGTGCAGGCCGTGCGCCCCGACGATGAGGTAGAAGAAGGCGCCCAGCCGGCTCGAGAACATCGTCATGCCCTGGCTGAGCAGGCCCACCCACTCGCGGCCCTGCAGGCCCACGAACGCAGCCCCGAGCAGCCAGGCGACGCCGAGCGTACGCGACGCGGCCGGCGACCGGCGCGCAAACTGCCGGCCTGCGGCGACCGTCAACCCGCCGCTCGCGACGAGCGCCGCCGTGTTGATGAGCGTGCCGGTCACCGGCAGGAGCGGCTCGGTCGGGATGCTCCAGACGCCCGGGCGGGCCCCGGCGCGCGAGATCGTGAACGCGCTGATCAATCCGGCGAAGAACATGATCTCGGCGCCGATGAACAACAGCGTTCCGAGCACGCTCGCCGGAATCACCTCGCGCCGCGCGGCCATGGCGGCTCGCACGGTTACTCGGCGTGCGCTGGCGCGGTGTGGGCCGGCTCCGTGTAGAGCTTCTGCCAACGCTGTCCCTGGTGCTCCATGACGTCCGGCGCGACGCCCCAGAAGAGGACGACCATGAACGCGACCATCCCGATGAGCAGGTACGCGACCCACCGGCCCTCGATGTTCACGTGCATGAAGTTCTTCGCCACCAGATAGGCCTTGACGATGGCGATGCCGAAGGCGGTGATGAGCGTCACCAGCCGAATCCCGAACATCGGCCCGACGATGCTGACGACCAGCAGGGCGCAGAGCAGCGCCCAGACCTTGACGTAGTGCTGATCGTGGCCGGCGTGGGCCGCGTGAGCGGATGCGTGTGCGTCGTGCGCCATGATGCCTACTTCGCGATGTACAGCAGCGGGAAGAGGAAGATCCAGACCAGGTCCACGAAGTGCCAGTAGATCCCGATGTTCTCGACGCGCTGCAGGTGCTGGTTCCGCGCCGCCGAGGCCGCGACGATCAGCATGATCACCATGCCGGCGATCACGTGCGCGGCGTGCAGGCCGGCCGCCGTGTAGTAGAACGACCAGAACAGGCTCGACGTGATCGTGAAGCCGGCCTGGATCTCATGCGTCCACTCGAACCCCTTCACGACGAGGAACACGGCACCACCGAGCGTCGTGTAGCGCAGCAGCTTGGCCGCGCGCGCGCCGTCGCCGCGCTCGGCGGCCGCGTGCGCGAGCACGGCGGACAGGCTCGACGTCAGCAGGACGAAGGTGTTGAAGCCGCCTGCCCAGACGTTCGTGTGCGCCGCCTGATCGCCGAAACCTACGTGCCCGATGCGGTTCATGACGTAGGACGCGAGCAGGCCGCCGAAGATCACGATCTCGGAGGCGATGACCCACCAGACGCCGAGGCGTCCGGTGGGCAGGTCCATGGCCCGTCGCTGCGTAGCGAGTGGAGTCGAAGTCGTCGTCACCCGGAAGTCCTCGTTTGAAAAGCGCGGCTAGCGTTCCGGCGCGGCCATCGCACCGCTTGGCGCCGGCCCGTGACCCGCCGCGCCGAGCCGCGGCTCCTGACCAGCGGGACCCGCCGGCTCGTACTGGGGCCAGAAATCGTCGGCGCGATCCGGCACGCCGTACTCGTACGGCCCGCGGTACACGGTCGGCATCACCGGGAAGTTGCCGTGCGGCGGCGGCGACGCCGCCAGCCACTCGAGCGTCGTCGCCTTCCAGGGATTCGCCCCGGCCACGGCTCCGCCACGCAGGCTCCGGGCGAAGTTGTAGAAGAAGACGACCTGGAACGCGATCATCGCCAGCAGCGCGTAGGTGGCCATGATGCGCAGGTTCTGCAGGTACGGCAGGTTCAGATCCGGGAAGCCGGAGTAGTCGAAGATCCGCCGATGGTCTCCGGCCGCGCCCGTGATGAACAGCGGCAGGAAGATCAGGTTGAACGAGATAATCGTTCCCCAGAAGTGAATCTTGCCCAGCCGCTCGTCCATCATGCGGCCGAACATCTTCGGGAACCAGTGCGTGATCCCGGCAAAGCCCGCGATGAAGGCGATCGGGAAGAACGTGTAATGGAAGTGGGCGGTCACGAAGTAGGTGTCGTGGAAGTAGATGTCCGACCCGGCCGCACCCAGGAAGATCCCGGTGACGCCGCCCCACAGGAACTCGACGAGGAACGCCAGCGCCCACAGCATCGGCGTCGTCAGCGAGATCGCGCCACCGTAGAGCGTCGCGATGTAGACGAACACCATCTCCGCGACCGGGATCGAGATGATGAGCGTCGTGACGCTGAAAAGGCTCGCCATGCGCGGGTCGATGCCGGCCACGAACTGGTGGTGCGCCCACACGAAGAACGAGATGATCGAGGTCGCCACCGCCGTGTAGACGATGGTGCGGTAGGCGAAGAGCCGCTTGCGGGCGTGCACGGCCATCACCTCGGCCACGATCCCCATGGCGGGCAGCAGCACGACGTAGACCTCGGGGTGCCCGAAGAACCAGAAGAGGTGCTGCCAGAGCACGGGATCGCCCCCGCGCGCCGGATCGTAGAAGCCGGTCCCGATGACCTGGTCGAAGAGCAGCATCACGGCGCCCGCGACCAGCGGGCCGACCGACGCCATGAAGAGCACGCTCGCGATCACGATCATCCAGACGACGATCGGGATGTCGAACATGCGCATCCCCGGCGCGCGCGAGTTCATCGTCGTCGTGATGAAGTTGATGCCGCCGAGCAGGAACGCCACGAACTCGAGCGCCACGGCGACGAGCCACATCGTGGCCCCGATGGGCGTCTGGTTGTAGACGCCGCTCGTCGAGAGCGGCGGGTACGCGGTCCAGGCCCCGCCGAACGCGCCGCCCGGCACGAAGAACGACGCGGTCAGCAGCACGGCGCTGAGGAAGAAGATCTGGAACGACAGGCGGTTGACCTTGGGAAAGGCCATGTCGTCGCAGCCGACCATCAGCGGAATCAGGTAGTTGCCGAACGCCGCGATCAGCACGGGCATCGCGACCCAGAAGATCATGATGCTGCCGTGCGACGTCACGAGCGCGTTGTACGAGGACGCCGAGACCCGTCCGAACAGCGGCACGGCCTCCCCAGGGAACGCGAGCTGCATCCGGAACACGTAGACGGTGAACCCGCCGATGAGCGCCATCGCCATCCCGGTGAACAGGTACTGGAAGGCGATCATCTTGTGGTCGGTCGACCACACGTACTTCAGCAGGCCCGACGGCTCGTGCGCCGCCGCGTGTTCGTGGCTCATCGCGCCCCTCCCTGCCCGGCGGCGCCGGTATTGGCGGCGAGCGCCGGCATCACGCCGTGCTCACGCAGCCATTCCTGGTGCGCGGTCGCGGTCTGCACGTGGATGCGGGCCGGCATCAACCCGTGGCCGATGCCGCAGATCTCCGCGCACTGGATGTCGAAGTCCCCGGCGAGCGTCGGCTTGAACCACCCCGCGATCATCCGGCCCGGCACGGCGTCCTGCTTGAGGCGGAACGCCGGCACCGAGAAGCTGTGCAGCACGTCCTTCGAGTGCAGCTCGAACCGATAGGTGCGGTTCTGCTGCACGTAGAGATCGTCGACCGTCTTGATGTCATCGGCCGTGTCGAGCCGCCCGTCCGGCCCGGCGTGCACGAACGTCCAGGCCCACTGCTGCGAGACGACGCGCACGGTCTCCTCCGGCACGGGGTCGGTGACCTTCACGTCGTTCCACACCCGCAGCGCAGCAACGACGATGACCACGTCGAAGACCAGCACGGCGTAGTGCGGATACGAGACCCAGCGCTTCTCGCTCTTCACGTCGCCGGTCACGTACTTGGACCTGACGCCCTCACGTTTGCGGAACCGCAGGATCAGCCAGAACAGCACCGCCTCGGCCAGCAGGAACCAGGCGCCGACGATGACGAGAATCAGGAAGATGAGCGAATCCACGTCGGCAGCGAACGTGGAGGCCTGCGGAACGAACCAGGAGATCACGGGAGGTCCTCAGTAAATCAGGAAATAGGACGCCACGGTGAACGCGATCGCGCCCCAGACCGTGGCGACGAACACCTGCCGGGCAATGGCCTTCGGATCGTACTCACCACTTGCCATCCGTTTCCCCCTACCTCGGCAACGCGTGCACGTAGGCCGCCACGCTGTCGACCTCGGCCGGCTGCACCGTCAGGGCCATGCCGGCCATCTGCGCGCCGATCGGGTCGTCCTTGACGGCGCCGCGGACGCCGCTCTGGAACTTCCTGAGCTGACGGGCGACGTACCAGTCGTCCATGCCGGCGAGCGGCGGCGCGTTCAACGCCTCGTTGCCTTCGCCCTTCGGCCCGTGGCACGCGGCGCACACGGCGAACTTCGTCTGGCCGACGGCCGGATCCGCGCCGGCGACGGCGGCCGGCGAGGTCCCGGCCGGCAGCGACGCCACGTAGGACGCCACGGCGTCGATCTCCGCCTGCGTCCCCATCTGCATCGCCATCGCCCGCATCCTCAGCCCTTCGGCATCGTCGAAGTGCCTGCCGCGAGTGCCGGCCTTGAAGCGCTGCAACTGCGATGCGACGTACCAGCGAGGCATCGCCGCGATCCGAGGCGCGCCAAACGTCGCGTCGCCCGCGCCGGCCTCGCCATGGCAGCTCGCGCACGCGCGGTACAGTTGCTCGCCCGACGCGGTTGCGCCCTGCGCCACACTACAGCCGGCTCCGGCCACCGCACCGCCGAGCAGGCCGAGGACGGCGTACAAACGAAGAGTGGACACGCTCATCTCGATCTCTTCACCTATGGCTGCCGTCGCGCCTGCAAAGGATTCGCCAGTGGCGGCCCTCTGCGCACAACGGCTCGACCTTGCGTCCGCCGGCCGACCGCGAGGGCCGACCGGAGAAATCACGAGAACGCTGTGGATTTTGCCACATCACACGCGCCGTGTGTTGCTCATCGCGCTATTCCCGCAGACCGAACGTGATGAGCACGTTGCCGCTGATGTACGAGATGAACTGCCGCCCGTCCACCATGTACGTCGTCGGAGCCGAGCGCATCTGCGCGGAGCTGAGGTTGGACTTCCACAGGGGCGCCCCCGTGCGCGCGTCGAGCGCCAGCAAGTAGCCGTCGCGGCTGCCCGTGAACACGAGATCCGAGGCAGTCGTCATGATCCCGCTCTCGGTCAGATCGTAGAGCGGGAACGTCCACTTGCGATCGCCCGTTGCCGGATCGAGCGCGAGGATGACGCCGTGCGACTGCGCATCGGTCCAATTGTTGATCGGCGGGCGGCCGATGTTCGGCGATACCGGTGCATCGGGCGCCGGCCGCGTCGCGCGGAAGCCGCCGCCCATGAAGTTGCCACCCGGCTTGTACTGCGCGGGCGCTGGCGTGAACACGCCCGACACATCTTCCCACGCGCCGACGTAGAACAGCCCGGTGCGCGGGCTGTACGACGGCGACCACCAGTTCGTGCCGCCCTGCTGGCCAGGGAACGTCGGCATGCCGGGCGGCTGCGGCGTCTGGATCGGCCGGCCGCTCGCGTCGAGCCCGCTCGCCCAATTCACCTTGACGAACGGCTTGCCGAGCAGGAACTTGCCGGTCACTCGATCGAGCACGTAGAAGAACCCGTTCCGGTTGGCCGCCATCAGCAGCTTCGCGGGCCTGCCCTGCCAGTTCGCGTCGACGAGCACGGGCACCTGAATCGCATCCCAATCGTAGGCGTCGTTCGGCGTGAACTGAAAATGCCACTTCAGCACGCCCGTGTCGGCGTCGAGCGCCACGACCGAGTCGGTGTAGAGATTGTCGCCTTTGCGTTGGCTGGGATTGAAGTCAGGCCCAGGATTGCCGACGCCCCAATAGGTCAGGTTCAGCGCCGGGTCGTAGGTGCCGGTCACCCAGAGCGATCCGCCGCCGGTCTTCCATGCATCGCCCTCCCAGGTCTCGCCGCCAGGCTCGCCGGGGGCCGGCACGGTGTAGAAGCGCCAGCGCTCTCTGCCGCTCGCCACGTCGTACGCCGCGATGAACCCGCGGATCCCGTACTCACCGCCGCCGACGCCGACGATGACCGTGTCCTTCACGACGAGCGGCGCCAGACTGATCGAGTAGCCGAGCGAGGCCTCCGCGACCTTCGTGTTCCACACCTGCCGCCCGGTTCTCGCGTCCACAGCCACCAGATGCGCGTCGAGCGTGCCCATGAACAGCGTGTGGCCGTGGATGCCGAGGCCGCGGTTGTTCGCGCCGCAGCACACCTTCACGTCGGCCGCGCCGACGTACTTGTAGATCCAGTAGAGCCGGCCGGTCTTCGCGTCGACCGCCAGGACGTCGTTCGGCCGCTGCGTCAGGTACATCACGCCGTCGACGACGATCGGCGAGCTCTCCCACGAGCCGAACACCTGATTCTGCAGCAGCCACTTGATCTCGAGATTCCTGACGTTGGCCGGCGTGATCTGCGTCAGCGGGCTGTAGCGCTGTCCGAAGTACGCTCCCGAGTACGTGAGCCAGTTGTGCGGCTCGCCCGTCGCGTTGACGATGCGCGACGGCGAGACCTGTGCGCCGATCCCAGCCGCCCCTGCGACGACGGCGGCCAGCACGACGGCTGCGGTGCGCGTCATGGACGCCCGCCTTTCAACGACGCGAGAAACCCGACGACGTCTGCGATCTCGCCCGTGCTCAGCCGCATGCCGTACTTCGGCATCGTCGAGGTCCGGCTGACGGTCCACTCGCGCAGATCGCCTTTGACGAACGACCGCAGCCGGCCATCGGTCGTGATGAGCTGGACGGTGTAAAGATCTTCGTTCAGGCGGCGCCCGTTCACCACGCCACCGTCGGCGAGCACCGCCCGCACGGGACGGTTGATCGGCAGCATCACGGGATCCGGATCGAGCAGCGCCGCGAGGATCGCCGCAGGCGTGCGCTGCCGCGCGATATCGGCGAGCTCTGGCCCAGCGAACGCGCCGCGCTCGTCGAGACGATGGCACGACAGGCACTCGCCCTTGCCCTCAATGATCGCCTGGCCGCGGATCGGATCGCCGAGCGCCACCGGCACGGCGGGGGTTGCATCGAAGCCGGCCCGGATGAAGGCGACGAGCCCGGTTATCTCCGCCTGCTCGAGGCGGAAGGACGGCATCCCGGCAGTCGGGATGCCGGACGCGATCAGCGCCCGCAGCGCCTCGTCGGTCGGCGCGCGGCGGATCGGGCCGCGCCGCAGATCGACGCCGCTCACGCCCGTACCGGTCGGGCCATGACAGGTGACGCACACGGTGCCGTAGACGCGCTGCCCCACCGCGATGTCGGCGGCCGAATACTGTGCCGGATGGTCCTGGACCGGTGGCTGCGCACGAGCAGGCTGAACGGCCGCCGCCGACACGACGAGCAGGACGGCAGCGCGCCGCAGAACGGCGTGCGGCGAGGACGGCACGGGCATGAACGGCCGGAGTATACTGCGCGCCGCCAGCGGTCACAATCACGGGTACGACAGGGACGACGGGTGCGACCGGTACGACAGGTACGACGGGCGACAGGAACGAACTGACGCGGGTCAGCTTTTCCCGGGTACGACGGGCGCGACCGGTACGACGGGTACGACAGGCGACAGGAACGAGCTGACGCGGGTCAGCTCTTTCTTGATGGGATTGGTTGGTGCTGTTCGGAAGGGCGGATCGGCCGCAGGCGGAACCAACTGGCGCCCAGACGGCTGATGAGCGCACTCTGGACGACGCGAGGTTGCTAGCTATCCGTGAGACGGCATCACCAGCAGCATGACGCTCTTGGGGACAGCGTCGGCGCACACTGTGGACTGGGGCGTCACCCGGCGTTACCGACGACGCATGCAGCCGGCGTCATCAGCCATCGTCCGCAACCAGCTCCAACGCGAGAACTGCTCGAGCAACTTCGTCGTGCTCCACTGCGGCTCAAGGGTCGGCCTGGCAGGGCCGCCGCTCTCGGGCGGTGACTCGGCTGGCGCAAGCGACGCAAGCGCCATGAGGATCAGAACCGCATTGTGGCGCTCATCCTTCTGTCGTCGTGCGCTGCCAGAGATCGGAAGTGATGCAACAACCAGAATCCCGCTGCCGCTCGAGCGCACATGCCGCTGCCCTACCAAGCAGGGCGCGTGCGGGCGCATGGCGCGTTGAACCGCTACGATAGGAGCTGCGACGCATGCGTGGTCCGGTTCCTTGTGCCGCGCACGGACGTTCTCGCCGCGCAGTCAACTGACGCTGGCAGGCGCCTCTCCTTCACCGTCGCACCGTCGTCGCTATCTGGCACTTGCCCGCGTCACAGCACATTCGGGCCAGACATCCGCCGGCACGACAATCGACTCCGGAGATCGAGACCGCTGACATCGGCTCGTTCCTCTCGCCCGTCGTACCGGTCGTACCCGCAGTACCCGAGTCAAGATGACCTGCGCCAGCTCGTTCCTGTCGCCCGTCGTACCCGTCGTACCGGTCGTACCCGTCGTACCCGAGTCAAGATGACCCGCGTCAGCTCGTTCCTGTCGCCCGTCGTACCCGTCGTACCGGTCGCACCCGTCGTACCCGAGCCAAGCTGACCCGCGTCAGTTCGTTCCTGTCGCCTGTCGTACCCGTCGTACCGGTCGTACCCGTCGTACCCGCGTCTGCTACTCCGGCAACCCTTGGCCTTTCGTTTCGATCGAGAGCGGCAGCAGGGCCAGGCCGATGAGGAACGCGATCGCGGTGAAGGCGACCGGCGTGCCGATCGTTCCCATCGCCGACACGCCCCAGCCGACGAGGAACGTGATGCCCGCGCCGGCGAAGCGGCCGACCGAGCTGATGAAGCCGAGGGCGCTCGCGCGGCACTCGGTGCGGTACTGTTCCGGCAGCCAGAAGAGGTACGTCGTGAAGTTCGCGCCGCCCAGTCCAAGGAAGAACAGCAGACCGATGAACCAGGCGAGCGCGCCGGCCTCGAAGTAGAACGCCACGCCGAAGGTCAGCGTGATCGACAGGCACATGATCGCGAAGAACACGGCCGTCACGGGGCGGCGCCCCCAGCGCTCGGCGAGAAACGGCACGATGAGCGCGCCGGTGATGGTGCCGCACGCGAGCAGCACCGTGCCCCACGACGCCAGGCGCGCCGCGCTCGGCGCGGTGAGCCCGGCCTTGCCTGCAAGGAACGTGATGGCGGACGGCACGTAGACGGATCCAGCCCACAGCCCTGAGATCGAGCACAGCATCAGCGTCGAGTTGACGAGCGTGCGCCGCCGGTATTCCGGCGAGAACAGCGCGGCGAGCGAGGCGGCGGCCGACGATGACGGACGCCAGCGGACGGGCTCGTGCACGCTGCGGCGGATCCAGGCGACGAGCAGGGCCGGCGCGCCGCCGACCACGAACATCGCGCGCCAGCCGTAGGTCGCGCCGATCCAGGCATTGAGCAGGCCGGCGACGAGCATCCCGATGTAGTAGCCAGTCTGCATCAACCCGGCGCCGAGCTTGCGGCGCCGCTCGGGCCACTCCTCGGCGATGAAGGTCGAGCCGAGCGTCCACTCGCCGCCGACGCCGATGCCGGCGAGCAGCCGGAAGATCGCGAGCTGCCAGACGTTCGTCGCGAACGCGCCCGCGAAGGTGAAGAGCGAATAACAGAGGATCGTGAGGCTGAGCGTGCGGACGCGGCCGAAGCGATCGCCGACCGGTCCCCAGAGCATCGAGAACCCCCAGCCGACGAGAAACAGCGAGAAGCACAGCCCACCGTAGAACCCGACGTTCGCCGTCGTCGGCTCGATGCCCGAGCGCGGGAGCAGCTCGCGCAGCGCCGGCACCATCACGAGCGCGTAGATGAACGAGTCCACGCCGTCGAGCGCCCACCCGCCCCACGCGGCGAGGAACCCTTTCTTCTGATTCGCGGTCAGCCGCGCGTCCGCGGCGGTCGTCGACGACACGGCGCGCAGTATAGACGCAATGCCGGCCGCCGGTCGGAGCAGACAGGGCACTCCCGCAACGACCGCGCCGCCTCGACGGCGTCGCGTGCTTCAGGCAATCGCGCGCTCAGGCGCGAGGTACTCGATGCGCCGCGACATCAGCGCGTTCAACGATCGATGCGGATCGACGAGACGGCCGGGCGTGAACAGCCGCTCGCGCAGGTGCTCGGTGTCGTCGTGGCCGACGGCGCCCGTGAAGATCTGCTGAAGGTACTCGACGCCGAGCGCCGAGGGTCTCATCCGGTCCGCGTCGTAGAAGGCGGGGTGCAGCCGGCGGGCGTGGATGTGGCCCCACGTGTCGCGCAGCCCGGCCACGGGGAATCCTTCGACCCGGTACCCGCGGTCCCGCGTCCATCGCAGCGCGGCGATCGTGTTCCGCTCGCCCGCCAGCAGGAGATCGAGCGCATGGCCCCCGAGCTGCGCGGCGTGGAAGCGATCGAAGAGCAGCGGACGTCCTCCACGCTGCGTGTGGCCGACCTTGCGCGTGAAGATGACGTCCCGCGCGTGATCGCCGCGTCGCAGCCTCCGGAAGTACCGGTCGCCGATGCGGTCGACCAGCAGCAGACGCAGCGCGTCCGCCGCACCGGTGAACACCTTGTTGCCCGCCGGATCGGTGGACGCGTTCGCCGCGCCGAGCAGGCGGCCCGACGCGTCGCGAATGCCCTCGCCGCAGACAATCACCACGTTCTTTTGCGCGTCGTAGAGATCGATGACGCGATCGACGAGCAGGTCCACGTCGACCGGATGCTCCGGCGTGAGGATGACGTCGGGCTGCCCGTACGCGGAGCCGAGCGCGATGTAGCCGGACTCGCGGCCCATCACCTCGATGATCGCGATGCGCCGGTGACTCTCGGCCGTCGTGCGGATGCGCTCGACGCCGCTCGCCGCCACGAACACGGCCGTCGCGAAGCCCGGCGTGACGAAGTTGACCATGTCATCGAGCACCACCGTGGGACGGACGGCCGCCTGCCGATAGGTCCAGCCGCCGGCCGCCGCGGGATCCCGCTGCCACGTCGACGGCTCGTCCGCGTAGTTCAGGCCGAGGTCGTTGTCGATCGTCTTCGGAGCGAGCACGGCCGGCAGGTGTGCGGACAGCGCCTGCATGCCGTTGAGCGTCCCGTCGCCCCCGACGCAGATCAGCCCCTCGATGCCAAGGCGCCGAAGCCGGTCGACGATGACGGCGACGGTTGCCGGATCGTCGCCCGACAGGTAATCCCGCGACGCGCCGAGCAGCGTGCCGCCAATCGTCGGGTCGATCTCCGGGATCGGCTGGAACAACGGATTGAGGTAGACGTGCGGCAGCCGCGGATTGAAGAGGCTGTTGAATCCCTTCAGCAGGCCGATCACCGAGACCCGCCGCGCGCACGCACGCGTGACCACGCCGTGAATCGTTGCGTTCAGCGCCGGCGTATCGCCGCCCGCGGTCAACAAGCCGATGCGCGTCATCGACGCTCCTCCGCCGGTGCCTCGACCGGCCCTCGGGTAATCGGGCCGGGTGAGAGCCGCTTGAGGCCGCGGCGAAATCCCGGCCTGCCGCGCCGCCTCGAAGAGACCGCCTCCGTCGGGCCTGCGGTACCGGATAATGTCGCGCGGAGGATGTCCATGGCCCGCCTGCTCCGCCTGCTGCTCGCTCTCTCGTTCGTGCTCGCGCCTTCACTCGACGCCGCCGGGCAGGGCACTCCGCCTGCCGCCGTCCGCTCCCCGCAGCAGGTCGCGACCTGGAAGACGATGGCCTCGGAGAACGTGGACAGCATGGCCAAGCAGATCCAGGTCATGGTGGATTCGGTCTTCAGCTTCGGCGAGCTGGGCTTCCAGGAGGTCGAGACGTCGAAGTACCTGACCGGCATCCTCGAGAAGAGCGGCTTCAAGGTCACACGCGACTTCGCCGGCATCCCGACCGCGTGGGTCGCGACCTGGGGCAGCGGCAAGCCGGTGATCGCCCTCGGCTCGGACATCGACGGCATTCCGCAGGCCTCGCAGAAGCCAGGCGTGGCGTACCGCGATCCGGTCATCGCGGGTGCGCCCGGCCACGGCGAAGGACACAACACCGGCATGCCGCTCCAGATCACCGCGGCGCTCGCGGTGAAGCAGATCATGGAGCGCGAGAAGCTGCCCGGCACGCTCGTGCTCTGGCCGGGTGTGGCCGAAGAGCTGCTCGCGACGAAGGCCTGGTACGTGCGCGAAGGCATGTTCAAAGACGTCGACGTGTGCCTGTTCGCCCACGTGGGCAGCAATCTCAACACCTCGTGGGGACAGGGCGGCGGCACGGGCCTGATCTCGATCGAGTACTCGTTCACCGGCGAGACCGCGCACAGCGCCGGCGCGCCGTGGCGCGGACGCAGCGCGCTCGACGCGGTGGAGCTGATGAACGCCGCCTGGAACTACCACCGCGAGCACATGCGGCTGCAGCAACGCTCCCATTACGTGATCACCAACGGCGGCTATCAGCCCAACGTCGTCCCGCAATACGCGAGCGTCTGGTACTACTTCCGCGAGACCGACTACGCGCACATCAAGGAGATGTGGGACACCGGCAACAAGATGGCGGAAGCCGCGGCGATGATGACGAACACCACCTGGACGTCGCGCATTCTCGGCGCCGCCTGGCCGCAGCACATGAACAAGCCGGTGGCCGAGACGATGTACGCGAACATCCAGAAGGTCGGGCTGCCGAAGTGGACCGATGCCGATCAGACGCTCGCGAAGGGGCTGCAGAAGGAACTGAAGAACCCGCAGCAGCCCGGCCTGGCCATGGCGCTGTCGAAGCTCGACGGGCCGGTCGCCGAAGAAGATCAGCGCGGCGGCGGGTCCGACGACATCGGCGACGTGTCCTGGACCGTGCCGACCGTCACGCTGCGCTACCCGTCGAACATCCCGGGCCTGCCCGGCCACAACTGGTCGAGCGCGATCGCGAGCGCGACGCCGATCGCCCACAAAGGCGTGCTGGCCGGCGCCAAGGTGCAGGCCATGACGGTGCTGGACCTGCTCACGAACCCCGACCTCGTCAAGCAGGCCTGGGCCTACTTCAACGACGTGCAGACGAAGGACGTGAAGTACATCCCGCTCATCGCGAAGGACACCCCGCCGGCCATCCATCTGAACAAGGAGACGCTCGAGAAGTACCGGGAGGAGATGCGGAAGTACTACTACGACCCAAGCCAGTACGACACGTATCTCGATCAGCTCGGGATCAAGTATCCGACAGTCAGGTAACCGGTGCGACGGGGAACGACGGGTACGACAGGGACGACGGGTACGACAGGCGAGAGGAACGAGCTGACGCAGGTCATCTTGACTCGGGTACGCCGGGTACGACCGGTACGGCGGGTACGACGGGCGACTGGAACGAGCTGACGCAGGTCATCTTTGACGGGGTGCGACAGGTACGGCCGGTACGACGGGTACGACAGGCGACTGGAATGAACTGGCGCGGCTCATCTTTGACCGGGACGACAGCTACGGCCGGTACGACGGGCGACTGGAACGAACTGACGCAGGTCATCTTGACTCGGGTACGACGGGTACGACCGGTACGGCGGGTACGACGGGCGACAGGAACGAACTGGCGCGGGGATCATCTTCGATTGGGTCACGGCGCGAGGCGGGCGGCTGGACGGTCCTCATGGGCACGACGACTCGGCCGGGAGGACGGGTGGCCAACGCCGGTGTTCGAGAGCGTCGGCCTGGGCTGAAGTCGTGTGCCGACAGCCAGTGTCGTCCGCTCTCAGGGGCGTCGCGCGTGCCGCGGCTTGGATGCGGGCCGGTCCAACCAGGGCTGGCTATACTTGGCGGCGTGCCGTCCATTGCCGTCCGGCTCCGTCGCGCCGCAGTCGGCGACCTCGAGCGCATCAACGCTATCTACAACCACTTCGTTCTGACGTCGACGTGCACCTATCAGGAAGATCCGGACACGATCGACGCGCGGCGGGCCTGGCTCGAGCAGCACGGTCCGCAATATCCGGTCATCGTAGCGCTGGCCGACGATCTCGTCGTCGGCTGGGGATCGTTGTCGCGCTTCCACGCGCGGTCGGCGTACCGCTACACCGTGGAGAACTCGGTGTACGTCGACCACGAGTGGCAGCGGCAGGGGATCGGCTCGTCGATCCTGCGGGATCTCATCTCGCGCGCGCGCCTCATCGGATACCAGACCATCGTCGCCGAAATCGACGCCGAACAGACGGCCAGCCTCGCACTCCACGCGCGACACGGCTTCGAGCCCGCCGGCCGCCTCCAGGTGGTCGGCTACAAGTTCGGCCGCTGGCTCGACGTGGTCTATCTGCAGAAGCGACTGTAGCCGAAGGGCGCCCACCCTTCGGCTACAGTCGAACGATCGCCAACGATCCGTCGGCCCCCCAACGTTGACCAGCGTCAGTTCGTTCCTGTCGCCCGTCGTACCTGTCGTCCCGGTCGCACCCGTCGGACCCGCCAAAGATGACGCGCGGCAGTCCGTTCCTGTCGCCCGTCGTACCCGTCGTCCCGGTCGCACCCGTCGGACCAGCCAAAGTTGACCCGCGTCAGTTCGTTCCTCTCGCCCGTCGTACCCGTCGTACCAGTCGTACCCGTCGGACCAGTCGCACCGATCTCCCCTACTCGACCGGCCCGCTGAACTCCGGCGGCGTCCGCCGGTGCTTCGTGAGCGCCTCATAGGCCGCGGCGATCCGCACGAGCAGCGGCTCGCCGAATGGCCTCGCGGCAAAGTCGACACCGACGGGCAACTGGGCCGCGACCGGGCCGACGAGACGCGTCCCATCCGGAAACGCGGGATCCGGGACGCGATCGTAGACCTCCGTCGTGAATCCGGCCGGTACGCTGACGGCGGGGAATCCGTTCTGTCCGAGCAGCGTCCAGTGCGCCTGGTTGCGCCCGTTCACGGCCGGCTCTTCCGGTGCTTGGATCTTCTGCGGCGTGATGTTGTTCGTCGGGTAGACCAGGGCGTCGAGATTCAGATCCGCCATGCACGACAGCACGACCTGCTGAAAGGCCCAGCGCTGCAGCATCCGATCGGCCATGTCGAGCTCGCGCGGTGCGGGCGCGGCCGGCGGCCGCGATGCGCCGTAGGGCGTCTCGGTGCTGATGTTCGGGCTCGACGCCGCGAATACGGGATCGACGATCGGTCTGGTGGCCACCGCGACCGCCTCCGGGGTCTTCAGCGCCGGATCATCGCGCTTCCGCAGGTAGAGCGCGCGCCAGTAGGCACTGTCACCCGTCGCCGCGGCTGGCGCCACCTGCCGGATCGAGATCCGATCCGGCACACGCTCGGGATGCATCGTCAGATCGACCAGCGTCGCCACGTGATCGCCGATGGGCCGCCCCTCGACATCGACCGGAAACAGATCGGGATGCATCCGCGTGAACAGCGTGCCAAAGGCTTGCGGCACGTAGCGCTGGAAGCACTCGGTGAAGAGCGCGCCGCCCGGTCCCGGATCGACGACGGTCGCACCGGTCTGTTTCAGCTCGGCCACGGCGCGATCGACGACCGTGATGACGGGTTCATCGCGTTTCGAGTAGAGCCGCAGGTCCATGTACTCGCGGATGACGCCGATGCGCAGTCCGGCGAGCCCCTGGCCGGCCACGTACGACTCGAGCGGCTGTGCCGGCAGCCGCCCGACGCTGAACGCCGTGAACGGGTCCTTCGGGTCGTAGCCGATCACGGCACCGAGCACCTTCGCCGCGTCCTCCACCGTGCGGCAGATCGGCCCGAGCCGCACGTTCACGCCCGGCCCGTTCATGCCGGCCCGGCTGATCAGCTCCTGCGTCGGCGAGAGCCCCACCACGCTGCTGGCCGACGACGGAATCCGAATCGAGGTGCCGGTCTCCTCGCCGATCGAGCAGGTCACGAAGTTCGCCGCCACGCTCACGGCCGATCCCGAGCTCGAGCCGCGCGGCGTGCGCTCGGTGTCGTACGCGTTGCACACCGTGCCGCCGAACGCGCTCCGGGAATTGAAGCCCCCGCGGTTCGCCTTGGCGAGGATGATCGCGCCCGCCTTGCGCAGCCGCTCTACGACCGTGGAGTCGGCCGGCGGTCGATCGTTCGCGAACGCGACGTCGGCGCCGTTGGTGGTCCGCATGTCGAACGTATCGAACTGATCCTTGATTGAGACGACGACGCCGTGGAGCGGCCCGACGAGCCGGCCGGTGCGCGCCAGCTCGCGATCCTGAGCGGCGGCCGTCTCGAGCGCGTCCGGCATCGCCACGCCGTCGTCGGCCTGGTCCGTCAGGCTGCGCGCCTTGTGATCGTCGAACCCCCAGGCGCGACGGGCGGCCGGCCGCAGGTTGAGCGTGCCGAGCGCATTGAGCTGGCCGGCGTGCGGGATCGGCGTGATCGGTCCGAGCAGCCCCTGCGGCTGCTCCACGCACGTCCCGTTGTAGGCCTTGATGCGCGCGAGGTATCGCTTCACGATCTCCTCGGTGGTGACGGCCCGCGCGACGAGCGCCTGCTGAATCGCGGCGATCGTCTTCTCCTCGATCTCGAATCCCGCGCTGGCGCCACCGGCGCCGGGCGATGGCGACGGCGCGTCCGGTGCGGCTGCCGCGCCGGCCGCCACCGCGATCCATGCGGCGGCGACGGCCGCCAGTGTCCGTAACAGCGTGTTCATGTCTTCTCCTCCGTGCGGACCGACGAGGCCGTGAGCTCGGCGCCGCAGCCCGCCCCCTCGACAGCAAGCGCGGTGCCGCTTCGCGGGTGATGCCCATTCACACGCGAGATCCTCCCGACGGGCCGGCTGTCGTCGACTCGATGGCGAAACGAGATTCGACAGAAATGACTGATCCGAGAAGCCGAGAAACGTGATTTGTCGATCGTATGCGACGCGCGTGCTGAACCGATGCGATTCGTGACGATCGCGTCAGGAGAGCGAGCGATGCTTCCGATCTCGGCTAGGACATTTGTGGAGTCTTACGAGAGCGATTCTTCAGAGTTGTCGATCACGCAGCAACGCGCCACGCGACGTGACGGCCCGTCGAGCCCGGTGTTTCCCTGCTGTCCTGCAGTCGCGACGCGACGAACCCGCCGGCACATCGCTTGCGATTGTCGGTCCGCATCGCGCCCGCCGATCGCGGCGCGCGACCGTTCCGCTTCGCGAAAGGAGACACCATGCCGTTCACAGTCACGCCGCGCTCGTGGGTCGTCCCGCTGCTGCTCCTGCTCCTGATCCCGATTCACGCGCTCGCGCAGGACGCCACGATCGTCGGCCTCGTCGTCGACGAGCAGAAGCTGCCGGTGCCCGGCGCGACGGTCACGGCCACGTCGGCGTCGACTGGCCGCAAGTTCGTTGGGGCCACCGACGACCGCGGCGAATACCGGCTCGCGGGCCTGGCGGCCGGCCGCTACGCAGTGTCGGCGGAGCTCGGCGGCTTCGCGACGATCACGCTGGCCGACGTGGAGTTGCTCGTCGGCCAGAACGCGACCCTGCCCTTCGTCATGAAGCTGGCGGCCACGTCGGAATCGCTGACCGTCACCGCCGAAGCGCCGCTCGTCGATCTGCTGCAGGCGCGCGTCGCCGGCAACGTCGATCGCCGGCAGATGGAAGCGCTGCCGATCGCCGGTCGCAACTGGCAGCAGTTGACCTCCATGGTGAAGGGCATCACGGCCAACACCATCACGGCGCGGCCTGGCGTGGCGCGCGATGCGGCGTTCTCGCTGAATCTCGACGGCCAGGACATCACGCAGAACGCGAGCACGTCCGGTTTCGGCCAGCCGGGCATCAGCCGGGAGGCGATCGCCGAGTTCCAGGTCATCACCAACCTGTTCGACGTCACGATGGGCCGCTCGACCGGCATTCAAGTGCAGGCGATCACGCGGGCCGGCACCAATCTCTTCTCGGGCAGCGCTTACGGCTACTTCCGCGACGATGCCCTCAATGCCAAGGACCCCTTCGCCGGGCGTGTGCTCCCGTATGCGAACCGTCAGATGGGGTTCACCGTCGGCGGGCCCATCGTCCGCAACCGCCTGCACTTCTTCGGCTCGTACGAGGACGAGAAGGAGCCGAACACGTCCGTCTTCACGGTCAGCGCGCTCGGCAGCCAGCGGTTCGAGATCCCGACCGAACGCACGGCACGCACGGGGCTCGTCCGCGTCGACTATCAATTGGACCGCGGCGATCACCTGACCATGCGGTCCGGCTACTGGCGGGACCTGTCCAACACGGTGTCGGGCCATCCGTCCCGCGAGGTCGACAACCGCTACGACTCGAACTACACGTCGGTCGCCTGGTCCCGCGCCGCCGGCACGCGAGTCCACGAGCTGAAGGTCAACGCGTTCCACTACCACTGGCTCGTCGAGCCGCTCGCCGTGTTGGGCCAGACGCCGAACTACAGCTTTCCCGGCCTGGCGCTCGGCGGGCCGAGCAATCAGCCGCAGAACTGGTTCGAGGACTTCGTGACGACGCGCTACGACCTCTCCACGCGCCTGGGTGCCCACGACCTGAAGATCGGCGCCGAGCTCCGGCTGGGCGGTGAGGAAGGCTGGTGGCTGAAAGGATCGCGCGGGACGATGACCTTCAGCCGGCTGCCGTCGGACATCGGGGCGCGCATCCCGGCCGACGCGGCGCTCGACCCGAACCGCTGGAACCTCGCCGGGCTCGACGCGCTCGCCCAAACGTTCACGATCAACTACGCGCGGCTCGGCGGAGGCAAGGACGGGTACGGCGACTTCTCGTTCGACACGCCGCGGCCGATGATCGCCGGCTGGATCGGCGACACGTGGCGCGTGACGCCCGCGATGACGCTGAACCTCGGCGTCCGGTACGACGTCGCCTGGCAGGATCTCGTGGCGCCCGGCGTGGCCAACACCGAGATCCTCGTCGACAGCGGGCTCGGCGCCGAGGACTTCGGCTACCGCAGCGACATCCGCGATCTGAACAACGTCGCACCGCGGGTTGGCGCGGCCTGGCGCGCGACCGACGACGGCACGCTCGTAATCCGGGGCGGCACGGGAATCTACTACAGCAGCGCCAACTCGAATCAGCCGGTCGACGCCAGCCTCTGGAACGGCCAGCGCGTGATCTCCAGCACGTTCACCAATGACGGCAAGCCCGGATGGGTGCTCGATCCCACGCGCGGCGTGACGGCCGACGACGTGCTGTCGGGGCGGGTGCCGCCGCAGCCGCAGAGCCCGGTCGTCATCGCACACGACTTCAAGATGCCCTACGCCTGGCAGAGCATGATCGGATTCCAGAAGCAGCTCACACCGGTGCTGGGGATCGACGTCGATCTCGTGCACTACAAGGGCTACAACGAGGACTCGCAGCGCGATCCGAATCTCTTCTACGACGCGGCGACCGGGCTGCCGAGGAATCCCAACGTCCACGGCCGGCCCAATCCGGCCTACGGCGTGATCAACCTGAAGGAGAGCCACGGCCGATCCGACTACCTCGCGCTCGCGGCCGCCGCGACGCGGCGCTACGCGAACCGGTTCCAGATCGGCGCGACCTACACGTACATGTTCTACAAGCGCGACACCGGCATCGGCAGCGCCGGCTACGGCGCCACGCAGCTCAACCCGTTCGACATCATGGCCGACTGGGCGCCGTCGGCCGACTACCAGGAGCACACGCTGCGCGTGAACGGTGTCTGGAACGTGCCCTTCCAGGACCTGACGGTCGCCGGATCGGCCGCCTACGGGTCCGGCAACCCGACGTCGATCACGACGAACGTCGATCCGCTCGGCACCGGCGCCAACCGCGTGCGCGCCGACCTGAGCGTCATCCCGCGCAACACGTTCTTCGGCGAGTCGTTCAAGACCGTGGACGTGCGCCTCTCGAAGGACATCCCGCTCGGCGCGACGATGAGGCTGACCGCCATCGCCGAGGTGTTCAACCTCTTCAACAGCGCGCGGTACCGCTACAACACGCTCGAAACGTCGCCAACGTTCGGCCAGCCGAACGCATCGGGGGGATCGCCAAGGACGGGCCAACTGGCGTTCAAGATCACGTTCTGATCGGTCCCGAGCCCTGAGTCCCGGGTCGCGAGTTCTCGCGTTCTTCAACCCGCCGGACCGGCCGCCAGCCGACCGGACCAGCGGACCACGACGTGCGAACTCGGGACCCGGGACCAGGACCCGGGACCCGGGACCCAGGACCCGGGACCGTCTTTGCTATCCTCTGCCCATGCATCGGATCGCCATGCTCGGCACGGGCCTGATTGGCCGTCTGTACGTCAGCACGCTCGTCGGCGCGCGCAGCCGCGACCGTGTCGAGGTCGTCTACTCGCGATCGCCGGACCGCGCGGCGGCGTTCGCGAAGACGTGGGGCATTCCGCACGCGACCTCGAACATGGACGAGGCCCTCACCCACCCCGACGTCGACGTGGTCGTCATCGGTCTTCCGAACCACCTGCACGAGCAGGCGGTCCTCACGGCCGCAAGAGCGAAGAAAGCCATCCTCTGCACGAAGCCGCTCGCGCGCACGGCGGCCGAAGCTCACCGGATGCTCGAGGCGGTCGAGCGCGCCGGCGTCTTCCACGGCTACCTCGAGGATCTCGTGTATCCGCCGAAGACGCTCAAGGCGATCCGGTCGGTGCAGCAGGGTGCGATCGGCCGCGTCCTGTGGGCGCGATCGCGCGAGGCGCATCCGGGCCCGCACAGCCACTGGTTCTGGGACAAGACGCAGTCGGGCGGCGGCGCGATCATCGACCTGGGCTGCCACTGCATCGAGATCAGCCGGAGCTTCATCGGCAAGCGCGTGCGCCCCGTCGAGGTGACGTGCTGGGCCGACACGCAGGTGCACCCGATCGAGGCCGAGGACAGCGCGGTCGGGCTGGTGAAGTACGCCAACGGCGCGATCGGCCAGTTCGAAGTGAGCTGGGCGTTCCGCGGCGGCATGGACCTGCGCGACGAAGTCTCCGGCACGGAAGGGACGATCTGGCTCAACCACTGGTTGCGGACCGGCTTCGAGATGTTCACGTCGGTCGGCGAGCGCGGTTACGTGGCGGAGAAAGCCGAAGGCTCGACCGGCTGGCTCTTCCCGGTGGGTGACGAGGAAGGGGCGCTCGGGCTCGTCGAGATGTTCTCGGACATGCTGAACGCGCTCGACCGCGGCACGGCGCCGATGGAGGACTTCTACGACGGTTACGTCGTGAACGCGATCATCGACGCCGCGCTGCTCTCGGCGAAGAGCAAGCGGTGGGAGCCGGTCCAGCTCGACGACTGGCGTGGCGATGACACGGCGAGCACCGGCGCCGCCCTCCGCGACTTCGACGCCGATCACTACCTCATCAAAGAGGAAACGATGCCCGATGGCCGTGTCCGCCGTATCCTGAAGGAGAAGGTCAGCGGCAACGTCGTCCAGCGGTGACGTGCCGGTGACAGCGAGGTTCCAATGATTCGGCGTGTCGCGCTCGCTGCGCTCTTCGTGGTTCCCTCGTTCGCTGCCGCGCCGCAGCAGGTGACGCGCGACGACGTCAAGGGCATCCGCAACCTCGCACGCCTCGAGACGACCGTCGCGTGTGCCGGCGTCACGGCAGTCGAGGCGATTCCCGAAATCCGCAAGATGGGCTTCGCGTCGATCGTCAACCTGCGCGAGGCCTCGGAGCCCGACGCCAACGTCGAGGCGGAAGCGGCCGCCGCCAAGGCTGCCGGCCTCGTGTATTTCCACGTCCCGTTCAATGGACAGGCCCCTACGCCGGCCGCTGCCGACCAGTTCATCGCGGCGATCACGTCGCCTGGCGCGGAGCCGGCGTTCATCCACTGCTCGGGCGGCAACCGCGCCGCGACGATGTGGCTCATCAAGCGGCTCGTCGTCGATCGCTGGCCCGAGGACAAGGCGATCGCGGAAGCCGCCGCGCTCGGGCAGACGAGCACACCACTCCGGCAGTTCGCGCTCGACTACGCCCGCAAGCATTGACGGCGACCGTCCGGGGCGATGACGCCCTCCGCCACATCGCTCGGTCTGGCCCCCCCGCACCGACACGGAGATCACGGCCGGCGGCTCGGCTCCGCGCGACTACTTCGCACGGACAACCAGCGTCTTGCCGAAGGCGCGCTGGAACCTCGCACCGAGGTCGCGGCTGCGCCATGCCGGCAGCGCCGGCGCCCTGATCTTCACGTCGGCTCCGCCGACGCGGCACGAGACCGCGACGGGCCGTCCGCGTGGGCATCGGCGCTCGATCTCGTCCGCGAGCGCCAGCAGCACGGCCGCCCGATCCAGCCGGTCGAGATCGCCGGGCGGCAGCAGAGGTCGGAGCCTCGCCGAGTCGGCGTGACGATCGCCGGCCAGCCGGACGATTCCCGACACGAGGGCGACGTCGCGATGGGAGAAGCCGTCCAGCTCGGTCGCGAGCAGCATGTCGGCCGTGTGCAGATGCCGGTCGAAGAAGTCGAGGGTGCGGCCGATGTCGAGCAGCCAGGCGCCGTGCTCGACGGCCTCGGCGATGCGATCGGGCAGCGACGGCTCCAGCGCCTCGACCAGTTGACGCGCGATCGATCGCCGCCGATCGGCTGCACTCGCGTCCCAGCCGTCGAAACGGGCGCCGAGCGAGGCGAGCGACGACTCGCGCAGTTGCGCGATCGGCGGCATGCCGATGTCGAGCAGGCTGGCCGCGACGCCTTCGCGGACGCCCTGCCCCGACACGATCACCTCGGCCGCGCCGAGCATCTCGAGCAGCGTCTCGATCGCGACGGCGCCGCCCACGATCGAGTCCGCGCGCTCCGCGCTCAGCCCGGCGATCTCGTCGCGATTGCGCTCGCGCGTCGCCGCAAGCTCCTGGACCATCCGGTGCAGGCGCTTCAGCGGCACCACGTACCCGTGCAGCGTGCTGATCGGGTACTCGTGCAGGCTGCGATCGATCTTCGCGAGGTTTCGCAGCGTGCCGCCGGTGCCGACGACCACGTCGCTGCGGCGGAGCCGCGGCAGGCGGGCCTTCGACAGGTGCTTCGCCACGTGCGCGCGCAGCTTCCGCAGCTCGCGCGGCCTCGGCGGATCGGACTCGAGGAACATCCGGCTCAGCCGGAGGGCCCCGAGGGGCAGGCTGACGGCATGCTGCAGCCGGCGCGCGCGGAACTGCGAGATCTGCAGGCTGCCGCCCCCGAGGTCGAAGAGCAGGCCGTTGGCGACCGGCAGGCCGCGGATCGCGCCGGCGAACCCGTGCCGCGCTTCGTCGCGGCCGCTCAGGATCCGCACCTGGAGGCCGAGCTCGCGACGCAGCCGCTCCATGAACAGCCGCCCGTTCCGCGCATCACGCATCGCGGCGGTCGCGACGGCCACCACACGCGAGGCGCCGGCGCCTTTGGCCACCGCGTGGAAGTCCCGCACCGCCTCCATCGTGCGCGCCATCGTCTCCTCACTGAGGTGCGCGTGCTCGTCCACGTCGCCGACCAGCCGCAGCGGCGCGCGCGAGCCGGTGAGCAGCCGCAGATGACGCGCCTGATCGGCCTCGAGCACGACGACGCGGCCCGAGTTGGAACCGATGTCGATGACCGCGACCACGGGACGACGGCGAGAGGACGAGAGAGACATGCTGCGCAGTCTACGTGACGTGCGCCGCTTCCGAACGGCGCGGCTCGCCGGCGCGCACATCGGGAGCCCGCCTCCATCGGGAAGCCAGATGTCCAGATATCATCGCGTCATGGCCGTGCCCGCTGCCAGCCGCGCCGTCGAGGCCTTCCGCGATCGCTATCGGGCGGATCCCCTCTGGCTCGTCGCGGCGCCAGGTCGCGTGAACCTCATCGGCGAGCACACCGACTACAACGACGGGTTCGTGCTGCCGATGGCGATCGACCGCCGCACGGCGATCGCCGCGGGCCCCTCGTCCGATCGCACGGCCGTGTTCCACAGCGCGTGGGCCGAGGAGGGCGTGAGGATCGACCTCACGGTGCCCCCGCGGCGAGGCGCGCCGCAGTGGGCCAACTACGTGCGGGGCGTCATCGACGGCTTCGCCGCCGAACGCACGCCGATTCCTGGGCTGCGGGCCGTCATCGAGTCCGACGTGCCGGCCGGCAGCGGCCTCTCGAGCAGCGCCGCGCTCGAGGTGGCGGTGGCGACGCTCCTTGAGACCGCATCGGGACGCGCGCTCACGCCGGTGGCGAAAGCGCTGCTCTGCCAGCGGGCCGAGCGCGAGTTCGCCGGCGTGCCGAGCGGGATCATGGACCAGTTCACGTCGACGATGGCGACCGAGAACCACGCGTTGCTGATCGACTGCCGGTCGCTCGCGGTCGACCACATCCCGATGGACGATCCGGCCGTCGTCGTGCTGATCGTGAACACGAACGTGCGCCACGACCTCGCCAGCGGCGAGTACGCGCGCCGGCATGCGGAGTGCCGCGCCGCCGCGGCGGCGATCGGCGTGCCGGCGCTCAGGGACGCGACCCTCGAGGATGTCAATCGGGCCGCGCTCGATCCCGTCCTCCTCCGCCGCGCGAGGCACGTCGTCGGCGAGAACGCTCGGACGCTCGCCGCCGCGCGCGCGATGGCGGCCGGCGACTGGCCGGAATTCGGACGGCTGATGTACGCGAGCCACGCGTCGCTTCGCGGCGACTACGAGGTCAGTTGCCGCGAGCTCGACCTCGTCGTCGAGACCGCGCGCGAGATCGGCGAACCCGGCGGCGTGTTCGGCGCCCGCATGACGGGCGGGGGCTTCGGCGGCTCGGCGATCTGCCTGGTGCGCGCCGACGCGGTCGAGCGCGCGCGGCACGTGATCGCCGACACGTATGCGACCCTCGGTCCGCGGGGCGCGACGCTGTTCTCGTCGCGCCCCGCCGGGCACGCGTCAGTCCTGCCGAGCTGGTGAGATCGGCGTGCGATCGCCGCCGAACCCAATTCGCAGACCGGCCCGGCCGGCGCGGTCGAGCGCCGGGTATCCGGAGGCGGACTCGTACTGGGCGTTCAGCAGGTTGTCGACCGCGACGTACGCCGACACGTGCGGCGTGAGCGCCCAGGACATCGTGGCGTCGACACGACGCACCGCCGCGCCGAGATCGCGATTCGGCAGGAGCATCGTGCTGCCGAAGTCCGGATCGCTCAGGAACGTGCTGTCGTCGTAGCGGCCCGCCATCGAGGCGTTGGCGAACAGGCGCAACGGGCCCTGGCTGTACTCGAGCACCACGCCGCCGGTGTGCGCAGGACGCCGGAACGGCCGGCCGCCGACGAGCGGCGAGTAGGTGCCGATCGGTTGATCGGGATAGGCCGGGTTGATGGACGGCAGAAGCGCGCTGCTGTCGAACGACCGCGTCACGCGCGACGACAGGTACGTGTACGTCGCGGTCACGCGGAGCGGCGGGGCGAGCGCGGCGGTGACGGCCGTCTCGAGGCCACGCGCGCGATACGCCTGCGAGTTCATGTACGCGCCGTAGCCGGCGGCCGCGATGAGATCGTCGGCCACGCCGAAACGCGAGAGCCAGGTGGAGCCGACGTACTCGATCAGGTCGGTGAACCTGTTCTCGAACCACGTGACGTTGAGCCGCACGCGCCCGCCGAGCGCCGCCTGCTCGAGGCCGACGTCGAGGCCGGTGCTGCGTTCGGGCCGCAGCGGATCGACCGAAAGCGTCGCGGACGGCGATGCTTGCACGAGGCTCGACAGCGACGAGAGCTCCTGCAGCAGCGATGGCGCCTTCACGCCTCTTCCAGCGTTGAACGTGACCTTGGTCTCGCCGAGGCGCGCGCTCGCGGCGGGCGCACGCAAGTAGGCCGCCACCGACAGCCTGGGCACGACGGTCGTCTGGAACACCGTGTGGTGGTCGACGCCGAGGCCGGCGTTGACGAACAGACGTCCGGTCGCCGCACGCGCTTCGACGAACGCACCGACGTCGCGGCGATCGACGGATTGGCGAAGCCCGGCGCCGCTCACCCCATGCTCGTCGTCCAGCCGGAGCCCTCCGGCCACGCTGAGGGCCGGACGCAGCCGGTAGTCGGCGACGGCGTAGAGCGATCGGCGGCGGCTCTCGGAGTCGTAGCGCATGGGGTACGCGCCGCCGAAGTCGAGGACGGCCCGGCCCGTCGCGACGGTGCCGTTCGCGCCGCGGATGGTGACGACGTCGCCGAGATAGGTCGGCCCGAACCCGAAGGGATCGAACGGCTCGCCGGTCGGTGCCGGATTGTCCAGTCGGAGCGAGTACTCGACGGACGAGACGCGAACGTCCGTCGTCAGCCGGCTGCCGAGCCGAGACCGCGCCGAGAGCGCCACCGTTGTGGTGGTCGTGCGCTGCGACGAGTCGTCCGCGATGCCGAAGTAGTCCACCGCATTCGGCACGCCCTGGCGCGTCGCGCTATGACGCACGGCCAGGTCGATATCGGTGGTGCGACCGGCCGCCGCGCCGAACCGGCCCGTGTAGGTGTCGTTGACGAACGAGCCGTTGGGCGTCTGGTTGTCGGTGTCGATCCGCGAGAACGCGGAGAAGTAGTCGAGCCGCCCGGCCGCGCCGGCCACCGACGTGGTGTGCCGCGAGGTGCCGAACGATCCCCCTTCCGTCGCGTAGACGACTTCGGGCCGTCGTGATCGGCCGCGCCGCGTCGTGACGGTCACGACGCCGGCGAGCGCGTCGGTGCCGTACAGCACGCTGTTCGCGCCGCGCAGCACCTCGACGCGCTCGATGCCGGTGGTCTGGAGATCCGAGAAGTTGAACGCGCCGCCGATCTCGTTCACCGGCACGCCGTCGACGATGACCTTCGCGAAGCCGGAGTTGCCGCCGCGAAGGAACAGCGACGCGGTGCCGCCGCGCGCGCCGGTCTGCAGCACGAACGCGCCCGGCACGGTGCGCAGCGCCTCGAGCACCTCGGCCTTCCGGGACGCATCGAGATCGGCGCGGTCGATCACCGTGACGGACGCCCCGACCTGCGACTGCGGCAGCTCGGCCGCTGCCGCGGACACCACCGTCTCCTGCGCGAACGGCCCGAGCGACAGCACGAGCCGGAGATCGCGGCGGCCAGCCGCATCCACGAAGAACGGCGGCAGGCGAGCCGTCAGGAACCCCGGCGCCACCGCCTCGATGCGGCATCGGCCACGTTCCGCCGGCGCAGGAAACGAGAACGCGCCCTCGTCGTCAGTCGTGGCGGACGAGAGGCGCGCGTCTTCGCGGAGGAGCGTCACGGACGCGCCGCGAACGCGTGCGCCGAGCGGATCGAGCACGTGACCGGCAATCGTGCCGGCCGGTTGCCCCGCACGGGCGTCGGAACTGAACAGCAGAAGGAGAACCGTGAAGGAAAGCTGGAAGAACCGCGAGCGAGCGTGCATGGAGACCCTTTCTGTTGGCCGCAGAAAGTCAGCCGAAACACCCTGGGTAGGTCTCCTGGCTCGGAGGTGCAGTCGTGGTGACCTGCTGGTCGCTTCACCTTCCCCAGCCGAAGCTGAGTGGCAACTCGAAGCGACCGCCCTCGCTCACAGTGGCGGAACCGCGCCGGACTCGCACCGGACTTCCCCGTTATGCCCCTCGTGGGCACCCAAGGCCGAAGGAACGGTAACATGGAGTGTGGCGTTTGGAAAGCTGGACACGCGCGCCGGGCGTCTCGTGCGGACGCTCGCCGTGTGCTGCCTGCTGATCGCGACGCCGCTCACCGCCGTGGCCCAATCGAACCTGCCGCCGGAGGCGACGGCAGGCACCCCGGCGCTCGAGCACGGGCTGCACCTGTTCTACAGCGGCCGATACGAACCGTCCGCCGAAGTCGCCCTCAGCGTCCGCACGGCCGATCCCGAGAATCTGGCGACGTACGACCTGCGGACGTCCGCCCTGCACTTCCAGCTTCGCCGCGCCATGGGCGACGGAGAGGATCGCGAGCGGCTGTACAAGCAGTGCAGCAGTTGCGCCGCTATCGTCGCGAACTTCATGGAGGATTTCGCGGCCGGCCGCGCCGCGGCGCGCGCGCAGGTCGCGGCGGATCCGGCTGATCAAGACGCGCTGTACTACCTCGGGAAGCTCGATCTCAACTACGTGTGGATGCGTTTGGGTACGCTCGGCCAACGAACGGGCTGGAACGAGTACTGGGAGGCGCGTCGGTCGCTCGATGCCGTGCTCAAGGCCAACCCGCGGCATCCGCGCGCTCGGATCGCACGTGCCTGGATCGACTACATCGTCGACACGAAGATGACGCGCGGCTTCCGCTGGATCCTCGGAGGCGGGAACAGGAAGCGCGCGCTCGCCACCGTGCGCGAGGTCGCGGCGAGCGACGTGTCGCGCTTCGACAGAGCCGAGGCAGGCTTCGCACTCTGGGACATGGAACAGCGCGAGCGCAACCTGCCGGCGGCCGTCATGGCCGCGCAGCAACTCGCGCGCGAGTTCCCCGAGAATCAGGAGCTCGTCAGGTTCCTGGAGAAGAACGGGATGTGATCGGCCCGACGCCGGCGGGCAGGTTCAAGAGGCTGGCGCCTGAGCGCGCAACACACGACAAGAGGCGGAACGCCGCCGCCCCCTCCCGAGCGAAGACGTCCGCACTCCTGTCGGCTCGAGACCCGAATGCCGTGCGGGATGGAACCTCGGCACCGGGACCCAGAGATCGAAGACTCGTCGGTCACACACCCGCGCCGCGCGCGAGGTGATTTCCTTCCGCCCACAAAAGCACGGTCTGTGCCACAGGTGACGTCGTGGCGTCGTGAGAATCTCAGCGACCCGATCGGACAGGTCGTGTAGGTCTTGCCTTCGGCCGTGACGTTCTTACAGCGCGGCTCACGACGCGCGAGCGCGAATCTGCGCCGCGAGCTTCGTCAGCACGGCGCCGGGGCCGGTCTCTTCGAGCTCCGTGACGCCGTGCGCGATCAGGTACTGCATCGAGTCGAGCCATCGCACCGAGTGCGCGATCTGCTCGGCGAGCGTCTCGCGCAGCCGGCCCGGGTCGTAGGGCCGGCCGGTGAGGTTCGCGATCACGGAAATGGCGGGCGCGCGCAGCGGGAACTGCGCGAGGAACGCGACGAACTCCGCCATCGGCTCGCGCATGTACCGTGAATGGAACGGCGCACTCACCTTGAGCGGAATCGCGCGGCCTCCGGCCGCCTTGAGCGCCGGCGCCACGGCTGCGAGATCGTCTTTCGGCCCGGCGATCACGGTCTGCTCGAACGAATTGAAGTTCGCGACGTCGAGCCGCCGCCCGGCCTCGCTCTCGGCCAGCACCGCTTCGATCCGCGCGGGCTCGAGCCCGATGACGGCCGTCATGCCGCCGCCGCTCACACGTCCCATCAGCGCCCCGCGACGCTGGACGAGACGCAGCCCCGTGGCGAAGTCGAATACACCCGCCGCCACGAGCGCGTTGTACTCGCCGAGGCTGTGCCCCGCGAGATAGGCAGGCGGCGTCGAGCCACGTTCGCTCCGCGCGCGATACGTCATCGCGTTGACGACGAACAGCGCCGGCTGCGTGAACGCCGTCAGCCCGAGCTGCCCGCCGGGGTCCTCCAAGCACAGCTCGCGAACCGAGTAACCCAGGATCGCATCGGCTTCAGCGGTCCAGTCGGCGAACCGATCGAAGAGCTCGCCGCCCATGCCCTTGCCCTGCGATCCCTGACCTGGAAACACACACGCGATCGACATGAGAAGACAACGGGAACGGTGACGTCAGTCGCAGGCGAAGACGAGAGGAGCGTTGAGCGCTGGCGAGCCGTGGCGACTGTCGTGGCGATGCCGAGCGTCGAGCGCTCGTGTCCACGGCTCATGACGCCACCGCGCCGGCCTCGAAACAGCGGCAATGATACCAGGGTTCAGGCGTACGCCGGCCGCTCCGCCACGAGCAGGACGAAGGTGCGCGAGGCGTGAACCTGGCCGCTATCGAATGCGGACGCGGCCCGAGGACGTTTGAACCTGAAGGAGCGGTCCGCCGCCATTGACCGCTCCGCGGAGCCTTCGCCGGCTCAGGCTGCCCGTGACCGTGATCGGGTACTCGGTCTCGATGCTGCCGCCGCTCGCGTCCAGATCGAACGCCGGGCTGCCGGCCAGATCCACGTCGACGCTTCCGGACGACGTCGAGAGCCTCCAGTCGGCGGTCTGCTCACCGCTCACCGTCAGCGAGCCGCTCGACGTGTGCGCGCGGACGCCGCCGCGGATGCCCGACAAGTCGATCCGGCCGGAGCCGGCCGACACGTCGACGTCTCCGGGGCCGCTCTGCGCGAGGCGAATGCCGCCGCTGCCGGTCCGCGCCATCATGCGACCGGAGACGCCGGTGCCCTCGATGGGACCGCTGCCGGTTCGCGCGTCGAAGTCGCCCCCGATGCCGTCGGCGACGATCGAGCCGGAGCCGGTCGACGCTCGCACCGCGCCGCCAATCTGGCGCAGGCGGATCGAGCCAGACCCGGTCGTCACCGTCACGTCCCGCGCGAGGCCCTCGATCTGCTGCGAACCCGACCCGGTGCGCGACACGACGGCAGTATCGGCCGGCACCGTCACGCGGTAGCTGATCGAAATGTTGCGGCGCAGGTCTTCATCGTCGATGTGCCCGATGCGGATCGATCCGCCGGATTGCTCGACGGGCGGCGCGCTGACCAGGCGCCGGACGCGCTCCTCCGGATCGAGCGTCAGCCGCCCGAACATGCCGTCCTCGTTGGCCCGGATCTGCCCCTCGACCACGACGTGCCCGGCCGCGCCGCTGACCACGACGACGCGGCCGGATCCAGTGGAGATATCGAGGCTGACGGGCCCCGTCACCTGAAGTGTCCTCGAGAACGTGCCCTCGGCTCGCTTGCCATCCGCGAGCAGCGCCGGCACACCGCCGCAAGCCGAGGCCGTGAGCGAGATGCTGCAAAGTGCCCAGAGGGTGATCGCAACTGCACGTGGTCTCATGATGGCTCCCGGAGGTTGGACGACATACCGCGCCGCCGCGTTGTCACGCGCTCGGTAATAAACCCCGAGGCCGCGAAATAGTTTCACAGGACTTTCCCGGGGTTGAGAATGCCCTTCGGGTCGAGCGCCCGCTTCAGCGTGCGCATCATGGCGATTTCCTCGGCCGTACGCGAATAGGCGAGGTAGGGCCGCTTGAGGAGGCCGATCCCGTGCTCGGCCGAGATCGTGCCGCCGAACTCCCGCACGAGCCCGTAGACGAGCGTATTGACGTCGGCGGCCGGCTGCTCGCCCTCGCGGACTTTGACGTTCACGTGCAGGTTCGAGTCGCCCACGTGCCCAAAGAAGACCGTCCTCGCACCGGGCCATTGGCGGCGCAGCGCGTCGCCGCAAGCCTCGACGAACCGGCCCATGACGCCGATGGGCAGGCCGATGTCGAAGCCGACGTGCGGCCAGAGCAGCCGGTGGAATTCGCCGGGCGCGTCGCGCACGCTCCAGAGGCCTTTCGCCTCCGCCGCCGACTGCGCGACGACCGAATCGGCGATCAGCCCCTGCTCGAACGCCGTCGTCAGCATCTGTTCGAACGCGGCGGCGTCGGCGGCCGGGCTCGCGCCGAGCGCCTCGACCAGCACATAGGCGCCCGCACCGGCCGGAAGCGGCGCCGGGAGGCCTGATGCCGGGTGTGCGACGAGCGCGTAGAAGTCCGGCCACATCATCTCGAACGCCGATAACGTTCCCCCGAGCGCCGCCCGCGCGTGCCGCAGGAAGGCGACGACGCGGTCGTAACCGTCGAGGGCGCAGAACGCGACCGATTGCGTTCTCGGCTGCGGAAAGAGCCGCAGCACGACGCGCGTGATGATGCCGAGCGTCCCCTCGGAGCCGACGAACAGTTGGCGAACGTCCAGACCGGCGTTGTTCTTGATGAGCTTGTTCAACGAGGTGACGACCGTGCCGTCGGCCAGCACGGCCTCGAGGCCGAGCACGAGGTCACGCGTCATGCCGTAGCGAATCACCCGGTTCCCGCCCGCGTTGGTCGCGACGTTGCCCCCAATCTGCGCCGATCCCCTGGCGCCGAGGTCGAGCGGAAACAGAAACCCGGCGTCGGCCGCGGCTTGCTGGATCGCTTGGAGCGGCGTGCCGGCAAGCGCCGTCAAGGTTGCCGCCGCGGCGTCGATCTCCTCGACGCCGCTCATGCGCTCGAGGGAGATCACGACGCTGCTGTCGATCGGCGTCGCGCCGCCAGCCAGCCCGGTCAACCCACCCTGCGGCACCACCGGCGTTCCGCTGTCGTGACATATACGCAGCGCGGCCGACACGTCGGCCGTCGTCCGCGGCCTGATCACCGCGAGCGGACGGCCATTCGTCATGGTCACCATCCAGTCGCCGAGATAGCGCGGCTCGATCGCCTGAGCGGCGCTGACCTGCGCCTCGCCGACGGCCTGCACGAGGCGCGCGACCACGGACGCGGAGCTGTTCATGACCGGACAGTCTACAGGCCTGCGGTCCGCCACGCGCGCTGGCCACGCGCGCTCGCGGCGCCTGCCGTTACCGGCGCTGGCAAACGTACGAAACAATGCTCGTGAGGACACGGCTCGACGGGCTCCTGCCGCGCTGGCTCGGGGCTGTTGACGCGGACCATGCCTGGGCTCGACCCATCTCCCCTCGCCGATCGCGACGTCGTGCACGTCTGGCACGCGCGGACGGACGAGGCCTTCGAAGACGATGCCCGCCTCGCCCGCGCGCACGCGTGGCTCTCGCCGGCCGAGACCGACCGCTACAGCCGGTTCCGCCGGGAGGTGGATCGCCGGATGTTCGCGCTCGGGCGCGTCATGGCGCGAAGGCTCGTCGCACGCAGCCTCGGCATCGCGGCCGACTGGCCGTGGCGGGAAGGCGCGCGCGGCCGGCCCGAACTCGGCGCCGTTATCGCTCCGCCGCTCTCCTTCAACCTCGCGCACAGCCACGGCATCGTCGTCTGCGCGATCTCGCGGTGCGGCGAAGTCGGTGCGGACGTCGAATGCCGGCATCGCGCCGCCCTCGACCGCCAACTCGTGCGGCGGTTCTGCGCGCCGGCCGAGGCCGCCGACATCGAAGCGGCCGGCGACGAGGGCTGGCGCGACCGGTTCCTGCGCTACTGGACGCTGAAGGAGGCGTACCTCAAGGCGCGAGGCCTCGGGATCGCGGTGCACCTGTCGGATCTCTCTTTCACGATCGGAGACGAGATCACCGTGGCGTTCAGCGGCTCGTTGGCGGGAACCGATCCCGCCTGGCAGTTCTCGCTCGCGGAGCTCGACGGCGGCCACTACGTGGCCACCGCCGTCGGCACGGCACGGCGGCCGGCCTTCCGCCTCGAACCGTTTCCCGTCGACTGGCTTCCCTGACATGCGGCTGCTGGCCATCAGCGATCTGCACCTCGCGCACCGGGAGAACCGCGAGGCATTGCTCGCGCTCCCCCGCTTCGGCGACGACGCGTGGCTCGTCCTCGCCGGCGACACCGGTGAGCGGCCGGAGCATCTGACGCTCGCGCTCGACGTCCTTGGCGAGCGTGTCGGCCGCGTGATCTGGGTGCCGGGCAATCACGATCTCTGGACGCATCGACACGGCACCGAGCGCACGCGTGGCCAGGATCGGTACGAGGAGCTCCTCGCGATTTGTCGACGTCATGGAGCGCTGACGCCCGAGGACGAGTACCTCGAGTGGCCTGACGCTCCTGGAACCTTCATCGTCCCGATGTTCCTGCTGTTCGACTACAGCTTCCGGCCGCCCGACGTGCCATTCGACGAGGCGCGGCGCTGGGCGCGTGACGCCGGCACGCGATCGGCCGATGAGCACTGGCTCGATCCGTCTCCGTGGTCATCGGTGGCCGAGTGGTGCGCGGCGCGGTGCGACTGGACCGAGGCGCGGTTGGACGCGCTGCCGCCCCATGCGCGCACGGTGCTCGTCAACCACTGGCCGCTCAGATACGACCTGGCTCGGCCACCACGCATCCCTCGGTTCTCGCTGTGGTCGGGCACGGCGCGCACCGAAGACTGGGCCAGGCGATATCGCGCGCGCGTGACGGTTTCCGGCCACCTGCACCTGCGGACGACGCTCTGGCGCGACGGCGCGCGGTTCGAGGAAGTGTCGCTCGGCTACCCGCGCGACTGGCGGCAGGAGCGCGGCCTCGCCTGGTACGTCCGCGAAATCCTGCCGGGCGCACCGCCCGACCTGCGATTCGTCCCATACCGCGATCCATTCCTGGAAGGACGCGCGCTGGCGGAGAGCAGGACGTCGACGCCGCGCTCACCGGTGCCCGAGGCGGAAGACTGAGGGTCAGCCTGCGCCGCAGATCCGTTCCCAGGCCGGCGTCTGCAGCGTCAGCACCCAGTACTTCTTCCGCAGCGCAATGACGGCGTCGAGGAACGGCCCGCGCGCGATCTGGCCGGCCTTGTGGCGGTCGCGCAGGCGGCGCAGCTCGTAGCGGTAGAGGTCGTTGACTGCGCTGCGGACGAAGACGGGCGGCGTCTCGGGCCTCGGGTCGAACCCGAGGTTCCGGACCGCCTCGAGCAGCTCCGGCGGGTACAGCCACACCAACGGCATCGCGATCGACCGCCGCGTCAGCGCATCAGCTTGCGGTACTTGATCCGGTGCGGCTGGTCCGCGTCGGCGCCGAGCCGGCGCTTCTTGTCCGCCTCGTAGTCCTGGAAGTTGCCGGCGAACCACTCGACGTGGCTGTCGCCTTCGAAGGCCAGGATGTGCGTCGCGATGCGGTCGAGGAACCAGCGGTCGTGCGAGATGACGACCGCGCAGCCCGGGAACTGCAGCAGCGCGTCTTCGAGCGCGCGCAGCGTGTCGATGTCGAGGTCGTTGGTCGGCTCGTCGAGCAGGAGCACGTTGCACCCACGCTGCAGGAGCTTGGCGAGGTGGACGCGATTGCGCTCGCCTCCCGACAGCGTCCCGACCTTTCGTTGCTGATCCCGCCCGCGGAAGTTGAACCACGACACGTACGCGCGGGAGTTGATCGCCTTCCTGCCGAGCAGGATCTCGTCCTCTCCGCCGGAGATGTCCTCCCAGACCGTCTTGTCCGCCGACAGCGAGTCTCGCGACTGGTCCACGTAGCCGAACTGGACGGTGTCGCCGATCTTGAGCGCGCCGTCGTCGGGCCGCTCCTGCCCCACCAGCATGCGGAACAGCGTTGTCTTCCCGGCGCCATTCGGCCCGATCACGCCCACGATGCCGCCGCGCGGCAGCGTGAAGCTGAGATCGTCGATGAGCAGCGTGTCGCCGTACCCCTTGCGCAGATGACTGGCGTCCACGACGACGTCGCCGAGGCGCGGGCCGGGCGGAATGTAAATCTCGACGTTCTCGATCTTCTCCGTCGTGTCCTCGGCGAGCAACTGCTCGTACGCGTTGAGGCGCGCCTTCCCCTTGGCCTGCCGCGCGCGCGGCGACATGCGAATCCAGTCGAGCTCGTGGGCGAGCGTGCGCTGGCGCCGCGTCTCCTGCTTCTCCTCGAGCGCCAGCCGTTTCTGCTTCTGCTCGAGCCAGCCGGAGTAGTTGCCCTCGTACGGGAACGCGCGGGTCCGGTCCAGCTCGAGGATCCAGCCCGCCACGTTGTCGAGGAAGTAGCGGTCGTGCGTGACGGCGACGACGCTCCCCTTGTAGTCGTGCAGGAACCGCTCGAGCCATGCGACCGACTCGGCATCGAGATGATTCGTCGGCTCGTCGAGCAGCAGCAGATCGGGCGACTGCAACAGCAGCCTGCACAGCGCGACGCGGCGGCGCTCGCCGCCCGAGAGCGTCGTGACCTCGGCGTCGGGCGGCGGCAGGCGCAGCGCGTCCATCGCGTGCTCGAGCTTCGAGTCGAGATCCCAGGCGCCGGCGGCTTCGATGGCGTCCTGGACCTTCGCCTGCTCCTCGAGCACCTTGTCCATCTCGTCGGGCGAGAGATCCTGGCCGAACTTCTCGTTGATCTCGTCGAAGCGCGTCAAGAGCGCCCGGATCGGCGCGACGCCCTCCTCGACGTTGCCGCGCACGCTCTTCGACGCGTCGAGCGCCGGCTCCTGCGGGAGGTATCCGACGGTGTAGCCCGCCGAGAGCGTGGCCTCCCCGTGATAGTCGGGATCGAGACCGGCCATGATCCGGAGGAGCGTGGACTTGCCCGATCCGTTCGCACCGAGAATGCCGATCTTCGCGCCGTAGAAGAACGACAGCCAGATGTCCTTGAAGACGACCGAGTCGGGCGGATACGTCTTGCCCAACCCCTTCATCGTGTAGATGAACTGCGGCATCAACCGTTCATTCTACCTGCACGGCCGGCGTCGCCGGCGCGGCCGGCGCGGCGCCCTCGACGTCCGGCGTGAAGTCCTCGCCCGGGTTGATGAAGCGGTTCGTCTCGAAGTGGTACTGCTTGTCGTAGAGCTGCCGGTACCGCCCGCCCAGCGCCAGCAGCTCGGCGTGCGTGCCGCGCTCGACGATGGCGCCTTCCTCGAGCACGAGGATCTGATCGGCGCTGCGGATCGTCGACAGCCGGTGCGCGATCACGAACGTCGTCCGGCCGCGGCGGAGCGATCGCAGGCCGTCCTGGATCATCGCCTCGCTCTCGCTGTCGAGGCTCGAGGTCGCTTCGTCCAAGAGCAGGACTCTCGGGTCCGCGAGGATCGCGCGCGCGATCGCGATCCGCTGCCGTTGGCCGCCCGACAGGCGAATCCCGCGCTCCCCGACGACCGTGTCGTAGCCCTTCTCGAACTTGTCGATGAACTCGTCGGCGTGCGCGATGCGGCTCACCCGCTCGACGTCGTCGAGCGTCGCGTGCGGCGTGCCGTAGCGGATGTTGTCGACGACCGTGCCGTCGAAGAGGAAGTTGTCCTGCAGCACGACGCCCAGGTGCCGCCGGTAGTCGGCCAGACGCAGGTCGAGCAGGTTGCGGCCGTCGATCCGGACCTCGCCCGCCGTGGGACGGTTGAAGGCCATGACGAGGCTGATGAGCGTGCTCTTGCCGGAGCCGGACGATCCGACGAGCGCCGTCGTCGTGCCGGCCGGCGCGTGGAACGAGACGTCCTTGAGCACCGGCACGCCGGGCGTGTACTCGAACCAGACGTGGTCGAACTCCACGTCGCCCGCGACCTCGTCCACGGCGGCACGCGATGCATCGTCGGCGTCTTCGCGCGGCGTGTCGAGGATCTCGCGGATGCGATCGAGGCCGGCGAACGCCTCGCTGATCTGCGTGCCGATCGACGCGATCTGGACGATCGGCGCCGCCATCAGGCCCGTGAAGAAGATGTAGGAGAAGAGGTCGCCCACCGTCATCGTGCCGTTGACGATCGCGCGTCCGCCCACGAGGATCATCACGATGCCGATCGCCCCGATGATCACGCTCGAGAACGCCGTCGTCGCCGACACGCCGGTCATCGACTTCGCGATGTTGCGGAAGAGCTTGTGCGCGCCCTTGGTGAACTCGAGGTCCTCGCGCCGCTCGGCCGTGTAGGTCTTGACCACGCGCACGCCGCCGAGCGCCTGGTTCAGCCGGCCCGTCAGGTCAGCCGACAGCTTGCCCCGCTCGCGGAAGAGCGGCCGCAGCGTCCGGAACGCGTAGCCCATCGCGCCGCCGAACGCGGCCAGCACGACGATCGTCACCACCGTGAGGTGCCAGTTGAGGTACAGCAGGAAGCCGAGCGCGAACACCGCGGTGAGAATGCTGCCGGTGAGCTGGACGAGCCCCGTGCCGACGAGATTGCGGATGCCGTCGGCGTCGCTCATGATGCGCGAGATCAGCACGCCGGTCTGCGTCGTGTCGAAGAAGCGCACCGGCAGCCGCATCACGTGCGCCTCGACGCGCCGGCGCATGTCCGTGATGGCCTTCTGCGCGGCGACGCCGAGGACCTGCGACAGCCCGAACTGCGTCACGGCCTGGACGAGCGTGGCGGCGCCGACCGCCCACGCGATGGTGGAGAGCAGCTCCACGCGCCCCCTCCCGATGACGTCGTCGATCAGGTACTTGGAGGCGGCGGGCAGCACGAGGCCCGCGATCCGGTTCACGAGCATGAGCAGCAGGCCCGCGGCGAGCCGGCCGCGTCTCGCCCAGACGAGCTTGCGCGCCTCCTCGAGCGCGAGCGACCAGCGGACCGGCTTCTTGTCCGGCGTGCCGCCGTCCCGGTACTGACTCATGCCGCGGGCGCGTTCGACTCGTTGGGGACTGAACGTGCGATGAGAGGCCAAGAGACAAAGATACTAGACGGTGCCGGGTCCCGGGTCCCGGGTCCCGGGTTCGCGCGTTTTGGTCCGATGGTCCCGGGTCCCGGGGTCGCGTCTTGGTCCGGTGGTGCCGGGTCCCGAGGTCGCGCGTCTTGGTCCGGTGGTCCCGGGTCCCGAAGTCCGCGCGGCTTGTCCGCTGGTCCCGGGTCTCGAAGTTCGCGGCTTGTCAGGTAGTCCCAGCGGAGGACCGCAGGACCATAACGTCCGGAGCGCGCGAACCCGGGACCCGGGACCCGGGACCCGGGACTACCGGACCATCTTTCTTCGATATCTCGCCGCGCCCAGCAGGCCGAGGCCGAGCATCGTCAACGTGGCGGGTTCGGGCGTCGCGAGCGGATCGGCCGCGGCCGGCGCGAACGTGTAGACCTCGAGCGCGCCGACGGAGCTGAAGAAGTAGGGCGCCGACGTCGGGCACGGCGTCGTCAGGTACGTGACGCCGACGATGCTCTGGCCCCCATAGCCGCAGGGCGCGCCAGAGCCATAGCTGAACTGAACGGCATACCCGCCGTTGAGTGCGGAGTTTACCAGGATGTCGTGCCCGCCGCCGAACGTTGGCCCGTATCCTGAATAGTTGTAGGTTTGATACACGCCGAAATCGAAAGACCCGCCAAAGTAAACGATGTCGGAAGACAACCGCTGATTCATCTTCACGCCGGTCGTCAGGTTGTAGATGAAGGCCGTGCGCTGGGCATCCGTCGTGCTGGGGTTGTAGTCGAAGATCGAGGACCAGCTCAGCGGGTTGTAGCCGCCGATCACGAACGTCTGTGTGCCGACGACCGCTTCGAGGAGCGTGAACGTCGCGCCCTTGCCGTCCGCCTTCGCATGGAAGTCGAGTGAGTCGTCGTTGTTCGGGTCGGCGCTGTTCTTCGTAAAGACGTTCGTGAAGTCGAGGTTGCCTTGACCCAACCACGCCTCGAGCTGGCCTTCGAACGCGCTCGTCAGCAGCGGCGTCGCGTGCGCGGCTGAGGGGAAGAGGAGGCAGACCGCCAGGACGGTCCAGCGAATCGACGTCGGCATGATGTCTGCGCTAAGCAATTGAAGTGCCAGATCTGACAGGGCTAGGCATCCGTGGTGGTGGTGGTGGTGGTGAAGTCTGCCGGCGGCCGGCCTTTGGTCATGGCGCTGAGTGCCGGCCCGCAATCCGAGCACGGCGGCTCGGATCGCCGGACCATCGGACCGAAACGCGCGAACTCGGCACCCGGGACCGCAGAACCGAAACGCGCGAACCCGGGACCCGGGACCCAGGACCGCCGGACCGTCTAGGTCTTCTCTCGCTCACTTTCGAACGGCGTCCGAAGCTGGACGGGCGCCTCGGCCGTCCTCCGCACGCGGATGTTGATCATCTCGACGAAGACCGAGAAGCCCATCGCGAAATAGACGTAGCCCTTCGGGATGTGCTGTCCCAAGCCGTCGGCGACGAGCGACATGCCGATCAACAACAGGAACGACAGCGCGAGCACCTTGATCGTCGGGTGCGTCTCGACGACGGTGCTGATGGGCTCGGCGGCAACGAGCATCACGAGCACCGCCAGCACGATCGCGGCAATCATCACGCGCTCGTCGTCGGCCATGCCGATCGCCGTGATGACCGAGTCGAGCGAGAACACGATGTCGAGCAGCATCACCTGGCCGATGACGCTCCAGAACGACGCGGCAGGCCTGCCGTGCGCCTGCTCGGGCCCTTCCAGCCGCTCGTGGATTTCGAACGTCGCCTTCGCCAGCAGGAAGAGGCCGCCGCCGAGCAGGATCAGATCGCGGCCCGAGATCTCGCGACCGAGAATCTCGAACAGCGGCGTCGTGAGCCGCGAGACCCAGAAGATGGACCACAGGAGCAGGATGCGCATCAGCATCGCGGCGAGCAGCCCGACCCGCCGCGCCAGCCGCTGCTGCGCCAGCGGCAGCTTGCCGGACAGGATCGACACGAAGATGACGTTGTCCACGCCGAGGACGATCTCGAGCACCGTCAGCGTGATCAACGGGATGAGGAGGTCGCTCATGTGCGGATCATCATGTGCCAACCTCGCCGGTGCGGAAAAGCGTCTCGAACCCGGCACACTGCAGGACCGGCAACGCCGGGTACTTCGGGAACGTCGGATCGCTCGCGGCGCGGGCACAGCGAACGAAGCGGCTGCCGCGATCGCTCCGGACGACCCTCGCATGGCAGCAGCAGTCGCACAGGCCTGAATCCGGTTGCTGGCCGTCGACGGTCTCGTTCATCATGAGGCCATGTTCACGTCGGAAGCCGTCACCCGGAACATCAGGGTCTCGGTGGTGGCCGAATACTCGCCGGCACGCTCGCGCCCCCGCGATCGACAGTGGTTCTTCTTGTACACCATCGCGATCGCGAACGAGGGGGCCGAAACCGTCCAACTGCTGTCGCGACACTGGATCATCACCAACGCGGAGGGCGTGGTCGAGGAAGTCCGCGGCCCGGGCGTGGTCGGCGAGCAGCCGGTGCTCGAGCCGGGCGAATCGTTCACCTACACGTCCGGCTGTCCCTTGCGCACGCCCTTCGGCACGATGGAAGGCACCTACCAGATGATCAACGGTTCGGGAGAGGCGTTCGACGTCGTGATTGCGGCGTTCACGCTCAGCGAGCCGTATACGGTTCACTAGTCCCGGGTCCTGGGTCCAGGGGTCGCACGTCTCGGTCCGGTGGTCCGGGGTCCCCGGTTCGCGCGTGTCGGTCCGGTGGTCCCGGGTCCCGGGGTCGCGCGTCTCGGTCCGGTGGTCCTGGGGTCCCGGGGTCGCGCGTCTCGGTCCGGTGGTCCCGGGTCCCGGGGTCGCACGTCTCGGTCCGGTGGTCCTGGGGTCCCGGGGTCGCGCGTCTCGGTCCGGTGGTCCTGGGTCCCGGGGTCGCACGTCTCGGTCCGGTGGTCCCGGGTCCAGGGGTCGCACGTCTCGGTCCGGTGGTCCTGGGTCCCGGGGTCGCGCGTCTCGGTCCGGTGGTCCGGGGTCTCGGGGTCGCGCGTTTCGGTCCGGCGGTCCGGGGTCCTGGGGTCGCGCGTCTCGGTCCGGTGGTCCCGGGTCCCGGGGTCGCACGTCTCGGTCCGGTGGTCCCGGGTCCCGGGGTCGCACGTCTCGGTCCGGTGGTCCCGGGTCCCGAGGTCGCGCGTCTTGGTCCGGTGGTCCGGGGTCCTGGGGTCGCACGTGTCGGTCCGGTGGTCCCGGGTCCAGGGGTCGCGCGTTTCGGTTCGGTGGTCCCGGGTCCAGGGGTCGCGCGTCTCGGTTCGGTGGTCCGGGGTCTGGCGTCGCGCGTCTCGGTCCGGTGGTCCGGGGTCCTGGGGTCGCACCTCTCGGTCCGGTGGTCCCGGGTCCCGGGGTCGCGCGTCTCGGTCCGGTGGTCCCGGGTCCTGGGGTCGCGCGTTTCGGTTCGGTGGTCCCGGGTCCTGGCGCTGTGAGCATGGTCTCGGGAAACCTGAGGCCCTGAGGACCGGAGGACCGGAGCGCGAGCACCCGGGACCCAGGACCCGGGACCCGGGACCGTTTCTCTTATCTCTTCGCGTATGGGAGCAGGCTCGTCTTGAGCGCGACCGTGAGTCTCAGCGCCGAGAGGCCGGCCGCGAGCACCGGATCGCAAGCGTCCTGCTCGATGTACCCGCGGTCGACACCGTCCTGCAGCCGGCGGCGAGCCTCCTCGATCGACGCGACCGCGTACCCGAGGAAGTGAACGAACTGCCGCGCACCGAATCGCCGGAAGCCCTCGGCGATGTTGGCTTCGCCGCTGGCGGCCGCGTCCATGAGCTGGTGCCGGAACCGCTCGTCGCGCTGCGCGCCGGCGCTCTGACGGACCAGCCGATACACCTCGAGCTTGAACGCGCGCGTGGCCTGCCAACACTGCAGATCCTCCAAGCGCCTCACGCCCACGACATGGAAAGGAGCAAACCGGAGACCGTGACGGTTGGGGCGAAAACTGGTGATTCCCCCGCCAACATGGCGATCTCTGCAAGCCACCCCTCGCCCGAGATCGCAAGATCTGCCGCCGCAGAACCGTGGAACCAGCGAACCGGACCACCGGGCCGAAACGCGCGACCTCGGGACCCCGGACCACCGGACCGAAACGCACGAACTCGGGACCCAGGACCACCGAACCGAAACGCGCGACCCCGGGACCCCGGACCACCGGACCGAGGCGCGCGCCCCAGGACCCCAGGACCCGGGACCCCGGACCCGGGACCGCTTATCATCTCCTCACATGCCGAAGCTCACCGTCGCCGATGTCGGTACGTTTGAGGTCCCGGCCGGAAAGCGGCTCGTGCTCGCGCTCGAGGAAGACGCCGGCGTCGATCAACTGCACGCGTGCGGCGGCCAGGCGCGATGCACGACCTGCCGCGTCGAGTTCGTCGAGGGCGAACCGGCCCGGCACACCAAGGCCGAGCTGAACGCGCTCGCTGCCCGCGGCCTGCAGGGCGTGCGCCTGTCGTGTCAAATCCTGTGCGACCACGACATGGCCGTGCGCGCCATCAGCCGCCTGGCTGGAAGCGGCCGTCCCGACGCGGGCCGCAAGCCGGCGCCGCACATCGAACCGCCACCCGAATACGCGTGATCGCCGCGATGCCGTGCGCGCGAGCGGTCCGGAGACCCGCGTGATTCCGCCAGCCGTCCTCGTCGCCGCCTATCGGGAGGGGGTGTTCCCCATGGGGCTGGAGAACGGCGACATCGGCTGGTTCTCGCCCGACCCGCGCGGCATCCTGCCGCTCGACGCGTTCCACGTACCCGCGCGCCTCGCGCGCGTCGTGCGCCGCGGCACGTTCGAGACAAGGGTGGACACGGCGTTCGAAGACGTCATGCGCGCCTGCGCCGATCGGCCCGACGACGACGGCACGTGGATCACGGAGGAGATCCTCGAGAGCTACGTCAACCTGCATCGGCTGGGCATCGCGCACTCGGTCGAAACCTGGCGCGCCGGCGTGCTCGCGGGCGGGCTCTACGGCGTGCACCTCGGCCGGGCGTTCTTCGGTGAGTCGATGTTCCATCGCGAAACGGACGCATCGAAAGCTGCGCTCGTGGCACTCGTCGACCGGCTGCGTGCGCACGGCTTCGCGCTGCTCGACACGCAGTGGACGACGCCGCATCTCCAGCAGTTCGGCGCGATCGAGATCCCGAGGGCCGAGTATCTCGCCCGGCTCACCCAGGCGCTACGCGAGCGGGCGGAGTTCTGAAGGTGCGGCCGACAGAAGGCCGACCTGCCCGAAGCTGAAGCCCGAAGCGAGGCGTCGCATTGTGGCTGGCGTATGGCTTACGACTTGTGGGCTTACGCGAGCGGCAACGCGCGGTGCGACGGATCGCGCTCGCTGCAATACGGAGTCGCACTCGCCGCCGGAGCCTCCTACGCCCCTGGACGCGCGCGGTATTTGTTCCTGATCTCCGGCACGAGGTAGTCGCGGAATCCGCGGGTGAAATCGTGTGCGGGGGCGAAGCCCCACTCGCGGCGGGCAGCGGTGTCGTCCACGTCCTGGGGCCAGGAGTCGACGATCCCCTGGCGCTTGGCGTCCACGCGGTAGGCGACATCGGCCGACGGAAACGCCGTGAGCACCTCGGCCCGGATTTCGTCGGCGGTCGGCGCGAACGCGCGCACGTTGTACGTCGTCCGGCTCAGCGCCTCGCGCGGCGCGCCGGCGAGCGCCAAGAGCGCGTCGATCGCATCGGGCATCGTCATGAACGGGATGCGGGTGTCGGGTCGGACGAAACAAGCGTAGGCCTCGCCGCGCGCCGCGGCGTGGATCATCTCGGGCGCGTAGTCGGACGTGCCGCCGGATGGGAGCGTGGCCGCCGAGATCAGCCCCGGAAACCTCAGGCATCGAAAGTCGACGCTCGCTCGAGGGCGATCCGCGGAGAGCTGCTTGTAGTGCCGTGCGTAGTACCGGCCGAGCTGCTCGCAATACAGCTTGTTGCAGCCGTACATGGTCGTGGGCTCCGCCCACTGATCCTCTCGGACCGGCCCCGCCGCCCTTTTCGCCTCGAGCGTCGGCAGCCCGTAGGCGGCGATCGACGAGGGGTAGAGGAACCGCACGGGCCGGCCGTGGGATTCGACCTCGCGCTGGGCGAACTCGAGCAGGTTCAGCGTGCCGTCGACGTTGACCTGGTGCGCAGCCGTCGGCGAGAACTCGGCGCGCGTCGAGAGCAGCGCGGCAAGATGGAAGATGAGCTCGACCTCGTACTCGGCGAGCAGCCGGTCCAGCACCGTGCGGTCGAGAATCGACGACGTCACCTCGCGCTGCACGAACCGGCCGAGCGCGGGATCGAGCGGCGCGAGATCGAGCGTGACGATGGCGTGCGTGCCGGCGCGGCCGAGACGATCGATCAGGCCATGCCCCATCTCGCCCGACGCCCCGGTGATCAGCAGGACCGGTTTGCGCATCGAATCAGGAGAGCGAGATGGCGTGGCCGATCGAGACGAGGATGGCGGCGAGCGACAGGCCCAGGCAAATCACCGCCCAGAGCATGTGGTTGATCCGCTCGGGCTTGAGCGGATCGAGCCACTGGCCGGCGACGTATCCGCCCACGAAGCCGCCCGCGTGCGCGTAGTTGTCGATGCCGGGCATGATCAGGCCGAACACGAACATCCAGACGGCCCAGGTCCACGCCTGGCTCGACGCCATGCTCGAGCCCGCGCGCCGGCCGTAGTACACGAGCGCACCGAGCAGGCCGAAGATCGGCGCCGACGCGCCGACGGTGAACGGCGCCCCCTGCAGCACGCGCAGCGGCAGGAACGACAGGAACTCACCCGCCGCCGAGCTGGCGGTGAAGCCGGCCACGCTTGCGATGGTGTAGATGATGACCATCCGCCCGGGCCCGTACATCTCGCCGACGGCCGGCGCGAGCTGCCGGATCCACAGCACGTTGAAGAGAATGTGCAGGAGGCCCGCGTGCAGCCACCCGGCGCTCAGCACCGTCCACCAGCGTCCCAGCTCGAAGACCGGATACGATCCGGCGGCGCCGAACATCATCAGGGTGTAGAGGCTGGGCGCCAGGAAACCGGTCATGCCGCCGCGCAGAACGGCCGGGCCCGAGAGCAGGAGCATCAGCCCGTAGAGCACGACGCACGTGCCGGTCACGAACGGAACGAAGCCCAGGTCCTGGCCGAGGGCACGGAGCGCGGGCGCGAATCCCCAGAGGCCCGGATTGCGCCGGCCGCAGTGGTAACACTTCTCGTCGTTGACGCCGACCAGGTAGCCGCAGGACACGCACAGCACCGAGCCGCTGGTCTGACGCCGAAACATCTGGCGCAGAATAACATGCGCCTCTACACTCCCCCGGCCTAACCTCCCGCGCCACCCCATCGTCTAAGCGGAACAGATGCATCTGGACGACGCCGCAGCCGTCGCGAGCGCGCGCGAGGGCGATCAGGAGGCTTTCCGGCTGCTGGTGGATCGACACGGTCGCAATCTGTACCGGCTCGCCTACCGGCTCACCGGACGGCCCGAGGACGCCGAGGACGTCGTCCAGGAGGCGTTCATCCGGGCGTACCGGCAACTGGCCACCTTCGAGGCGCGCGCGAACGTCGGCACCTGGCTGTATCGCATCGCGTTCAACTGCGCGATCGACTACATGCGGGCACGGCCGGCGCGCGAGGTGACGCACGAGCCCGGGGTCCTCGATGGCCACGCGCCGCCGACCGCGCTGCCCTCGGCCGACGATCTCGTCTATGCGGGCGAAATCGACGGCCGTGTGCGCGACGCGCTGCGAGGGTTGACGCCGCAGGAGCGGACGGCGTTCCTGCTGCGCCACTACCACGGGTGCTCGATCGATGAAATCGGCCGGGCGCTCGATCTGAAGACGAACGCCGCGAAGCACGCCGTCTTTCGGGCGGTGAGGAAGCTGCGGATCGCGCTCGGCGCGTTCGCCGCGGCGCGTGTGCGGTCCTGAATGGAGCGATGATCGTGGATTGGCATCCGACGGAGGACGACATGGTCCTCCACTACTACCGGGAAGACGTTGCGGAGGCGGCGGCCGCGCTCGAAGGCCATCTGTCCTCGTGTGCGTCGTGCGCCGCCCGCTGGCACGAGATCACGGCGACGTTGGCGCTCGCCGATGCGGACGGCGTCCCCGACCCCGGCGACGACTTCCCCGCGCGCGTCTGGGCGGCGATCCGGCCGCGGCTCGACGCCCGCCCGGCCCGGCGGAGCCTCCGGTCCATCGCCATCCTGACGACGCTGGCGGCCTCGCTGCTGCTCGCGGTCGGATCGGGAGCGACCTGGATCCGGCTGGCCCACCCGGCAAGCCAGGCCGTCAGGATCACGAACGCCGCGCCCGGAGCGGACATCGCGAACACCGCGGACGCATCGCCCGCGGCGGGCTCGGCGGATCCACGCGAGCGCGTCTTGCTCTCGGCCTTGACCGATCACTTCTCGCGCACGGAGATGCTGCTCGTCGAGCTGCTGAACGGGCCCGACGCGGCGCCCGGGCCGCTCGAGTTCGAGCGCGCGTCGGCCGACGACCTCGTCGCGTCGGGACGCCTGTATCGCGCGACCGCGGAACAGACCGGCGACGTGCAGTTCGCGAGCGTGCTCGACGACCTGGAGTCGGTGCTCGTCGAGGTGGCCCGGCGGTCGGGCCGGATGCAGCCCGGGGACGTGTCGTCGCTGCGCACCCGCATCCGAGACGATGCGCTGCTGTTCAAGGTACGGGCCGTCACGACGGAAATTCACGATCGTCAACAGACATGGCGCCGCTAGGCGCTCGTCATCACACGGATCCGATCACGAAGAGGAACCTCATGACTCGATGCACATGGCTTGCGGCCGGTCTGCTTCTGCTGCCCTGGACGGCGGGCGCTCGACAGGCGCCTCCCACGCCGCTGGAACCTGCCGCAGCGCCGGCGCCCCCGGCTCCTCCGGCACCTGTCGCGGTGCCGGCGTCCCCTGCTCCTTTCCTGCCGAGTCCTGTCGCGGTCCCGCCGGCCCCGCCGGTGCCGGCGGCACCCGTCGTCGCGCCGTTCGCGTCTCGCGACATGCAGCAGCTCCAGGACCGGATGGAGACTTTGCAGCGCCGGCTCGAGGATCGATGGCGGTTGCGCCTCGACGATCGCGCCGTCGAGGATCTCGAGCGCGAGATGGCGCGCCTGAGCGAAGAGGCGCTGCGATCGGACGAGCGCGTGCGTCGCACGCTCGAGCAGGAAGTCCGCCGAATCGCCGAGGACGCGCAGCGCGACGCCACCCGCGCGGCCGACGAGGCACGGCGGCACGTCGCCGACGCTTTCGGGCTCGGCGGCCGCGACGACGCGCGGCTGATCGGCGAACAGGCGCGGCTCGTCAGCGAGCAGGCGCGGCAGATGGCGGAGTACGCGCGCGCGCAACGAGACTTCCTGCTGAGGCAGGCGCCGCAGCCACCCACGCCGTCGCCCGCGCCGCAGCCGCGCGTCATGGCCATTCGCAGCCGTGAGCGCGACAGCGACGACGTCGCGCTCTACAACAGCGGGCTGACGCTCGTGCAGCAGCGCCGATACGACCGGGCCATCGACCAGTTCGATCGCGTGCTCGCGCAGAAGAGCGCGCGCGCCGACGGGGCGCTCTACTGGAAAGCGTTCGCGCAGGCCCGGCTCGTGCGCGTCGACGACGCGCTCGCGACGCTGGCCGCGCTGCGCCGCGATCATCCGCAGAGCCGCTACCTGAACGACGCCAGGGTGCTCGAGGCCGACGTCCGGAAGATGACCGGCCAGCGCGTCGATCCGGAGACGCTCGACGCCAACGACGAGATCAAGCTGCTCGCCATCAACGGCATCGCCAATACCGATCCCGATCGCGCCATCCCGCTGCTCGAGGGCGTCCTGAACGCCACCAACACGCTGGCGAACAAGAAGCGCGCGCTCTACGTGCTCGGGTTGAACGACGACCCGCGCGCGCACCAGATCCTGCTGCGGTACGCGAAGGGCGCCGGCACGCCGGAGCTGCAGCTCGAGGCCGTGCGCTACCTCTCGCTGCGGCGGGACGGCACGAACCGCGACGCCGAGCTGCGTGACGTCTACGAGTCGACGCAGGATCCGGCCGTTCGCCGCGCCATCATCGACGCGTTCCGCGCGGCGGGCGACAAGGGCTTTCTCTTCGCGATCGCCAGGGACAAGACGGTCGCCGTGGATCTGAAGCGATCGGCCATCACCGGGCTGGCGACGATCGCGCCGCCGGCCGAGCTGTGGACGCTCTACGAGCAGGAGCCCGACGCGGAGCTGCGCGGCCAGATCGTCAGCGCGTTCGGCTCGCTCGGCGCCACCGACCAGTTGCTGCAGATCGCCAAGACCGACAAGGACGCGAACGTCAGGCTGCGCGCCCTCCGCGCGCTCGGCGCGCAGAACGCGGAGAAGACCGGCACGGCGCTGGTCGATCTCTACGGCAACGAACAGGATGCCGCCGTCCGGCGAGCCGTGATGTCATCGCTCGCCGCGCAGAACAACGCCGAGGGGCTCGTGGCCATCGCCCGCAAGGAGACCAGCCTGGATCTGAAGCGCGAAATCGTCCGGCGGCTCTCGGACCTCGCGCCGAGGAACAAGGTCGCGGCGGAGTACTTGATGGAAGTCATCAAGTGAAGTGACCGACGAGTTTCGAGTTCTGAGTGAGCGGAGGGATCATGCGCGGGCTCGGGGCGATCGCGGTCGTGGTCGTGCTGCTGGCGGGATCGCTTCGCGCGCAGGTGGACGTGCAGCGCGGGCGGCTGGCACCACGGCCGGAGTCGACGCCGGCGGCGGCGATCACGGCAGTCGGCGGTCAGGCGACGCCGGTCTGGCTGGCGTGGCAGGCGCCGATGGTGGACGGCCAGGCGAGCCCGTGTTCGACGTGGGGCGACGAGATGACGACCGTGCGGAGCGAACGCCTGGATGCGCCGCCCACCCTCGGCCCACCGGCCGCGTTGGCGCCGCCGCCGCGCGGTCTGCGTCTCGACGCCGGCACACGCATCGTCGTGCTGGCGCGCATCGTCGCCGGCCGCGTCGAGCGCCTGCGGGCCGTCGGGGATGACTGCCCGATCGACGCGGCGGGCCAGACGGTTCACTGGCTGAGCCAGGTCGCGCCGGCGGCGAGCGTCGCATTCCTCGATGGTCTCGCCCATGTGCCGTCGATTGCTCTGGCAGACAGCCGCCGAATCGCGGTGGCCGCCATCACCGCGCTCAGCTACCACGCGGACCCGGCGGCGACGACGGCGCTCGACCGGCTGACGGTGCCGTCCGCCGACGATGGCCTGCGGCGCCAGGCGGCGCGCGCATTGGCCCGCACGCGCGGCGCGCACGGCGTGGAGCGCGTCTCGGCCCTGCTCGAGGGCGAACGCGTGGCGGCGACCCGGCGGGCATTCGTGGACGCGCTCGCACAGAGCCCGATCGCCGGCGCCGACGCCGTGCTCCTCACGCTCGCCCGCACCGATGCGGATACCGGCGTGCGAGGCGAGGCTGCCTACTGGCACGTCCGGCGGGCAGGCGGCCCCGGCCTTCCCGAGGCGCGGCGCCTGCTCGACAGCGAGCGCGACGAGGCCGTCGCCCGGCGGATCGTCGACGGCATTGCCCGCCACCGCCACGGCCGAAGCGGTCCCGCTGCTGCTCGACCTCGCCCGGACAGCGACGCGCCCGTCGATCAGAAAGGACGCCGTCCGCGCACTCGCCCGAACCCGCGACGCACGAGCCGTCGCATACCTGGAAGACCTGGTGAAGAACTGAGGAAGGCTGGAGCGCACTGCCCGAAAGATCGCGACGCGCGGGCGGCCGTCACCGACTGGCGTCGTGCGCGTTGGATCAGACGCCGCAACAACGGACCGCGTCAGCGTGTACGGCAACCGCGACGCGCCGCCGCCTCAGCCTAGTGCCGTCGCCTGCGTGAAGCCCAACGTCGGTCCCATCAGCGGACGGCAGCGAGCTCGTGCGGCAACTGCTGGATGAGAAGAAGACAGGTGGCCAGCGAAGCGCATCCCTCGAAACCTGTGCGGCACTGGCGGATGAAAAAAGACCCGCGCGTCGGCGACGCTCGTTCCTCGAAGCGGTGCGGCACTGTCAGATGAGAAGAAGACAGTTGGTCCGCGAAGCTCGTTCTCTGAAGCTGTCCGGCAACCGTCAGATGAGACCAGAACCGTTGGCCAGCGACGCGCGTCCCCTGAGCGGCGCGGCGCTGTCGGATGAGAAGAGAACAGTTGGCCAGCGAAGCTCGTTCCTTGGACCCGTCGTACCCGTCGTACCAGTCGTACCCGTCGTACCCGATCAATGCACTCCATGCCCCATCTGGAGCAGGTTCGGATCGGCACCGAGCCGGCGGATTGCGGTGTCCCACACGACGGCCGGAGGGATCTCGAAGATGAGGTCGAGCTCGACCGGCATGATGAGCCATGCGGACGCCGCCAGCTCGGCATCGAGCTGGCCCGGTCCCCACCCGGCGTAGCCGGCCAGTACCTGCGTGCGGCGCGGCAGCGGCCGCTGCGTCAGCACCTGGCGGAGCAGCACGGGCGACGCCGACAGGTGGAGTCCGGCGCCGAGCTCGCGCGCCTCGACGCCCTCGGGCTTCGCCGCGGTGAGGATCCAGCCGCGCTCCGGCTCCACCGGGCCGCCGAGCAGCAGCGGCAGCGCGTTGGGGTCCGCAATCCGCGGCTCGAGCCGCACGGCCTCGGCCGCCGTCAGCTCGGACGGCCGGTTGACGATCAATCCGAATGCGCCTTCGGGCTGGTGCTCGCACAGCAGCACGACGCTTCGCGCGAAGTTCGGATCGACCAGCTGCGGCATCGACAGGAGCAGCGCGGGCGCGAGCGACATCGTTCGATTCTAATCCCTGACACCGCTTCACTCGCCGGCGTGGCCGGCGCAAGCGCGCGTCCATCGCGCCCGGACGGATTGGCGCATCAGCACGCGTGACGACCCGTCGCGTCGATCGCGCCGCGAGCCCACGCGATCGCGTCCGCCACGTCGGGTCGGGAGGCCGTCGGATGCGCGGCCAGCACGCCGAGCGCCTCGACGGCGAGCCGCCCCGGCAATCGTGACGCGGCGAACGCGAGCGAGCGTCGGATCCGCGTGAGGCCGGCGCGCTGCATCGCGCTGCCCCTGAGCCGCGCGCTCCACGCCTCGTCCGTCCAGCGGCAGAGGTCGAGCAGCCGCGGATACGCGAGCCCGGGCCGTGCCTGCCAGGCCTCGTCGTCCGACACGGCCGCCCGGCGGTTCCACGGGCAGACGTCCTGACAGATGTCGCATCCGAACACGTGCGGATGCAGGGCGCTGCGGTAGGCCGCCGGCACCGACGATCTCAGCTCGATCGTCAGGTAGGACAGGCACCTCGTCGCATCGAGCCGATAGGGCTCGACGAGCGCGCCGGTGGGACAGGCGTCGAGGCATCGCGTACACGACGCGCACAGATCAACCGGCGGCGTATCGAGATCCATCCGCGCGTTGGTGATGATGGCACCGAGGAAGAGCCACGATCCGAGCGTCGCGTTGATGAGGCAGGTGTTCTTGCCGATCCAGCCGAGGCCGGCCTGCTCCGCGAACACGCGTTCCTGCACCGGGCCGGCGTCCACCGACGAAAACGCCTCGAGCCCGGGCCCATGCGCCGCGGCCATCCAGCGCAGCAACTCGCGAAGGCGCTCGCGGAACACGGCGTGGTAGTCGGCGCCCCACGCGTAGCGGGAGATCGACACGCGTTCCGGATCGGTGACGCTCGCGGAGTACGGCGACGCGGTGTTGTAGACGATGGCGAGCGAGACGACGGTGCGGGCGCTCACGAGGACGCGGGCGGGATCGAGGCGCTCGTCGAGCGACTTCGCGAGATAGGTCATCTCGCCGGCATGACCGTCCGCAATCCAGTCGGCCAGACGCGCGAGGCGGGGATGGCGGTCGGCGGACGCGATGCCGCAGAGATCGAACCCGCACTGCGCAGCCGCCGCCTTGAGATCGCCCGACGTCACGACTCGAGTCCAGCGAGCCGCCGCCGGCAGAGCCTCCATCGTGCGTGCCGGAATGGAGGGTGCGGCGCCGCTCAGTGTCCGGCCAGCCGTCGCAGCACGTACGGCAGGATGCCGCCGTGCCGGTACGCGACCAGCTCCTCGGGTGTGTCGATCCGCACGACGGCCATGAACTCCGCCGTGCCGCCATCGTCGCGCCGCGCCTGGACGAACACGCGCCCGCGCGGCGTGAGCGACAGGCCGGATCCCGTCAGGTAGAAGACCTCGGTGCCGGTCAGGCCGAGCGACGTCGCACCCTCCCCGCGCGGGAATTCCAGCGGCAGCACGCCCATGTTCACGAGGTTGCTGCGGTGGATGCGCTCGAAGCTCTCGGCGAGCACCGCCTTCACGCCGAGCAGCATCGTGCCCTTTGCCGCCCAGTCTCGAGACGAACCCGATCCGTACTCCTTGCCGGCCAGCACGATCAGCGACACGCCGGCTTCGCGGTACTTCACCGACGCGTCGTAGATCGACATCACGGTGCCGTCGGGCATGTAGGTCGTCCAGCCGCCCTCGGTGCCGGGCGCCAGCAGGTTCCGCAGCCGGACGTTCGCGAACGTCCCGCGCATCATGACCTCGTGGTTGCCGCGCCGCGCGCCGTACGAGTTGAAGTCCTTCGGCGCCACGCCGAGCGACATGAGGTACCGGCCGGCCGGGCTGTCCGCTTTGATCGAGCCGGCCGGCGAGATGTGGTCGGTCGTGATGCTGTCGCCGAGCATGGCGAGCGCCCGGGCGTTGACGATTTCCGCGGGGATGCCCGGCTCCGGCGAAAGGTGCTCGAGGAACGGCGGCCGCCGGACGTAGGTCGACTGTTCGTCCCAGGCGAAGCGATCGCCCGTGGGCGTCGGCAGCTCGCGCCAGCGGGCGTCGCCGTCGAAGACGCCCGCGTACTCGCGCTGGAACATCTCCGCCGACACGGCCGAGAGCATCGTCTGCTGGATCTCGGCCTGGCTGGGCCAGATGTCCCTGAGGTAGACCGGCGCGCCGTGCCGCCCGATGCCGAGCGGCTCGGTCGTGAGGTCGACGTTCAACGAGCCGGCGATGGCGTAGGCGACCACGAGCGGCGGGGACGCGAGGTAATTGGCCCGCACGTCCGGCTGGATCCGTCCCTCGAAGTTGCGGTTGCCCGAGAGCACGGCGCAGACGACGAGCTGCCGATCGCGCACTTCCGCCGCGATGTCGTCCGGCAGCGGACCGCTGTTGCCGATGCAGGTCGTGCATCCGTAGCCGACCGTGTTGAACCCCAGCTCGTCGAGATACGGCTGCAGCCCGGCTTTCTCGAAGTAGTCGGTGACGACCTTCGATCCTGGCGCGAGGCTCGTCTTCACCCACGGCTTGCGCACGAGCCCGCGTTCCACGGCTTTCTTGGCGAGCAGTCCCGCAGCAATCATCACGCTGGGGTTCGACGTGTTGGTGCAGCTCGTGATCGCGGCGATCACGACGGATCCGTGCTCGAGTTGCGTCTGGACCGCCTCGGCCACGGCCGCGCCGCCTGCGGCCGTCGCGCTCGCCGCCGCCGGCTTCTTCAGCCCTTTCTGCAGATCGGGCAGCGCCCCTGCGAACGACTGCTTGACGTTCGACAGCGCGACACGATCCTGCGGCCGGCGCGGACCGGCCAGGCTCGGCACGACCGTGGAGAGATCCAGCGACAGCGTCGCGCTGTACTGCGCGTCGGGCGTCGTCTCCGTTCTGAACAGCCCCTGGGCCTTCGCGTACGCCTCCACGAGCGCCACCTGCGCCGGGTCGCGCCCGCTGAAGCGCAGGTACGCCAGCGTCATCTCGTCGATCGGAAAGATCGCCACCGTCGCCCCGTACTCGGGGCACATGTTGCCGAGCGTCGCCCGGTCCGCGATCGTCAGGTGCTCCAGGCCCGGCCCGTAGAACTCGACGAACGCCCCGACGACGCCTTTCTTCCGCAGCGCTTCGGTGATGGTCAGCACGAGGTCGGTCGCCGTGGTTCCCTCCGGCAACTGACCGGTGAGCCGATAGCCGACCACCGGCGGGATCAGCATCGAGCTCGGCTGCCCGAGCATCGCGGCTTCCGCCTCGATGCCGCCGACGCCCCAGCCGACCACGCCCAGCCCGTTGACCATCGTCGTGTGCGAGTCGGTGCCGAAGACCGTGTCGGGATACGCGGTCGGCCGGCCGTTCACGTCGCCGCGGCAGACGACACGCGCGAGGTACTCGATGTTCACCTGGTGCACGATGCCGGTCGCGGGAGGCACGACCCTGAAGTTGCGGAGCGCCTTCTGTCCCCAGCGCAGGAACACGTAGCGCTCGCGATTGCGCTCGTAGTCCAGCTCCGCGTTGCGGCGGAAGGCGTCCGCGGTGCCGAAGTAGTCCACCTGCACCGAGTGATCGATCACGAGCTCGACGGGCTGGAGCGGGTTCACGCGCTCGGGATCGCCGCCGAGCTGCACGATCCCGTCGCGCATGGCGGCGAGATCGACGACGCACGGCACACCCGTGAAGTCCTGCAGGAGCACCCGCGCCGGCATGAACGAGATCTCGCGGCTGCCCGACATCTCCGGCGTCCACGACGCGAGCGCGCGGATGTCGTCGGCCTTCACGAACGCGCCGTCTTCGCGCCGCAGGAGGTTCTCGAGCAGGATCTTCAGCGAAAACGGCAGCCGGCCGAGATCGCCGATGCCGGCGCGCTCGAGCGCCGGCAGGCTGTAGATGTCGACCGTCTCTGAGCCAACCGTGAGAGGGGTGCGCGTGCCGAAGGAGTTGAGTGACATGTCTCGATGAAGGTCGCTGCTAGAAGCCCACGACGAGCCCCGCCATGCCGGTGGGCCCGAACTGCCACGTCCGTGACCCGAACGTCAGCCCGCGCGTGCGCGCGAGCAGGCGCGCTTCGACGCGCAGGCCGATGCGAGCCCCGCGGCCGACCGGGCGATCGCGCCACCAGTATTTCATTCCCAGGCCCGCGGCGGCCGTCGCGCCGGTTTCGGCGAGTGTAGCGCCGTCCGTCATTTCCTGCATCCAGCCTCCGCCAGCCCGGAGGAACACGCCGGATTTGGGGTCCTGTGCCAGCATCACGACCAGGGCGCCTTCCACGGCGAGCCGGTACATCGGCTGCGTGAGCGTCACCGGCGCCGCGCCTTCGTAGTCGTCCGAGATCGTCGTCCGGATCTGCTGGCGCAGCCAGGAGCCGGACGCTTCGACGCCGACCCGCCGCGAGAGGAATGCGGCCACGCCGGCTTCGCCGCCGGCGCCCAGGCCGAAGCGCACGTCGGTGCGGAACACGGACAGCGGCTCGCCGTTGGGGCGCACGAGATCGGCGCTGGACGTGCCGAGCGGCGCCGGTCCGCCGAGCGCGGCGCCCACCGATACCTCGACGCGGTGCCCGGCCGAGGCGGACCGAATGACGGGCTGGGCGCCCGCAGCGCGCGCACACACGGCCAGCACGATCACGGCCGCGAGCGCGGCCGCACGACGCGTCACTTCGGCGTCACCTTGATGTCGGGCGCGCTCGCGGCGCCGCCTTCGGGAACGCCGACGAGCGTCGCCGCGTACGCCGGGGAGAACCCCAGCGTGACCGGCGCCGAATCGTCGAAGAAGCTGTCGAGGTCGGCGTCGTCGAGCGGCTCCGCGCGCACGATGTAGAACCCGCTCGGCAGCCCGCCGATCACGTACTGGCCGTCGCGCGAGAGCGTGAACCCGCCGATCGACACGCCGGTCGCCGGGCTGAACGCCACGACGTGCGCGCCGAACACGCCGGCGCCGTTCGCCGTCACGCGGCCCGTGATCGAGCCCAGCGTGCGCCGCGCGTCGAGCGTGCCGTAGACGTCGGCGATCGCGGCCTCGTCGTCCGGAGTGAGCGCGCGGTCGCGAATGTTGCCGGACGGGTACGCGATCGGGAACATCACGGCGGCCTTGGCCTGGACGGTCCGGCCGCCGCCTGCGACCGTCGTCTCCCCGAGCGCCGAGTGGCTCAGGCCGAGCAGATGCCCGATCTCGTGCGTGGCGATCGACTGCACGTCGTAGCGTCCCGACTCACCGCCGGAGGACACGGACCACGGGAAACGCGAGTTGAGGAAGATGTCGGCCTCGACCAGGCGGCCGCTCATGTCGTCCACCGTGAAGGACGTGGCGCCGAGCACGTGATCGAGATCGTCTCGCGTCCGGAAGCCGACGACCGTGAGGCCGTCGTCGACGTCCGGTTCTGCGGCGACGAACCCGCCGAACTGTCCCGACACCACCACGTTCGATCCCGCCCCCCAGGTCGCGAAGCCTGCGGCGACGCGTTCCTCGAGCGCCGCGGCGGTCACGCCAGCCACGCCTCGGCCGGTGACGTAGTAGCGGACCGGCATGTCCGACCACCGCAGCGCGATCACGCGGTCGCCGAGCGGATAGCCCAGCTTGAGATACGCCTCCAGATCGGCCGTCAGCGCCAGCGCGAGGATACCGGCGAGGAAGGCCGCCGCCCGGCAGGTCACGGACGCCGCCCCACGGCCACTCGCTGGGCCGCCATGACGACGCGGACCAGCGATTCGAACTCGGCCACCGGCACCGATCGCGGCGTCCGTTCGATCGCGCTGCGCGCCGATCCCGTCGTCGTCGCCACCAGCGCCGGCGATCGCACGACGGCCCGTCGCGTCAGAGAATCCACGGTGATGCGCGCCACGCCGGCGCCGAGCGCGACCGGACGCCAGCCGAAGTCCGAGGCCCGAGACAGGAAGAAGACCGCCTGTTGACCGGGGCGAAGCGCGGGCGCGCCGACCATCACCCGCCGCGTGCGTCCCAGCGTGCCGCCGGGCACGCGCACCGAGACGGTCGACACCGCGTCGCCTTTGAGCACCGTGTGGACCACGACGGTCGCGACCGACTCCAGCCCTTCCGGCGTGGCGACGGGCCGGACGTCCGTCACGGTTCCGCGAACGATCAGGCGCGCGTCGTCGACGACTTCCTTGAACGTCACCGGCACCACGACGGTCGCCGAGAGCGGCGACGTCGCAAGGAGGAGGATCCCCGCGAGGACGACGAGCCGGCGCGACATCTCTTGAGTCTACCCCCGTGGTGCCGCGCGCCATGCCACGTCGCGGATCGCGACGGCGGCGCGCGCCGATGCGCCCGGCCCGCCGAGCGCCGCGACGACGTCCGCGAGGTCGCGCCGGACCTCGGCGATCCTCGACGGATCGCTCAGCAGCGACACGACCTCGCGCGCGACGCTCGCGGCGGTGTACTCGTGCTGGATCAGCTCCGGCACGACGCGACGGCCCGCGATGAGATTCACCATGCCGAACGATGGCACGCGCACCAGACGGCGGCCCACGGCATAGGTCAGCGGCGACACGCGATAGACGATCACCATCGGCGTACCGTGGAGCGCGGTCTGCACCGTCGCGGTGCCGGACGCCGTCACGGCCACGTCGGCCGACGCGAGGACCTCATCGGTCGCATCGGCGACGAGCGCGAGCGGCGCCGCCACCTGCGTGCGCAGCGGCTCGAACAGCGCATCGTCGAGCGACGGGGCGCGCGCGACGACGAACTGCGCGCGCGGGACGTCCCGGCGGATGAGCGGCAGCGCGGCCGCCATTGCCGGCAGGATGCGCCGGATCTCGTTGGCGCGGCTGCCCGGCAGCAGCGCGACGACCGGCGCGCCCGGGTCCAGGCCGACCTCCCGCAGCCAGGCCTCACGCTCGTGCGTGCGGCGTGCGAGATCGACGAGCGGATGGCCGACGAACTCGACCGGCACGCCCGCGCGCTCGTAGAGCGGCGCTTCGAACGGAAAGATGACGAGCATCTTCGCGACGTATCGCCGGAGGGTCGCCATGCGGCCGGCGCGCCACGCCCAGAGCTGCGGGCTCACGTAGTACACGATCGGGATCCCGAGCGCGTGGACGACCGGCAGCAGCCGGAAGTTGAAATCCGGAAAGTCAATCGCGACGAAGACGTCCGGCCGACGGACACGCGCCGCCTCGCCGAGCCGGCGCAGCATCGCCCACGATCGGGCCAGCACGGCGCCGGCTTCCGACAGGCCCGTGACCGACACGCCGGCGTAGCTGCCGACGAGATCCGCGCCGGCCGCGGCCAGGCGCGGCCCGCCGAACCCGAACACGTCGACGGCGGGATCGACGACGCGCAGCGCGCGCGCCAGTGCGGCGGCGTACAGGTCGCCGGACGCCTCGCCGCACGACATCATGACCCGCAGGCCGCGTGCCGGACGTTCGGCCGGCGAACCCGTCGCCTGAGACACGCCGATCAGTTCGCGCCGGCGGTCCGTCCGGCGCGGGCGGTGCGGAGCGTAGGGGAATCGATGTCCAGGTCCTGGACGCTGATCCGCTCGAACTCGGGGAACCCCGCCGCCTTCAACTGGGGCACGAAGCCGTTGGCGTCGCCGACGAGCACGATCGACAACTGATCCGGCTTCAGCAGCTCGCGCGCGATGCGCTGGATGTCGCCCGGCGTCACGGTCGTGACCTTGTCGAGGTACTGATCGATCTCCTTCAGATCGAGCCCGTAGAAAAGGTGCGAGAGCACCTGCTCGGCGATCGCCGACGGCGATTCGATGCTGAGCGGGAAATGCCCGGCGATGAAGTCCTGCGCGCCTCGCAGTTCGCCCGGATGGACCGCGTCGCGCTGCAGCCGGACGAACTCGTCCACCATGAGCCGCAGCGACTCGCCCGTCGTGGCCGTGCGGGTGTTGGTCTCGGCGACGATCTCGCCGCTCGTGCGGAAGGCGCGGTAGGTCGCCGACGCGCCGTAGGTCAGCCCCCGATCGGAGCGGAGCACGCCGAAGAGGCGGTTGGCCCCCTCGCCGCCCAGAATCCGGACGCCGAGATCGAGCGCCAGGTAGTCGGGGTGCGTCCGAGAGACCGCGAGGTGCCCGACACGGATCTCGGTCTGGGCGGAGCCTGGCCGATCGACGACGACGACCCGGCGGGCCGGCGGCGGCGGCGCGGCCATCCCGACGGTTGGCACCTCGCGCCGCTGCCAGGACGCGAACGTGCGCTCGGCGGCCGCGAACGCCTCGTCAACGGTGAGATCGCCGACGATGGCGAGCAGCGCGTTGTTCGGCACGAACCACGTCCGGTGGTACGCGACGAGATCGTCGCGCGTGATGCGGCCGATCGAGTCTGGCGTGCCTTCGTTCGGCCGCCCGTACGGATGTTTCCCGAACACCAGCCGATCGAAGACGGTCGAGGCGAGGTACTCGGGATCGTCGTAGGCGACCTGCAGGCCCGACAGCGACTGCCGGCGGTGCAGCTCGAGCTCTTCGGCCGAGAAGGCCGGATGCTGCACGATGTCGGACATCAGGCCGAGCGCGACGTCCGTCTGATCCTTGATGACCGCGCCGTTGACGAACGTCAGCTCCGCGCCGCCGACCACGCCCATGACGCCGCCGGCCGAATCGATCGTCGTGGCGATCTGCTCGGCCGACCGCGTCGTCGTGCCCTTGTTGAGCAGCGCGGCGACGAAGCTCGCGACGCCGGGCCGGTCCTCGGGCTCCTGGACCACACCGGCGCGGACAAGGAGCCGGAAGCTCACCGACGGCTGCTCGTGGTGCAGGACGACCAGCACCTGAAGTCCGTTGGGCAGCGTGCGGAGCGCGTACGGCTGCAGGTCCACGTGCTTCGGCGCGAGCGGACCGGGCGGCTGCTCGCGCGGCCACTCCTGGGATCGCACGGGCGCCGAGATCGTGAGGCACGCGGCGACGAGCGCGGCGACGACGTCGGGACGGCGCGCGATCATCGGCTCACCCCGGCGGCCGGCGCTCCGGGCATGACGGTCATCAGCAGGCGCGAGTCCGCGGTGAAGTACGTCCGGGCCACGCGCTGCACGTCCTCGAGCGTCACGTCCTGAAACAGGTCGAACTCCTGATCGGCCGTCCGGATGTCGTCGTGGATCACGACGGCGTGCCCCAGGTGCAGCGCCTTTTGGCGGACGCTCTCCCGGCCGAGGATGTAGTCGCGGGCGAACTGCCGCTTCGCTCGCGCCAGCTCCTCGGCCGTGACGCCGGCTTCCTTGACCTTGTCGATCTCGCCCTGCAGCTCGCGCAACACGTCCTCCGGACGATGCCCCGTCTGCACGATGGCCACGGCATAGAAGAGGTTCGGATGCTCGATCAGCTTCGCCTCGCCGAACGCGGCCAGCGCGACCTGCTTCTGGTAGACGAGCGACCGGTACAGACGCGAGCTGTCGCCGTCCGAGAGAATCTTCGCGAGGATGTGCAGCGGGTACGCGTCCGGATGGCCGTCGCGCGTGATGTGATAGGCGACGACGACGGCGGGCAACGGCCACGGCTGCGTGACCGTGACCCGCTCCTCGCGGGTGTGGGGCGGCTCGGCCGGGATGTTCCGCGGCACCGGCTTGCCGCGGGGCACGCGCCCCAGGTAGCGCTCGACCAGCGCCTGCGCCTCGGCGGTCTCGAAGTCGCCCACGAGCACGGCCGTCGCGTTGTTCGGCACGTAGTAGGTGTCGTGGAACTCGCGCACGTCCGCGATCGATGCGGCCTCGAGATCCCGCATGCTGCCGATCGTCTGGTGTTTGTACGGATGCGTCGTGAACGCCTTGTCGAAGATGATCTCCGGCAGCAGCCCGAACGGCTGGTTCTCCACGCGCATCCGGCGCTCTTCTTTCACGACCTCGAGCTCGGTCTTGAACTTCTCATCGCTGACGTCGAGCGACGCCATCCGGTCGGCCTCGAGCCACAAGACGAGCGGCAGGTAGTGAGACGGCACCGTCTCCCAGTAGATGGTCGAGTCTTCGTCGGTTTCCGCGTTCGATTCGCCGCCGATGCTCGTAATCCACGACGGGTGCTGATCGGGCCGCACGTTCTTCGATCCCTTGAACATCAGGTGCTCGAACAAGTGCGCGAAGCCGGTGCGGCCCGGCTTCTCGTCCTTCGATCCGACGTGGTACCAGAGCGCGAGGTGCACGATCGGCGTCGAGTGATCTTCGAGGAAGACGACCTGCAGCCCGTTGGAGAGCGTCGTCATCTTGTAGTCGAACCGGGTGGGCCGAACGACCGTCTCGGGTGGCGCGGCGCTGACGAGCGCGACGACCGCCAGCAGCACCGTCAGCAGCGGCGCCAACGCTCTGGAACGCATGCGCCGATTATGTCATCAACTTTGCTTCGATCGCCGCCAGGCGAGCGTCGAGATCGGCGACCGTCTGCCGCAGTTCCGGCAGCCGGCGGATCAGCACGACCTCTTCGCGCCACTCGCCGACGTCGCCCGCCGGAATCCCGGCGACGTGATGCCCGGCATCGATGTCCTTCGTGACGACCGACTTCGCGCTCACGACGACGCCGCGGCCCACGTGCAGGTGCCCGGCCGCGCCCGACTGCCCCGCCATGACGACGTCGTCGCCGAGCCAGGTGCTGCCGGCCACGCCCGACTGCGCGGCCATCAGCACGTTTCGACCGATCCGCACGCCGTGCGCGATCTGGACGAGGTTGTCGACCTTCGTGCCGCGGCCGACGCGCGTCTCGCCGATCGCCGGACGATCCACCGCCGTGTGCGCGCCGATCTCCACGTCGTCTTCGATGACGACGCGGCCCACTTGCGGGATCTTCTGGTGCGTGCCGTCGGGCCGCCGCGCGAAGCCGAAGCCGTCGCTGCCGATGACGGCGGCGTCCTGCAGCACGACGCGATTCCCGATCTCGACGCGCCCGCGGACCGACACGTGCGCGTGGAACAGACAGTCGTCGCCCACGATCGCGTCGTCGCCGATCACGACGTGGGGCTCGAGGATCGTCCGCGATCCGACGCGCGCGCGGGCGCCGATGACGACGAACGGGCCGATGCTCACGGCGGCCCCGATCTCGGCCGTCGGATCGATCGCGGCCAGCGGGCTGATGCCGGGCGCCGGCCGGCGCGGCGGCATCAGCAGCGCGACCGCATCGGCGACCGCGACGGCAGGGTGGCGCGCCCGCAGCAGCGCGCAGGGCGCGCGATCGATGGTGTCGTCGACGATCGCCGCCGCGGCCCGGGTCGCCGGCAGCTTCGCGGCGTACTTCCGATGGGTGACGAAGGTGACGTCGCCCGGCCCGGCGTCGTCGATGGCCGCCACGCGGCTGACGTCGATGGCGCCGTCGCCTTCGAGGCGGCACCCGAGACGATCGGCCAGCTCCGCGAGAGTCACAGCGCGCGAGTATATCGGGGCTTCACGCGATGCGTTCGACGAAGAACGGCAGACGATCCAGTCCGAGCTCGGCCGCCACCTCGTCGACGCGCGCCGCGCGCGCCTCGCCGTCGAGCGCAAGCGCCGACCGCAGCTCGGTCAGCGGGCGCGACGGCGCGGTCGTCCAGGTCGCGGCCGACAGGCCCTGACGGGCGCCGCGCAGCGAGAAGTAGTGCCCCACCGCGCGAAACGCGAAGTACCAGGAGATGACGTTGGGCCCGGGCACGAAGAAGAACGCGGGCCCGGTGACGGCCGTGAGCGCGCCGTCGATGGCGCACCAGCGGCGGTGCTTGCCGTAGTCGGTCGCGAGCAGTTGGCGCGCGGCCGCGACGGCGTCGGCGCCGGTGAGATCGTCGGGGTACACGAGCGTGACGGCCGTCTCGTGCCGCAGGTGCCACAGCAGCCGCTGCTCGGCGACCGCCTCGGCGACGCGGCGGGTGATCATCCGTCGCAGGCGGCTGCGCTCGGCGATGCTCGCCGCATGGCCGTCGCGCTCAGCCTCGCCTTCCTCGACCATGCGCCGGAATCCGTCCACGAGCCGACGCCAGAGCGAGCCGTCGCGGCCCTCGCCAGCGGGCGCCGGCGAGGAGACCTCGCAGTACAGCTCGTGACCCACGGCCGCCGGAACGAGGTACACCGTCATGCCGGAGCGCTCACGCCGACCATGCTAGCATCCTGATCCCATGGCTCAGCGGCTGGACGACGCGGACGTGCGCAGGATCGCGGCGCTCGCGCACCTCGAGCTGTCGGCGGACGAAGTCGAGCTGTTCTCGAAGCAACTGACCGACATCCTCGCGTACGTCGCGGAGCTGCAGAGCGTGGACACGTCCGGCATCCCCCCCACGTCACATCCGCAGGCCGCCGAGCCCGCGTGGCGTGACGACGCGCCGCGGCCGTCGATCGATCGCGACGCCGTGCTGGCGGGCGCACCTGACGCGTCGCCGCGCGCCGGCCTGTTCAAGGTCCCGAAGGTCCTCTGATCGTGATCGACCCGTTCGTCACCGCGCGCGCGCTGCGCGATGCCATCGCGTCGCGCGCGATCTCGGCCGAAGCCGCGTGCCGCGCCGCGCTCGACCGCATCGCCGCCACGGACAATCGCCTCCACGCCTTCCACGAGGTGCACGCCGAGAAGGCGCTGTCGCGCGCTCGCGCGCTCGACCGGCTGCCGGGCCCGGCCGGGCCCCTCCACGGCGTGCCGGTCGCGCTCAAGGACAACATCGCCGCGGCCGGCGCCGTCACGACGGCTGGCTCGCGCATCCTCGAGCGCTACGTCTCGCCGTTCGACGCGACCGTCGTGCAACGGCTCGACGCGGCGGGCGCCGTCATCGTAGGCAACACGATCTGCGACGAGTTCGCAATGGGCTCCTCGACCGAGAACTGCGCGTTCGGCCCGGCCCGCAATCCGTGGGACGCGAGCCGCGCGCCCGGCGGATCGAGCGGCGGCTCGGCCGTCGCGGTGGCCGCCGGCATGACCCCGATCGCGCTCGGCTCCGACACGGGCGGCTCGATCCGCCAGCCCGCGGCCTTCTGCGGCATCGTCGGCCTGAAGCCGACGTACGGCCGCGTCTCGCGCTTCGGCCTGCTCGCGTATGCGTCGTCGCTCGATCAGATCGGCCCCTTCGCGCGCACCGTCGACGATGCGGCGTTGTGCCTCGAGGCCATCGCCGGTGCGGATCCTCTGGACGCCACCGCGGCGAGCCGGCCGGTGCCCGCGTTCACGTCCGCGCTGACCGGCACGGTCGAGGGCTCGACGATCGGCGTGCCCTGGACGCTGCTCGACATGGGCGTCGATCGCGACGTGCGCCAGGCCTTCGACGAGAGCATTCGCACGCTCGAGCGCATGGGCGCGGCGATCGCCGACGTCGAGCTGCCGCACGCGCGCTTCGCGATTCCGACCTACTACCTCGTCGCCACGGCGGAAGCCAGCTCGAACCTGGCGCGCTACGACGGCGTGCGCTTCGGCCTGCGCGCCGCCGACGCGGCGACCGTGGACCAGATGTACGACCGGACACGCGAAGCGGGATTCGGCCCCGAGGTGAAGCGCCGGATCATGCTCGGCACCTACGTGCTGAGCGCCGGCTACTACGACGCGTACTACCTCAAGGCGCAGCAGGTGCGCACGCTGATCCGGCGCGACTACGACCGCGCGTTCGAGCGCGTCGATGCCGTGGCGCTGCCGACGACGCCGACCGCGGCGTTCGGGCTGGGAGAGCGGACGGGGGATCCGCTCCAGATGTACCTGGCGGACGTGTTCACGGTCAGCGCGCCGCTCGCCGGGCTTCCGGCGATCAGCGTGCCGTGCGGCTACGCGGAGAGCGGCCTGCCGATCGGACTCCAGTTGACGGGGCGCGCGTGGGACGAAGCGACGATCCTGCGAATGGCGGCGGCCTACGAGCAGGCGATGCCGTGGAAGGATCGACACCCGCCGCTGTAGCCTCTCTCCGCCGGAGCCTCGCAACGTGAGGTGGCGGCAGCAGTCGGATTCCAGGCTCAGCCAGAGCAAACGGGACATCAGGCGTGCCCCCGATGTCCCGTTCGATGGATGAACACCCGACGCATTGCGACCCGATGCCATGCGCCGGTAATCCGAGCGGACGTGCTAGCCGTTCACTTCGATCTGCCGCGGCTTGGTCTCCGCGCGGCGCGGCAGCGTGATGGTCAGCACGCCGTCGCGATAGGCGGCTTCCACCCGGCTCGCCTCGACCGTCGCCGGCACGGTGAAGCTGCGGCGGAACCGACCGTAGCCCCGCTCGACCCGGTGGTACTTCTCCGGCCCGCTCACGTCAGCGAACCGCCGTTCCCCCTCGATCGTCAGCACGTTGTTCTCGAACGTGATGCTGATGTCCTCCCGCTTCATCTCGGGCAGCTCGGCTTTGATCACGACGTCCTTGCCTGCCGTCTCGAAGATGTCGACGGCCGGCACCCACCCGCCGCGCGCGAGCGGCTCGCCCTCGAAAGCGGCTTCGAACATCCGGTTGAGACGATCAATCTCCAGAGTGGCCACGCCGCGCACGGGACTCCAACGTGTCAATGTCATGGTCTGCTTCCTCCAGTGATGCGTCACGTCGACCCGTGGGCCGACGCCATGTTCGAATGATACGACGAGCATCAGCTCATGTAAATAATATAATCTGACTCTTTGACACTCACATTACACCCACCGTCGCCCAACGTTGTCAGCGGCAGTCGCCTGTATGATGGCGGGGTGAACGATTTCTTCAGTCAAACAAGCCCGGAACTGGCCGAAGATGCACGCCGTTTGCTGCTGGAAATCGACCACGGGACGCCGGGTGCGTCGGTGGCGATCGGGAACTGCCGTCCGCCGCTCGACATCCTGGAGCGTCCCGACGCGCTCGAGATCGTCATGGACGTGCCTGGCGTGCCGCCAGACGCGCTGCGCGTGGCCGTCCGAGGTAACACGCTGCTCGTCGTCGGCCGCAAGCCGAGCGGCCCGCTCGAGCCGAACGCCCGATTCCACCTCGCGGAACGCAGCTACGGGCGGTTCGCACGGGCCGTTCGCCTCGACGGCGCCTTCGACGGCGGGCACGCCCGGGCCGTGATCGCCGGCGGCCAACTGCGCGTCACGCTGCCGCTCCTCGTCGATCGCCGCGGCCGGATCTTCGCCATTCCGGTGGAACGCGGATGACCCGTCTGCTCTTCATCGGAGACATCGTCGGCAAGGCCGGCCGGGAACTGGTGCGCCGTGGTCTCGGCATCATCGTGGCGCGCCATCAGGTCGATTTCGTCATCGTCAACGGCGAGAACGTGGCGGCGGGATTCGGCATCACGCCCGATCTGGCCGACGACCTCTTCGGGTACGGCGTGCACGTGATCACCGGCGGCAACCACTCGTGGGACAAGAAGGAGATCGTGCCGTACCTGGCCGATCACCCGCGGCTGCTGCGCCCGGCGAACTTCCCGCCCGGCACGCCCGGCGTCGGGCACGTCGTGGCGCGCGCGGGCAACGGCGTGTCGGTCGGCGTGATCAACTTGATGGGCCGCGTGTTCATGACCGCGATCGACGATCCCTTTCGCGGCGCACAGGCGATCGTCGATCGGCTCCGGGGCGAGGCCCAACTGCTCTTCGTCGACTTCCATGCGGAAGCGACGTCCGAGAAGGTCGCGATGGGGTGGCATCTCGACGGCCGCGTCGCCGCGGTCGTCGGCACGCACACGCACGTCGCCACCGCCGATGCGCGCGTCCTTCCGCGCGGCACCGCCTACATCACGGACGTGGGCATGACGGGGCCGCACGACTCGGTGATCGGCGTCGAACGCGCCGCGGTCCTCCAGCGGTTCCTGACGGGTCTGCCGCAGCGGTTCGAGACGGCCACCGAGAACCCGCGCCTCAACGGCGTGCTCGTCGCCGCCGACGAGACGACCGGGCTGGCCGTGTCGATCGATCGGATCAGCCTCTCGCATCACGACATCGAGGCGCTGGCCTCGGCGCCGGTGTCGCGCTGAGCATGCCCGAAGCCGTCGGCCTGCCGTTCGACGAGCGTCCCGCGCGCGCGCGGCCGTTGTCGGTCAGCGACCTCACGCTCGCGCTGCGCCGGCTCATCGACGAGCGCTTCGGCGCGGTGCTGGTCGAAGGCGAGCTGTCGAACTGCCGGCAGTGGAGCTCCGGCCATCTCTACTTCACGCTGAAGGACGACCGTGCGCAGGTGCGCGCGGTCATGTTCCGGACGGCCGTCCGCTCGCTGACGTTCCGTCCCGAGGACGGCCTGCGGGTCGTCGTGCGCGGCCGCCTGAGCGTCTACGACGCGAAGGGCGAGTACCAGATCGTCTGCGACACGCTCGAGCCGCAGGGTCTCGGCGCGTTGCAGGCCGCGTTCGAGCAGCTCAAGCGCCGGCTGCAGCAGGACGGGCTGTTCGACCCGGCCCGCAAGCGGCCGCTGCCGCTCTGGCCGCGGCGGATCGGCGTCGTCACGTCGCTCGACGGGGCGGCGCTGCGCGACATCCTGCGGGTGCTGACGACCCGCCATCCGACGGCTCGGGTGGTCATCCGGGCGGCGCGCGTGCAGGGTGAGGGTGCGGCCGAGGATCTGATGCGTGCCCTGCGCGCGATCGTGCGCGTGCCGGGCCTCGACGTCGTCCTCGTCGGCCGGGGCGGCGGCTCGATCGAGGATCTGTGGGCGTTCAACGACGAGCGGCTCGCGCGGGCGATCGCGGAGTGTCCCGTGCCGGTCATCTCGTGCGTGGGACACGAGGTGGACTTCACGATCGCGGATTTCGTCGCCGACGTGCGGGCGGCGACGCCGTCGAACGCCGCCGAGATCGTCGTCGAGCGCGCCGACCATGTCGTCGCCAGGATCGATCGCGCGAGGCACCGGCTGCGCGCGTGCATGAGCGTCGCGTTGAGCCGCCGCTTGCAGCGCGCCGAGCGGCTGCGCGGGCGGCTCGAGCAGTGGCCGACGCGCGTCGTGATGGCGGAGCGCGACGGCCGCCAGCTCGCGCTGCGGCTCCGGCATGCCGTGCACAACCGAATCGCCAGGCAGACGCAGCGGTTCACCGTCCTGTCGCGGCGTCTCGAACGGTGCGATGCGCGCCGCGCGATCGCCGAGTTGCGCACGCGGTTGGCCGTGGCCGACGGGCGCCTCCGCGGCGCCATCGGTCATCGCCGGCTGGCCGCCGGCGCGCGCGTCGCGACCGTGACGGCGCAGCTCGACGCGCTCAGCCCGCTCGCCGTGCTCGCGCGCGGCTACGCCGTGTGCTGGAACGACGCGCGGACGGCTATCATTCGCACGACACGCGGCGTCACGCCGGGCGATCGCGTCCGCGTGACGCTCGCCGAAGGCGAGCTGGCCTGCCGCGTGGAGGACGCCCCGCCCCACACGGAGCCCTGATCCATGCCCGACTCCATCAAGGACTTCGAGTCCGCCATCGCCGAACTGGAGACCATCGTCAAACAGATGGAGGAAGGTGATCTGCCGCTCGACCGTTCGCTTGCGCTCTTCGAGCGCGGCATCGCGCTGTCGCGCTACTGCCACGATCAGCTCGCGGCGGCGGAACGGCGGATCGAGCAACTCACCGACCGTGGCGACCTGAAAGACGCGTCCCACCTGCTCGAGTCGAACGACGTCGACCGGTGACCGCCGCGCCGTCCGACCTGCACGCCTATCTCGCGGCCCGTCGCGAGGACGTCGAGCGCGGCCTGCACGCCGTGCTCGACGGATTGGCCGCGCCGTCCGTGATCGCCGCGCCCGTCCGGTACGCGCTGCTCGGACCGGGCAAGCGCCTGCGCCCGTGTCTCACGCTCGCGGTCGCCGAGTGCGCCGGCGCCGCCGGCGATCTCGATCCGGCCACGGCCCGCGCGCTCGCGCTGCCCGGCGCCTGCGCCGTCGAGATGATCCACACCTACTCGCTCGTCCACGACGACCTCCCGGCGATGGACGATGACGATCTGCGCCGCGGCCGGCCGACGACGCACGTCGTGTACGGCGAAGGGATGGGCATCCTCGCGGGCGACGCGCTCTCGACCGAGGCGTTCCTGGTGCTCGCTCGGTGGACCGCGTCCACGGCGCCCGCCGAGTCCGCGCCAGCCGGCCGGCGGCTCCAGGCGATCGCGACGCTCGCCGAGGCCGCAGGCATCGCCGGGATGGTCGGTGGCCAGGCCATCGATCTCGCCGCGGCCGGCCGACAGGCTGCCTTCGACGCCGCCGCGCTCGAGGACATGCACCTCCGGAAGACCGGCGCGCTCATCCGCGCCGCGTGCCGCGTCGGCGCGCTGCTCGTGGGCGCCGCGCCCACGACCGTCGCCGCCGTCGACGCCTACGCGCGCGAGGTCGGCCTCGCGTTTCAGATCGTGGACGACGTGCTGGACGTCGAGGGATCGAACGCCGCGCTCGGCAAGACGGCCGGCAAGGACGCGGCCGCCGGCAAGCCGACCTTTCCGGCCTTCTACGGCATCGACGGTTCGCGCGCGCGCGCGGCGGCCTGCGTCGCCCGCGCGCACGACGCACTCCGCGACGTGCCGCACAGCGAGCGCCTCCGCGCGATCGCCGCGTGGAGCCTCACGCGCGAAAAGTGAAGACCCGATTGGACCTGCTCGTGGTCGCGCGCGGTCTCGCCGCGACGCGCGAGCGGGCCCGCGCGCTGATCCTCGCCGGCGACGTCCTCGTCGACGGCGTGCCGGCGCGCAAGGCCGGCATGACGGTCGACGAGAGCGCCGCGATCGTGCTGCGGCAGCCCGATCACCCGTGGGCGAGCCGCGGCGGGTTGAAGCTCGCGCACGCGCTCGACGCGTTTCGCATCGACGTCGGCGGCGCAACGGCGCTCGACATCGGCGCGTCCACCGGCGGGTTCACCGACGTGCTCGTCGCCCGCGGCGCACGGCGCGTCGTCGCGCTCGACGTCGGCAGCGGCCAGCTCGACTGGCGCCTGCGGACCGATCCCCGGGTCGTCTGCGTGGAAGGCGTGAACGCGCGCCATCTCACGCCGCAAATGCTGCCGGCCGACCTGCGGCAGTTCGATCTCGTCACGATCGACGTCTCGTTCATCTCGCTCGCGCTGATCCTACCGGTCGTGCCGCCGCTCCTGGTGCGCGCCGGCCGTGTCGTCGCGCTCGTCAAGCCGCAGTTCGAGGCTGGCCGGGAGGAGGTCGGGGCCGGCGGCATCGTGCGCGATCCGGCCGTGCACGCGCGCGTCGTCGAGGCGGTCACGGCCGCCGCTCTTCGAGTAGGATTGACGCGCCTCGGCCTGGAGCCGTCACCGGTGACCGGCGCTGAAGGCAACCGCGAGTTCCTGATGTTGCTCGCCCCCCAATCATGATGGCGCCCGTCACCCGTGCCGGCCTGATTGCCAGGCTCAAACCCGAGGCGCTCAGCGCGCTCGCCGACGCCGCCGAGTGGCTGCACGAGCACGGCTGCACGCCGGTGGTCGAAGCCGACAGCGCCGAGGCCACGGGCCTCGGCGCGCGGTGGAGGACGGCGCCTCGGACGAGCCTGGCGGCCGGCGTGGACGTGATCCTCACGTTCGGCGGCGACGGCACGTTGCTCGACGCGGCGAACGCGGTCGTGCATGGCGACGGCGACGCGCCGCTCGTGGGCATCAACTTCGGCCGACTCGGCTTCTTGACGGAGGTCGATCGCTCGGAGATGACCGGCGCGCTCGAACAACTGCTCGCCGGAGGCACCCGCCTCGAGACGCGCGCCATGATCCATGGCCGCCTGCTGCGAGGCGACACGGTCGTCTGCGATCGCATCGCGCTCAACGACATCGTCGTCACGCGCAGCGCGTTGTCCCGGATGGTCGAGATCACGGTGGACGTGGACGGTCAGTTCGTCTGCCGCGTGAAGGCCGACGGGCTCATCGTGTCGACGGCCACCGGGTCGACGGCCTACAACCTCTCGGGAGGCGGGCCGATCGTGCACCCGTCCGTGGACGCCGTCGTGTTGACGCCCATCGCGCCCCACACGCTGACGCTTCGCCCGCTCGTCCTGCCGGCGGCGGCCCGGATCGAAATGCGGCCGGTGATGGATCCGCAGACCGAGATGGTGGCGACCTTCGATGGCCAGTTCGGCGTACGCATGGAGCCGACGGACGTGATGCACATCACGCGCGCCACCCGCGTACTCCACCTCGCCCGCACATCGTCGCGCACATACTTCGGCATGCTGCGCGAGAAGCTCAAGTGGGCCCACACCTGATCCCTTCGTCCCTTTTCCCTCCCTCTTCCCTTTCCCCTCCTTTTCCCTTTTTCCTTTCCCCTTCCTTTTCCCTTCTCCCCTTTACCTTTGCCCTCTGCCCTTTGCCCTCTGCCCTTTGAAGTAGTTCACCTGCCACGTGCGCACGTTGCGGCTGTGCTCGGCCAGCGACGAGGCGAACGCGTGGGTGCCGTCGTTGCGGCTGACGAAGTAGAGATAGGGCACGTCGGCGGGCTCGACGGCCGCTTCGAGCGCGCTCCGGCCCGGTGAGGCGATGGGGCCGGGCGGGAGGCCCGGATATCGATACGTGTTGTACGGCGAGTCCATCTGCAGGTTGGCCCGCGTCAGGTTGCCGCGCCACGCGCCGCGCTGCATGAGCGCGTAGATCACCGTCGGATCGCACTGCAGCGGCATCCCGATCCTGAGGCGGTTGTGGTACACGGCCGACACGAGCGGCCGCTCGTCGGCCGACGCCGTCTCCTTCTCCACGAGCGAGGCGAGCGTCACGACGTCACGCAGGCTCATGCCGCGCGCGGTGGCCGCCCGGCGGACGCCGCCGTCGACGACGGCGCGGAAACGGTCCACCATCGCGGCCACCGTCATGACCGCCCCCGCACGGCGTGGCATCGAGTAGGTGTCGGGAAAGAGGTATCCCTCGAGCGATCGGGCCGTCGGATCGAGATCGCCGATCGCCGAAGGGTTGGCGGCGGCCTGTTCGAACTCCGCCGCCGTGCCGAGGCCTGCGCCGGCGAACGTCGCGGCCATGTCGGCGATCGTCAGGCCCTCGGGAAACGTCACGACCCGTGAGAACACGTCGCCACGCGCCAGCCGGGCGACCACGTCGTACGGAGACGCGGCATCCGCGAATCGGTACTCGCCCGCCTGCAGACGACGGTCCGCGCCGGACAGGCGCGCGGCGATCCGGAACGTGATCGGATCCGGCACGACGCCAGCGTCCGCGAGCAACGACGCGATCCGGCCGACGCTCGCCCCCTGAGGTACGTCGACGAACTGTTCTGCGCCGGCGAACGCGCGATACGGCGTCGTCAGCCGACCGCGCAGCCACCAGCCGCCCGCCGCGGCAGCACCGGCGAGCAGCACGACGACGACCAGCAGGCGCCTCAGCATCAGGCCTCCGTCGATTCGGCTCGCCGCACGTCGCACCGCGCGTCGAGAAAGTCCTGCAGGATGATCGCGGCGGCTTCGGCGTCGACTCGCGCCTTGCGGCGCCGCCAGTCCGGCTCGCGCGCCGCCAGCCGCGCCTCGGCTTCGCGGCTGGTCAGCCGCTCGTCCTGGAAGTGCACCTGCACGCCCGTGGCGGCGTGGAGCAACGCGGCGAACGCGCGTGCGAGCGCCGTCTGCTCGTGCTCAGTGCCGTCGAGCCGGCGCGGCAGCCCGACGACGATCCCGCCGACGGCCGGGCCGTCGTCGATCGGATCGCGCAGCGTGTCGATGGCTGCCCCTACTCGGGCGGCGGCGGCCGCCAGGCTCGGCCCCGCCTCCACGGTCTGCCAGGCGCTCGCGATCAGGCCGGACGCATCGGACAGCGCCAACCCGATCCGTCTCCTGCCGACGTCCACTCCGAGAAACCGCATGGACATCAGCGTACCAACATCGGCCTTCCGCCACACGAGCCCGCGCCGCCCGCGGGTGACGCCGCCTCGTGTCCCCATCGCCGCGCCCTGCGAAACGCGCGGATTCGCGCCATAATGAAGGACATGTCGCCGCGCTCCCGGGTTCTCTTGTTCCTCGTCTCGACACCCATTGCGCTGCTGCTCATCGTCGGCGGCCTGCTCGGCGCCGCGAAGCCCGTGGCCCAGCAGGGGCTGCCGCATCTCCGCGTGTTCGAGGACGTGGCGTCGCTCGTCGTGAAGGACTACGTCGAGGACGTGAACGTCGATCGCATCTTCGACGGCGCGATGCGCGGCCTCTCCGACGGTCTCGACGGCGCGAGCGCGTACTTCACGCCGGAGGAGGTGCGCGCGTTCGACGCGAATGCCCCGCTGCCGGCGGGTGAGGTCGGCATCGTGCTGTCGCGGCAGTTCTATCTGCGCGTCGTGGGCATCCGCGACGGCTCGCCGGCGCAGCGCGCCGGCCTGCGGACCGGTGACTACGTCCGCGCCATCAACGAGACGCCCACGCGCGACATGTCGGCGTATGCGGGAACACGGCTGCTCCGCGGCCCCGTGGGCTCGACGGTGTCGCTGATGGTGATCCGCGGCAATCCGGCCGATCCGCACAAGATCGATCTCGTCCGCGAAGCGGCGAGCGGCGAGGCCGTGACGGTCCGGCAGGCCGGGACGCACCGCTACGTGCGGATCGCGAGCTTCGGCTCGGCCACGGCAGCGGACTTGAGCGCGAAGCTCTCCGCGGGCGGCAACACGCCGACGCTGATCGACGTGCGCGGCACCGCCGACGGGAGCCCGAGCGATGGCATCGCCGCTGCGAAGCTCTTCGTCAAGGACGGCACGCTCGCGACGCTCGCCGCACGCAACGCACCGAACACCGTCATCACCGCGACGGCCGGTGACGGCAGCCTCACGATGCCACTCGTCGTGCTCACCTCGAACGGCACGGGCAACGCGGCGGAGGTGTTCGCGGCGGCGCTGGCCGACAACCGGCGCGCGCGGCTCGTCGGCGAGCCGACGGCTGGGCTGGCGGGCGTCCAGAAACTCGTGCGGCTGCCGGAAGGGCACGGGCTGTGGCTGACCTACGCCCGCTACGTGCGCACGGATGGCGCGCCCGTGCACGGACGCGGGCTGCGGCCGGACGTCCCCGTCGACGTGCCCACCGTCGGGTTCGGGCAGAAGCCGCCCCAGACCGATGCGGTCCTCGATCGCGCCGTGCAGGAACTGCAGCGCCAGACGGCTCCGGCCGACCAGCCGGCCGCGTCGCGTTGACGGTCGCTTTTCCTCGACGGTATACTGGCCGTTCGTCGTACGCCCGGGGGCGCCGGCCTAGACAGCCACAGGCACGTAGCTCAGCTGGTTAGAGCGCCTGCTTGACATGCAGGAGGTCGGCGGTTCGAGTCCGCCCGTGCCTACCAACGACCGAGGCCTCGCTCCGGGTCGATTCCGATTAGCCGCCGTTGATTACCCTGACGCTACCAGACGGATCGCAACGCGATGTCGCTCCCGGCACGTCCGTGCAGGAGTTCGCCTCGGCGTCGCTGCCGCGGAGCGTCGTGAAGAAGGCGCTCGCCGCCGTCGTCGACGGCCGGCTCGTCGATCTCAGCTATCGGCTGGCCACGCCCGCTGCGCTGAAGCTGGTGCTGCCGGGCGATCCCGAGTCGCTGCCGCTCTACCGGCATTCGACGGCGCACCTGCTCGCCGCGGCGGTCACGAACCTGTATCCCGGCGTGCAGTGCGGCATCGGCCCCGCCACCGACGAGGGCTTCTTCTACGACTTCGTCGTGCCGCGGCCGTTCGTTCCGGAGGATCTCGACCGCATCGAGGCGAAGATGCGCGAGTTGGCCAACCAGGACCTGCCCTACGAGCGCCAGATCTGGCCCAAGCAGGACGCCATCGAGTTCTTCACGAAGCGCGGCGAACCGCTGAAGGTGCAGCTCATCCAGGAGAAGACGGCCGGAGAGACCGACGTATCGTGTTACACGATCAAGGATCGCGACACGTTCGTCGACTTCTGCGTCGGCCCGCACGTCCCGTCCACCAACCGCCTCCGGGCGTTCAAGCTGCTCTCGACCTCGAACGCGTACTGGAAGGGCGACGCTCGCAACCAGCCGATGCAGCGCATCTACGGCACGGCGTTCTTCCGAGACGACGAGTTGGAGGCGTACCTCCACCGGATCGAGGAAGCGAAGCGGCGCGACCATCGGCGGATCGGGCGCGAGCTGGGCCTCTTCACGTTCCACCCGTGGGCGCCGGGCGCGGCCTTCTGGCTGCCGAAGGGGACGACGCTCTACAACCGGCTCGCGGCCTACATGCGCGACGTGCTCTTTCCCGCCGGCTACGACGAGGTGAAGACGCCGCTCATCTTCAACAAGGCGCTGTGGGAGACGTCCGGGCACTGGCAGCACTACCGCCAGAACATGTTCCTCGTCGAAGCCGAGCACGCCGAGATGGGCGTCAAGGCGATGAACTGTCCCGGGCACATGCTCGTCTTCGCGAGCGAGGTCCGCAGCTACCGCGACCTGCCGCTGCGCCTGCACGAGCAGACCCCGCTCCATCGCAACGAGGCGTCGGGCGTGCTCGCCGGCCTGACGCGCGTTCGACAGTTCTCGCAGGACGACGCGCACTGCTTCGTGATGGAGTCGCAGATCGGCGACGAGGTCGAGCGGCTGCTGAACCTGGTCAAGCAGGTCTACGACGACTTCGGCCTCACTTATGCGGTGAAGCTGTCCACGCGGCCCGAGGAGTTCCTCGGCGAGCAGGCGACCTGGGATCACGCGGAAGCGGAGCTGCGGCGTGCGCTGACGGCGGCCGGGCTGCCGTTCGCGATCAACGAAGGCGACGGCGCCTTCTACGGTCCCAAGATCGACTTCGACGTCACGGACGCGATCGGCCGGACCTGGCAGTGCGCGACGATTCAGCTCGACTACCAGTTGCCGGCGCGCTTCGATCTGAAGTACGTGGGCGCCGACAACGCCGAGCACCGGCCCGTCGTGATCCACCGGGCGATCTACGGCAGCTTCGAGCGGTTCATCGCGCTGCTCATCGAGCACTACGCCGGCGCGTTCCCGCTGTGGCTCGCGCCCGTGCAGGCGACGGTGCTGCCGATTGCCGACCGGCACCTCGGGTACGCCGCCGGCGTGCGGGACGAGCTGGCCGCCGGAGGGCTGCGCGTGCACCTGGACGATCGCCAGGAAAAGATTGGTTATAAGATCCGGGAGGCGCAACTGCAGAAAGTGCCCTACATGCTCGTGGTCGGCGACCGCGAGGCGGCGGAGGGGACGGTCTCGGTGCGCAGCCGCACCGGGGGCGATCTGGGCGCCCGGCCGGTGGCGGAGTTCGTCCGGGCGGCGCGCGAGGAAGTCGCGTTGCGCGGTCGCGTGCAGCACGGGAGGTAGTTATCGCCTTCGATCGAAGTCCACGTCGGGAAGACCGCACGAGAGTCAACGAGCGGATCCGGGTACGCGAGATCCGGGTCATCGACGAGAACGGCGTCCAGCTCGGCATCATGCCGCCGCCGCAGGCGCTGGCGCTGGCGCGCACGAAGGGGCTCGATCTCGTCGAGATCTCGCCCACGGCCGTGCCGCCGGTCTGCCGGATCATGGATTTCGGCAAGTACCAGTACGACCAGCAGAAGCGGGCGCGTGCGGCGAAGCGGCACCAGAAGGTGATCGACGTCAAGGAGATCAAGTTCCGGCCCAAGGTCGACGAACACGACTACCAGTTCAAGAAGAAGCACATCGAGCGCTTCCTGGCCGAGGGCGACAAGGTGAAGGCCACGATCTTCTTCCGCGGGCGCGAGAACGCGCATCCGGAGATCGGCCAGCGCATCCTGGAACGGCTGGTGGCGGATCTGTCGGACGTCGCGATCACGGAGGCGAACCCGCAGAAGGAAGGCAACCAGTTGCACACGATTCTGGCGCCGCGGCCCGGACTGAAGCGCGCCGCGCCGGCGAGGAGACCGACCGATCATGCCGAAGATTAAGAGCAACCGTGGCGCCGCCAAGCGCTTCAAGCGGACCGCGAGCGGCAAGTTCGCCCGCTCGAAGGCGTTCAAGCGGCACATCCTGACGAGCAAGCCGACGCACCGCAAGCGCGCGCTGCGCGCCGGCGCCGTCATCGCCGCCGTCGACACCCCGCGCGTCAAGCGGATGCTGCCGTACGACTAAGCAGAACATTTGGACACGTGGAGATCGTTCATTTGGGCATTTGGGAGTGACGATTTGGCCGTCTGGACGATGGGCAACGAGACCGCAATGTCCAGATCGCCAATCAGCAGAATGGAAGATCCCGAATCTCCAAGTCGCAGATAGCCAAATGTCCAGATCCTCAGAGAGGTACCGTCAATGCCCCGCGTGAAGAGAGGGACCCATCGCCGCGCCAAGCGCAAGAAGCTGCTGAAGCGCGCGAAGGGGTACTACGCCACCAAGAGCAAGCTGTACCAGGCCGCCCAGGAAGCGGTGGACAAGGCGCTCAACTACGCCTATGCCGGCCGCCGGCGCAAGAAGCGCGACTTCCGGAGCCTGTGGGTCGTACGTATCAACGCCGCCGCGCGGGCGAACGGCCTGACGTACGGGCAGCTCATGAGCGGCCTCAAGTCCGCCGGCGTGACGCTCGATCGCCGCAGCCTGGCCGAACTGGCCGTCCATCACCCCGCGGCGTTCAAGAGCGTCGCGGCGCAGGCCCAGCAGGCACGATCGGCCCAGACCGCGTGACGGGACGGCCGGCCGCATCGGCCGGCCGCCCCCGCGTCCCCGCACGTGCGCTCATGGCGTCCCGTCACGACATCGCCGCCCTCCATGCCGAATTCCACGCCGCCCTGGCGTCGGCCGCGACCGTCGCGGACGTCAAGGCGGTGCGCGATCGCTTTCTCAGCCGAAAGCACGGCAGCCTCACCGCGGTCCTGAAGTCGCTCGGCACGGCCGCGCCAGACGAGCGGCGCGTCATCGGCAGCGACGCCAACGCGCTGCGCCAGACGATCGAAGCCGCGCTCGACGCGCGCGAGGCTGAACTAGCGGCGTCCGCGCCGCCGGCCGACGCGCTCGACGTGACGCTGCCCGGCCGCATCCCGCTGGCTGGCCGGTGCCACCCGCTCACGCAGGTGAGAGAGCGCGTCGAAGCGATCTTCTCGGCGATGGGCTACGACATCGCGACCGGGCCAGAGCTCGAAGACGACTGGCACAATTTCGAGGCCCTGAACATGCCCGCCGAGCACCCGGCGCGTGACATGCAGGACACGCTCTATCTGGAGGCGCCGGTGCCGCAATCCTGGGCGTCGACGTCGCCCGCGGCCGGCCCGGCGGATCCACAGGCCGGAACGGCAGGGCCTCGATCCGGCCCGGCCGCGCGGCCGGCGACGCTGCTCCGGACTCACACCTCGGGCATGCAGATCCGCTACATGCAGGCGCATCGTCCGCCGGTGCGCATCATCGCCCCGGGACGCGTGTATCGCCGCGACAACTTCGACGCGACGCACACGCCGATGTTCACGCAGATCGAAGGGCTCGTCGTGGACGAGCGCATCAGCCTCGGCGATCTCAAGGGCACGCTGACGGTCTTCGCGCAGCGGCTCTTCGACAGCCGCGTGCGGACGCGCTTCCGTCCGAGCTTCTTCCCCTACACCGAGCCGTCGGCCGAGATGGACGTGTCGTGCGGCTCGTGCGACGGCGCGGGCTGCGCGCTCTGCAAGCACAGCGGCTGGATCGAGATCCTCGGGTGCGGCATGGTGCACCCGGCCGTGTTCGAGGCGGTCGGCTACGATCCCGAGCGTTACACCGGCTTCGCGTTCGGCGTCGGCATCGAGCGGCTCGCGCTCCGGTTCTACGGGATCGACGACATCCGGATGTTCTACGAGAACGACCTGCGGTTCCTGAGGCAGCTCCCGCTGTGAAGCTCCCGGTCGACTGGCTGCGGGATTTCGCCGAGATCGCGGCGTCGCCGGCCGACGTCGCGGGCCGGCTCGCCGCGTGCGGGTTCGCGGTCGAGAGCCTCGACGGCGACGTCGTGGACGTCGAGGTGACCGCCAACCGTCCGGACTGCCTCAGCATCGTCGGCCTGGCGCGCGAGGCGGCCGTCGCGTTCGACGTGCCCTTGCGCCTGCCCATGCTCGCCGGCACGCAGGCCGTGACCGGGACGTCCGACGCGGGCGACGCGAACGGCACCGTGCGGGTCGCGATCGAAGCGCCAGACTGCCGGCGTTACGCGCTCGCGGTGGCAGACGTGCACGTCGGGCCGTCGCCCGACTGGCTGGCCGCGCGGCTCGCCGCCGCCGGCGTCCGCGCGATCAACAACATCGTCGACGTCACGAACTACGTGATGCTCGAGCTCGGGCATCCGATGCACGCGTTCGACGCGGCGAGGCTCGCCGGCCGCGAGATCCGCGTCCGCCCGGCGCGTCCGGGCGAGTCGATCGTCACGATCGATGGCGAGACGCGCCGGCTCGACGAGGCCATGCTGCTCATCGCGGACCGCGAGTCGCCGATCGCGGTCGCTGGCGTGATGGGCGGGGCCGCGTCGGAAGTGTCGCGCGGCACGACACGGATCGCGCTCGAAAGCGCCTGGTTCCGGCCCGCGTCGATCCGGGCGACGAGCCGTCGGCTCGGCCTGAAGACCGAGGCATCCATCCGGTTCGAGCGAGGCGCCGACCTCGAGGCGCCCGTCGTGGCGATCCGGCGAGCGCTCGCGCTGCTGGAGGAGATCGGCGCCGGCCGTGTGGCCGGCGCGGTCGCCGACGTCTATCCGCGCGTCGCCACGCCGCGGATCGTGCGCCTGCGCCGCGACCGCACCGCCCGGCTGCTCGGCGACGTCGTGCCCGACGCCGAGGTCGCGCGGATCCTCGGCCACCTCGGGTTCGGCTTGCAGGGAACCGACGACGGGTGGGATGTCGAGGTGCCGATCCGGCGGGTCGACGTTTCGCGCGAAGCCGACCTCATCGAGGAAGTCGGCCGCCACTGGGGCTACGACCGCATCCCCGCGACGCTGCCGGCAGTTGGCCGTCCAGCCCCGCCACGGACCGCCGCCGTCGTCGAGACCCGCCTGCGTTCCCTCGCGCGCGCCGCCGGACTGCAGGAAGCGGTGACCTTCACCTTCGTCGAGCGAGCGGCCGCCGAGCCGTTCGCCGGCTCCGCACCGCTCGTCGCGATCGCCAATCCGCTCTCGGACAAGTTCGCCGTGCTGCGGCCGTCGATGCTGCCCGGATTGCTCGACGCCCTCGTTTACAACCGCCGACGCGACGCGGAGGACGTTCGCCTCTTCGAGATGGGATCGGTGTTCCATCACACCGGCGAGGCGACCCGGATCGGCTGGGTGCTGACCGGGCCTCGCGAGGCACACTGGAGCGGCGGCGCGTCCGCTCTCGACTTCTACGATGCCAAGGGCGTCGCCGAGCTTCTCGTGCAGGCCGCCGGCGTTCAGGCAGCCGACGTGACGGCCGTGCCGGCCGACGACGTGCCGTGGTTCGTCCGTGGCCGATCGGCACGGCTGCTGCGCGGCCAGCATGGCGAAGCGCTCGGCTCGATCGGACAGATTCGACCCGATCTGCTGGCGCGGCGTGGCCTCGACGCGGGCGTCGTGGTCGGCGGCGAGCTCGACGTGACGGCGCTCGTCGCCATTGGGGCCGCCGCTTCCGACAATCCGCACGTGCGCGCGGTTCCGAGATTCCCCTCGATCGTGCGCGACCTCTCGATCGTCGTCTCCGAACGCTTGCCTGCCGCCACCGTTCGTGGCACGATTCGGGCGAACGCGCCCGACACGCTGCAGTCGATCGTCGAGTTCGATCGGTACCAGGGGAAGGGCGTGCCGGACGGACACGTCAGCCTGTCGCTGCGGCTCACGTTCCGTCATCCCGACCGCACGCTCACCGATCAGGAAGCGCAGCACGCGGTCGATGCGATTGTCGACGCGTTGGGGCAGGCGCACGGCGCCACCCTGCGCGGCAAGCCATAGATCGGAGACCCCATGGTTCGAGCGGGTGCCGCCACGGAACTTCAACCCATCGATCGGCTCGAGGAGAAGATCAAACAGCTCGTCGGCATGATCGAGACGCTGCGAGCGGAGCGCGCACGCGCCGTCGACGACGCCGCCCGCCTGGCGCGCGAGCTCGATGCCGCCAGGGCACGGCTCGCCGAGGCGGAGAGCACGTCGGCCGAGCTCGGCACGATGCGCGAGGAACGCGAGCTGCTGCGCAACCGCGTCGTCCACATGATCGCGCAGCTCGACAAGCTCAACCTCTGAGACGATCCCCGATGACGGCCTGCTCGCCGGTGCACTGCCTCGCGGCGGCGCGGCCCGGACGGATCGCACGCTGATGGGGAGCGGGGTCATCCACGTCGAGATCCACGGGCAGCGCTATGCCGTCCGCAGCGACCTCGACCCGCAGTACGTCGCCGAGCTCGCCGCCTATCTCGACGAGAAGATGCGTGCGGCCGCGAGGGAGCTGACCTCGGCCGAGGCGCTCCGCGTGGCCGTCATCGCCGGCCTGAACATCTGCGACGAGCTGTTTCGCGCGCGCGCCGACTCGGCGGGCCAGGCCACGCGCGTCCGCGCACGGGCGGCCGAGATCGAACGCCTGCTCGACGCCGTGCTCGAGAATTCCCCGATGACCGTGGTCAACGAATAGCAGTCGTGGTACGATGGGCTTCCTGCTTTGCGCGTGATGGTCTCGGAGTGTCGCTTGAGCCGATGTTCCATCACCAAGTGAGCCGCGATGCCGCGCGGTGTGCATGCCTCCGTGGTGAGGAAGCCTGAAGTGCGGCTCTTCGAGTGGCTCCACCTGCTCTAGCAGGTTCATGCGACCTCCCCACACGGCAAAGCGGGGCTTCTCTCCCTACCGCCGGTCGGCGGCTCCCGATGTCCGAGACCATCGCCTCGCTCGGTGAGCAGGCGCTCATCGAGCGCCTGCGGGCGTACGCCGGTCTGCCGCCCGCGCACGTCCTCACCGGCATTGGCGACGATGCCGCGGTGCTGCGGCCGGCACGCAACGCGGTCTCCGTGGTCACGACCGACGCGCTGGTCGAAGGCGTGCACTTCAGACGCGACTGGACCGGCGCGCGCGCGATCGGTCACAAAGCGCTTGCCGTCAACCTGAGCGACCTCGCCGCGATGGGCGCCGTGCCGCAGGCTTCGCTGCTGAGCCTGGTGCTGCCGGCGAGCCTGCCGCTCGACGATTTCGACGGCCTCGTCGCCGGCTTCGTGGATCTGGCGCGGGCATCGGGCGCGGCGCTCGTCGGCGGCAACCTCGCGACCTCGCCAGGCCCGATCGTCGTCGACGTCACCGCGATCGGCGCGGCGCATCCGCGGCGCGTGCTGCACCGGCACGGGGCCAAGGCCGGCCACGAGCTGTACGTCACCGGTTCGATCGGCGGAGCCGCGGCAGGACTGGCGCTCCGGCAGGCCGGCCTCGCGGACGCGGATCTCGACGCCGACGCCTGCGACGCCGTCCGGCGGTTCGAGCGGCCAGAGCCGCGCGTCCGGTGTGGATGGATCGTGGCGCGCAGCGGCGCGGCCGCCGCAGCCATGGATTTGTCCGACGGCCTGGCCGCCGCCGCCCACTCGCTCGCTGCCGCCAGCCGCCTCGGCGTGACGATCGACGCCGCATCGCTGCCGATCCATCCTGGCGCGCGAACCTGGGCCGAACGACGTGGGCTGGATCCCGCTGCGTTCGCCCTGACGGGCGGCGAGGACTACGAGCTGGCGTTTGCCGTCCACCCGAGAATGCGCCGCCGGTTCCTGGCTGCGGCCGCGAGAACCAAGGGCCTCGCCGTCACGTCCGTCGGCCGATTCCACGAGGAAGCTGGCGTCTGGCTCCGCCGCGACGGACGGATCCAGGCGCTCGGCGAGGGATACGGACACTTCAGGAAGAACGATTGACCTCGCGCCTTCGCGCGCGTTCCTCGAACCACAAGCCCGTCAAGAAGAGGACGAAGATCTGGCCGGCCGAGATGGCGCCGAACGTAGCGGACGAACGGCACCGGGCGAAACCGACAGCCAATCTTGAGCTCGACGCATCGTCGCGTCACGGCTTCGACCTCGCCGTACTCTCGCGCGATGAACGTGACGGCGAAGGCGAGGATGACGCCTGCGCCGACGATCGACCCGATTTCATCCCGGACGCGCCTGGCCCAGAACGGCCAGGCCGCCAGCACACCCAGAACGGCGGGGAGGCTCAGCGCCCAGTACACCCAGACGAGACTCCAGCTCACGCGCATCGGTCTCCCCGCTCGACCAGTTCACGACGACGGGAGGAGATCCGTTTAGCGGCTCGAGCGGGCGGTCGTCAGTCCTGCGAGGCGGATGGGCTGGCCGTGGCCTGGACGTCTTCGTTCGGCTTCCAGCCTCGCCTGATCACCGTGACCGACACGTTGCGGCGGCCGAACGCGAGGGCCTCGTGGCAGCTCCACATGTAGAGATCGAGCCGCCGGCCCTGCACCTTGGGGCCGGTGTCGAGCACCGTGTAGATGCCCGCGTGCTTGTCGGGTGCGCCGTCGATCTGCACGACCGATCCCTGCGGGAGCAGCCGCGGGTCCGCCGCCACCACCCCGGATCTCACCGCGACGCCCGACGCCGTGGTTTCTCCCTTGCAGTAGGCCGTGGCCTGGAAGGTCACGCGGGCCCCGGCGGCCGGCCCGCCGATCCGCGCCGCGGGCACGGCCCGCGAATCGACGACCGTGGCCTCGTAGAGCAGGCTGATGGTCAGCGACCCGAGGAGCGTGGCCAGGACTTTCCGCCGAAACGATCGGGACAGGAGCATGCGCGCTTCTAGCGTACCCCGGAGGCCGGGGCCGGAGGCAAGCGAAAAGACGTGGCCTCCAGAGATGTAAGTCGTTGGCTGAAAAGCGCTTAGCGCGTCATGCGTGGCCGGCCCGCTGTTCCAGGCCTGCGTACTGCAACTGAAACAGCTTGTAGTACAGCCCACGGGCGGCGAGCAGCTCCTGATGGCTGCCGCTCTCGCGCAGCTCGCCGTCGTGCAGCACCAGGATCCGGTCGACGTGCTGGACGGTCGACAGCCGGTGGGCGATGGCGAGCACCGTCCGGCCCCGCATCATGACGCGCAGGGCGTCCTCGATCAGCGCTTCCGTCGCGGTATCGATGCTGGCCGTCGCCTCGTCCAGCAGCAGGACCTTCGGATCGAAGGCAATCGCCCTGGCGAACGACAGGAGCTGCTTCTGGCCCAACGACAGCGTCGCGCCGCGCTCGGCGACCAAGGACCCGTAGCCGCCGGATCGGCGCTCGATGAACCCGTTCGCGTGCACCGCCTCAGCCGCCCGCACCACCTCGTCGTCGCCGATCTCGGCGTGTCCGAGCCGGATGTTGTCGGCGATCGTCCCGGAGAACAAGTACGGGTCCTGCAGGACCACCCCGAAGACGCCGCGAAGGGCCGTCAGATCCCAGTCCCGCACGTCGACGCCGTCCACGAGGATCCGTCCGCGCGTGACGTCGTAGAACCGCAGCAGCAGGCTGACGAGCGTCGTCTTGCCCGAGCCGGTCGCTCCGACGACGCCGATCCGCTGCCCCGGCTCGATCGTGAACGAGACGTCCTCGAGCACGAACTGGTCGGGCTTGTACGCGAACCACACGTGCTCGAACTCGATGCGCCCCGGGCCTTCGAGCCGATGGCGAACGGGCCGTTCCGGGGTGACGATGGCCGGCGCGGTGTCGAGCACGGTGAAGATCCGCTCGGAGGCCGCCATGGCGGCCTGCATGATGTTGAACTTCTCGGACAGGTCGGAAATCGGCTGAAAGAACCGGCGGGAGTACTGCAGAAACGCCACGATGACGCCGAGCGAGACGCCGCCGTCGAGCGCCCACCCGCCGCCGATCCAGATGATCAGCCCGCCGGACACCGCCGCCAAGAGCTCGATCGCCGGATAGAACACGGCGTAGTAGAAGATGGCGGCGACGTTGGCGTCGCGGTGCGCGCCGTTGATGGCGTCGAATCGGCGGAACGTCCGCGCCTGCTGTCCGAAGAGCTGCACCGTCGCCATGCCTGTGAGATGCTCCTGCAGGAAGGCGTTCACGCGCGCGATCAGGCCCCGCACCTCACGGTAGGACGAGCGCACGTTTCGCCGGAACCACATCGCCGTCCAGACGATCGCCGGCAGCACGGCGAATGCGACCAGCGCGAGCTGCCAGTTCATCAGCAGCATCGCCACCATGATCCCACTCAGGACGAGGACGTCGCCGAACACGGTGATGACGCCAGAGGTGAAGAGGTCGTTGAGCGCGTCGACGTCGGTCGTCACGCGCGTCATCAGGCGGCCCACCGGATTCCGGTCGTAGAAGCCGAGGTCGAGCGCCTGGAGCCGCGCGTAGATCTGCATGCGCATCCGCCGCATGATCTGCTGGCCGACGGTCTGGAGCACGTAGGTCTGGGCGTAATCGACGACGAACGCGACGAGCAGGACGCCGAGGAACAGCATCGCCAGGCGCCAGAGCCCGTCGAGATCGCGGGCGGCGATGTAGCGGTCGATCGCCTGCTGCGTCAGCCACGGCTGCGCCAGCTCGGCGAGCGACCCCACCAGAATGGCGAGGAACGCGAAGACGACGGCGCCGACGTGCGGCCGGAGGTAGGTGATCAGCCGGCGCATGAGCCGGGCGTCGTAGGCCTTGCCGAGGATCTCGTCGTGCTGTGCCTGATCAGACACGGCTCAGCTCCTGCTCGAGCAGTTGCTGCTGGTGCATGCCGGCATAGACGCCGCCGGCCGCCACGAGCCCGTCGTGCGTGCCCCGCTCGAAGATCCGGCCGTGCGAGAACACGAGGATCTCGTCGGCGTCGCGGACCGTCGACACGCGGTGGGCCACGATCAGGCAGGTCCGGTCGCGCCGGATCTCTCGCAGGTGCCGCAGGATCTTCTCCTCGGTCCCCGTGTCGACCGCCGACAGCGCATCGTCCAGCACCAGAATCCGCGGGTCGGTCAGCAAGGCCCGGGCAATCGCGACGCGCTGGCGCTGGCCGCCCGACAACGTGATGCCGCGTTCGCCCACGCGGGTCTCCAGCCCGGCCGGGAAGCCGGACAGATCGTCCCGGAGCCCCGCGAGATCCATCGCCTGCCGAACCCGATCAGCCAGCTCGGGATCTCCCCATTCGGCGCCGGTGCCGAACGCGACGTTCCCTCCGAGGGTGTCCGAGAACAGGAAGGGCTCCTGCGGCACCATGCCGATCGCCCCGCGGACGCTGGCCAGAGACCGGTCGAGCACGTCCACGTCGTCGAGCAACAGCGTGCCGTGCGGCGGGTCGTACCATCGCGCCAGGAGGCTCAGCAGCGTCGACTTGCCGCTGCCGGTCGCGCCCACGATGCCGACGGTGCGTCCGGGCTCAACGGTGAAGGTGACGTCCTCGAGCGCGGGAGCCGCGGCGCCCGGATAGCTGAAGGTCAGGTGCCGCGCCTCGATCCGCCCGCTCCGAATCGGTGCAACGTTCCGTCCCTCGTCCGGCCGCGACTCTGGCTCCGCGTCGAACACCTCCAGCATCCGTTCCCATGAGGCGACGCCGCGCTGCACGATGTTGATGACCCACCCGAACGAGATCAGCGGCCAACTGAGGAGCACGAGATACCGCCCGAACGCGACGAAGTCCCCGAGCGTGATCCGGCCCGTGACGACGTCGCGGCCGCCGAACCAGAGCAGCGCCACCGCGCTCAGCCCGAAGAAGAGCGACAGGCTGGGGAAGAACGCCGCCTGGAGCCGGATGAGCCCCCTGTTCCGAGCGACGTACGCATCGTTGGCCTCGGAGAACCGGGCCAGCTCGGCACTCTCCTGCCGATACGCCTTGACGACGCGGACGCCGGCGAGCGCTTCCTGGACGACGGCGCTCATGTCGGCGAGCTGGGCCTGGATGGCTTCGAACCGATCGTGGATGGCCCGGCCGATGTAGCGCGTGCCGATCGCCACGGCCGGCAGCGGCATCAGGGCCAGCAGCGTGAGCCTGACGTCGATCCAACACATCACCGAGACCGCCGCGACGAAACCGAAGGCGGTGCTGGTGAAGTACATGACGGCCGGCCCGGCCATCATCCGAACAGCGGCCAAGTCGTTGGTGGCACGGGACATGAGGTCGCCGGTCCGATGCGCGTGGAAGTAGGCCTGCGGCAGCCGTTCGAGGTGCGCGAAGAAATCGTTCCTCAGCTCGTATTCGATCTGCCGAGACGCGCCGATAAGATACGTGCGCATCACGTACCGGAACGCGCCGTCGGCGAGCGACAACGCCAGCAGCGCGGCGGCATAGAGCGCGAGCTGGCGTCGTTCCACCCCTTCGGTCAGCCCGTCGACGACGTACTTGAGGACCCAGGGTGAGGCGACCGAGAGAGCCGTGGCCAGGGGAACGCACGCCAAGCCAATGAGGAACGACCGGCGAACCCGAACGATGTATGGAAGCAGGCGCGAAAGCGCCCGGATCATGATGGAGGCAGTATAGCAATGCGACCTTTGCGCCCACAGCCAACCCGACCGCGTGCGTGCTGGTGGCCCTGGCTCACCGCCCTCGCTCTGCTCGTGCCCGGGATCGCGCGGGCGCAGTACGGCGCGCCGACGCTCGATTCGACCGCCATCGGCGAGAAATACCACGTGGAGCTCGCCGGCACGCTCTGGAACCCAAACGTCTTCGGGATGATCTCGAGCGAGCAATGGGGCATCGCCGGCAGCCAGATCGACTTCACGGGCGACCTGGGCTTCAAGACGACGCGCTTCAAGGATCTGCGCGCGACGCTGCGTCCGAGCCGCAAGACCAAGTTCCGGATCCAGTACACGCCGGTGAGGTACCAGGCCGACTCGCTGCTGAAGCGCAGCCTGGTCTTCAACGGGCAGAGCTTCCCGCTGAACCTGCCCGTGAAGTCGACGTTCGACTGGAACGTGTTGCGGGTCGGCCTGGAGTACGACTTCATCTACCGCTCGCGCGGCTTCGTCGGCCTGCTGCTCGAGGCCCGCTATACCGAGATGAACGCGGCGCTCTCGACGCCGCTCACCTCCGAGAGCACGAGCGTCAAAGCTCCCCTCCCCGCCGCGGGCATCGTCGGACGCGCCTACGTGCTGCCCGAGCTCGCGCTGAACTTCGAGGTCAGCACGTTCAGGATGCCGCAGGGGCTGGTGCCGGACGTCGAGGCGAACTACTACGACTGGAACATCGACGGGACCGTGAACCTGACGCACCACGTCGGGCTGCAGGTCGGCTGGCGCCGGATGACCAACTTCCTGTCCGTCAAGGAAGACCTCGGCGAGACCAAGTTCCAGGGACTCTGGTTCGGCGCGGCCCTCCGGTACTGACGGACGGCAAGATCGCGCCTGCGCGGCCGTAAGTCATGAGTGCTCATGACTTACGGCCGTCGTTTCGAAAGCCCGCCGACCGTGGTCTCTCCTTCCGGCGTTCGGCTGTCACCCAATGATCGGCGTCATCTTCCGGACTCGAACGTCACCCTCACGCCGAGATAGCGGGTATCGCCGGATGTGCCGGTCGCAGCGGGGCGAAACCCGGCGGGCGAGCTGATCCGCACTCGCGCCGCAGCGGTTCCGTCGAGCAGAATCCGCCGGCTTTCACCAGCCGATGCGCGCCAGGTTTCGGATCGCCGGTCCCTCTCGATCACGACATCATTCGCACGGCCGCCGTTTGCCAGCACCAGCACGATCGGCCCCGCCTCCGTCTTCGAAACGACGAGCTCCGCGGTCTCGCCCCCTTTGACCCAGAACCCATCCGGTTCGGGGAACACGGCCCGATCGACGAAGTACACGGTGGCTGGTCCGTAAACCGCCGATGCGACGGCCCGCGCTCCCCCGCCGGGATCGATGCGGATCGGCACGGCTTCGACCGACTGACCAAACCGGTTCAACTCCTTGTCGGGTTCGAGGACGAGCGCCGCCGCGCCGGCGGGCAACCACACCCTCGCGCTCGCGGTGGTCCGGCGACCGAGCGCGATCGTCTCGAGCGCCGGAGCGCTGCGCGCCAGCCGCAGCGTCAGGGATCCGGCGGTTGGACGCCGAGCTGTGACGTGCAGGTCGTACAGGCCCGCGGGCACGTCCGGCACCGACGATCCTGGAAGCTCGGGCGGGATCAGACCGCTGGGGGCCGCAAGGCGAATCCGCATCGCCCCCGCGACATCTCGGATCGGGCCGATCGACCACGTGCCGATCGCGTACATCCGCGCGCCGTGCTCGCCACGCCTCAGCAACTCGAGCTGCGAGGCGGCGGCACCGGCACCGCTCACGCGGTTCATCCACCAGCCCGCCTGAAGCAGCAGCATCATCAGGCCCAAGATGCCCGCGCAGGTCGACACCAGGGCGCGCGCCGGCACGAGGCGGGCCAGCCGAACGATGGCCACGACGCCGCCGGCCAGCAGGGCCACCAAGACCAGGACGTGCCGTGCGAACGTCGCTTCCGTTGCGACGTCTCCTGGAGCGAGCATCCAGAAGAAGCTGGGCAGGCCTCGAGCGATGTCGGCCGCACTGCGAAGCCACTCTATCCATAGGATCGGCCCGAATCGCACGTTCCAGGCGAGCGCGCCGCGGTCGACGGTGAGCAACAGGACGGAGAACGCCAGGGACGTGGCGAGCGCGAAGCCGCCGATCACTCTGGCGGTCGGCCCGCACCGATGCCAACCAACGGCAACGGGCGCCGCGAAGGCGGGCAGCACCGCCATGGCGAAGCGGGCCGGGGTCGCCGGCACGCCCGCGTACCACATCCAGTAGGTTGCGACCACGGCGAGGTACAGAAGCGCCACGGACAGCCCGATCCAGAGCGGCTGGCGTGCGGCCGTCCGGCGCCCAGCGGCGACGACGGCGAGCAGGGCGGGCGCGTACATCAGCAGCCCGAACTGCTCGTCGAAGAGCAGCGCGAGCATCCCTCCGGGCACGTAGGACACGCTCGTTTCAGGATTGGGCCCATACGGCGCCGCGGGGTTCGGCGTGCCGTAGGTGGCGTAGAAGAACCCGAACCATGCCGCCGCGCTCACGGCCGGGCACGCGAGAAACGCGGCGAGCCTGGGGGCGCGTGTGCCGGCCGCCGAGACGGTGGCGATTCGCCAGCCGATCACAAGCCCGAACGCCGCCGACACGACGGCGAACCTGGTGTGCAGCCACGGAAGCGCCGCGAGCGCCACGGAGGTGGTCATCAACACGCTCGTCGGCACGTGTGCCTCTTTCGTGGCGAGGCGAATGATGGCCAGGAGCGCGAGCGCCACGCCGAGAGCGCCAGCGCCATCCGGAAAGATCGTCACGCTCTGAAAGACGAAGGTGATCGACAGCGACACGGCCGCCCAGGCGAACCATGCAGCCCGCCGGTCGCCGGTGGCGAACCAGCCGAGCGTCCAAACCAGGGCGCTCGTGAGGCCCGCGATGAGGAGCATCGTCGCCTGGGCCCCGCGGTACCCAAAGAGCGCGAACGCGGGTAGCACGAGCACCGACGTGCCCGGCGCGTGGATGGAGTAGATCTGCCGGTCGGTGCCAGCGACCAGGTAGTCGGGCCGGAGGTCGCCACCGAAGTACTCGCGGTAGTCGCCGCGCTGGTGGTTGTTCTCGATTCGCAGGTCGCCGTCGCGAAGCAGGCTCTGGGTGATGACGAGGTAGTGCGGCTCGTCGCCTCCGGGTAGCCTGGGCGCAAGCGACCAGGCCGCGCAAATTCCGACCGTTACCGTTGACAAACCGGCCAGCGCCGCCACCTGCCACACGGCGGCACCGGCCAACCATCGCCGCAGCCTGTCCGGAAGTTTCGCCATCGGCCAGAGTGCGATGCCGGCAGCGGCGAGCACCGGGAGCCACGCCAAACGGCCCGTCCAGACGAGGAAAACGGCGGGCAGCGGAACGGGCCACCAGGGGACCGTGGCGAAGAGCGCGGGCGTCGCCGTCAGCGGCTCGCGACGCCATCTGCCGACGAGCGCCGCGAGGGCCGTCGCCAGTACCCACCACCACACCGAGGCGGGAGCGGCCAGTCTGACGACGGCCGTGTCCGGCTGGGCGACGGTCAGGTGGCCGAGCGCGCACCAGGCGGCCGTGCCCACTTGCACAGGTCCGAGCAACCCGCGGAACAGCGCCTTCACGGCGCCGCCATTCTAGAGCGTCGGCGCCGCCCTCCGAAATGTCAGCGCGCGCGCCGCCTGATTACGCGACCGAAAGCGGACGATACCGACTTGAGCGGCCTGTCGACGAACCGACGGCTGAGGACGTCGATGCACTTGGGGGAGTGACGGAAATTGTGCGAAGCTTCACGCACGGACGGCTAGCTCGCCGGCTGGAACAGTCCTTGCTCCTCGCATCGGCTCGACGGCTTTCTTGGAGATACTCCCGATGACTCGTTTTCTGAAGCTTCTGACCGCCCGGACGCTGACGGTCGCCGGCCTCGTCGGGGCGATGGCGCTGCCCGCCGAGTCGCAGGTGCCCACCGCAACCCTTGCCGGCCGGGTCGTCGACACTGGCGGCGCGGTGATTCGTCGGGCGACCGTGACCGTCGAGTCTCCGAACCTGTTGGGCGTCCGCAGGACCACGACGTCCGACGATGGCTACTACGTGCTGTCGCTGCTGCCGCCCGGCCGGTACACCGTGACCGTGGAAGCTGGCCAGTTCGCGCCGGCCAGGACGGAGCTCACGCTCGGTGCGGCGCAGACGTTGACGCTCGATCTCACGGTCTCCCCCGCTGCCGTCGCCGAGGTCGTCAACGTCGTCGCCGAAAGCACGGCGTTCACGGGCATGGTCGCGGCCGCCACGAATCTCAAGGGCAGCCAGCTCGCGACGCTGCCGACCGATCGCTCGCTGCTCGCCGGGGTCGATCTCGTGCCGTCGGTTCATGCGACCGGTCCGAACGGCGCACGCTCGATGGCCGGTGCCTCCTCGTTCGAGAACGTGTACCTGCTCAACGGCGTCCAGATCCAGGACAACCTTCGCGGCACGCCGCTGAATCTCTACATCGAGGACGCGATTCAGGAGATCACGACGACGGTCTCGGGCGTGTCGGCCGAGTACGGGCGCTTCCTCGGCGGCGTCGTGAACGCGGTGACCAAGTCGGGCGGCAACGAGCTGCGCGGCTCGTTCCGCACGACCATGTCGAACGACAGTTGGCGGGCGACCACGCCGCTCGGCGAGTCGAAGCTCGGCTCGCTCGTGCCGGCCTACGAGTTCACCGCTGGCGGACCGATCGTCGCCAATCGCACCTGGTTCTTCGGGGCCGGGCGGATGGAGGATCGATCGCTCGGCCGCGAGACGGTCGTCACGCGCACGCCCTACGAGTACCGCAACAGCGAACAGCGGTTCGAAGGCAAGCTGAGCCAGCGCCTGACCGACTCGCAGCGCTTCGCGGTGGCGTTCACGGGGATCCAGCGCAAGGAAACGAACAGCGCGTATCCGAGCGTGAACGAGGTCATGGACACGCGGACGCTGATCACGCGCGAGATCCCGCAGCGGCTGTTCTCGGCCCACTACACGGCCGCCGTCACACCGCAGTTCTTCGTCGAGGGACAGTACTCGCGCCGTGGCGAGCGCTTCGTCAAGGCCGGCGGCACGAATCGCGACCGGATCCAGGGAACGCCGCTCATCGACGGGCAGACGGGCGCCTGGTGGTGGGCGCCGAGCTTCTGCGGCGTGTGCGGCGACGAATCCCGCGACAACGACAGCTTCGTGCTGAAGGGCAGCCTCTTCAAGTCCACCCGCCACGGCGCGCACAACCTCACGTTCGGCTACGACGGCTACAACGACCGGCAGAAGGGGGACAACCGCCAGTCGGCGAGCGACTACTGGCTGATGGCGACCAGCTCGACCGCGGTCGACGGCGTGGTGTACCCGGTCGTCGAGCCCGGCTTCTCCGCCTTCATCGTGCATTGGCCGCTGACCGAGTCGAGCCGGGGCACGACCTTCCGCATGCACTCGCTCTTCGTCAACGACCAGTGGGCCGCGACGCCGCGGCTCAGCGTCAACCTCGGCTTGCGGTACGACAAGAACCAGGGCCGTGACCACGGCCGCAACCTCATCGCCAACGACAGCATGCTCAGCCCGCGGCTCGGCATCGTCTGGGATCCGGCCGGCGACGGCAAGACGACGATCAATGCGAGTTTCAGCCGCTACGTCAGCGCGCTGGCGGGCAGCGTCGCCCAGGGCGCCTCGGCCGCCGGCACGCCGTCGATTCTGGTGTCGGCGTACATGGGCGACCCGATCAACACGGATCCCGCGGCCGGGCTCGTGCCGACCGACGAGGTGCTGCGGCAGGTCTTCGGCTGGTACGACGCCTACGGGAACGAGACGCTCGTGCAGGCCACGATTCCCGGCATCGCGGTGAAGGTGAAGGGCTCGCTCGCGTCTCCGCACGCCGACGAGATCACCGTGGGCCTCACGCGCCAGCTCGGCTCGCGCGCGTCGGCGCGCGTCGACGTCGTGAACCGCACGTTCGCCGACTTCTATGGCCGGCGGATCGACACGACGACGGGGCAGGTGTCGGACGAGTTCGGCCAGTCGTTCGATCTCGAGCTCATCGAGAACACGAACGTGCCGCAGAAGACGTACCGGGCGCTGAACGCGCAGGCCAACATGAGGCTCGGCGCGGGCACGAACGTGGGCGTCAGCTACACGCTCTCCAGCCTGCGCGGCAACATGATCGGTGAGAACATCGGCAGCGGCCCGCTCGCCACCGAGGCGCTGCTCTATCCCGAGTACCGGGACCTCTCGTGGTTCGCCCCCGTCGGCCACCTCGCCGCGGATCAGCGGCACCGGATGCGCCTCTGGGGCACCTATGCGCTGCCGATCGCGGGCGATGCGAACACCCTGACGATCGGGGCCATCGAGCAACTGCAATCGGGCACGCCGTATGGCGCGGTCGGCAGCATCGCGATGAGCGATCTCGACGGCAACCCGTACGTGCCGAATCCCGGCTACGCGACGCCGCCCGGCTCCCAGCTCTACTACTTCACGGCCCGCGACGCGTTCCACACCCAGCACATGATGCGGACCGACGTGCAGGTCAGCTTCGCCCGCCGGCTGAGCGGGCGCCGCCTGGCCGAGGCGTTCGTCCAGGCGCAGGTGCTCAACCTCTTCAATCAGTTCCAGGTCTACAGCAACGCCGCCAACGCGATCGACACGACGGTGCTGACGGCCAACGACTCGCCGGATCGATTCGTCCCGTTCAATCCGTTCACCGAGACGCCCGTGCAGGGCGTGCACTGGGACTACGGCAACGCCTTCGGCAAGCCGACCGGGCGCGACGCCTACACGCTGCCGAGAACGTTCACCATGTCGCTCGGCCTGCGGTTCTAGCACCTTCCGGCCGGCGAGGACCGCCGGCCGGACGTTCACAGGCGGCCGGAAGGCTCACGAGCCTTCCGGCCGAACGTCCTACCGAACGAGCTCGGCCATCCTCGCGAGCCGGCGCCCGGCTTCCGCGAGCGTCTCGTCCTTCTTGCAGAAACAGAACCGCACGAGCTGACGGGCGGCCGCGCTGTCCCGGAAGAAGCTGCTCCCGGGCACGGCCGCGACCCCGATCTCCGTCACGAGATGGCGCACGAACGCCACGTCGTCCGGGAACCCGAACGGGCTGACGTCGGTCATGACGTAGTACGCGCCGCGGGGCAGAAAGCACCGGAACCCTGCCCGTTCGAGCAGCGCGATCAGCCGATCGCGACGCGCCTGATACTGCGAGCGCAGGTCGGGATAGTAGGGCGCGCCGGTGCGAAGCGCCTGCGCGGCGGCCGCCTGGAGCGGCGCGGCCGCCCCGACCGTCAGGAAATCGTGCACCTTGCGGACGGCCGGCGCGATGTCGGCGGGCGCCACCGCCCAGCCGATCCGCCAGCCCGTCACGCTGAACGTCTTCGACGTGCTGTTGATCGTCACCGTCCGATCGGCCATGCCGTCGAGCGTCGCCATCGGCACGTGCGTGGCGTCCTCGAACAGAATGTGCTCGTAGATCTCGTCCGTGATGGCGATGGCGCCCCAGTGGTGGCAGAGCCGAGCGATGGCCGCCAACTCGTCGCGGGTGAAGACCTTGCCGGTCGGGTTGTTGGGCGTGTTGATGATGATCGCCCGCGTGCGATTGCAGAATGCGGCCGCGAGCTCGTTGGGGTCGAACGACCAGTCGCCGCCGGCATCCGACACGGCGGGCGGACGGAGCCGCACGAAGCGGGGCGTGGCGCCGGACAGGATTGCGTCGGGCCCGTAGTTCTCGTAGAACGGCTCGAACACGACGACCTCGTCGCCGGGATCGACGATGGCCATGAGCGTGGCGATCATGGCCTCCGTGGCGCCGCAGCAGACCGTCACCTGCCTGTCGGGATCGATCGTCAGGCCGTGCCGCGCCTGCAGATCGGCGGCGATGGCGTCCCGGAGCGGCTTCGCTCCCCAGGTGACGGCGTACTGGTTGACGTCGCCGCGGATCGCGTCGCACGCCGCCTCTTTGATCCACTCCGGCGCGGCGAAGTCGGGGAAGCCCTGCGACAAGTTCACCGCGCCGTGCTGCATCGCGAGCCTGGTCATCTCCCGGATGACCGACTCGGTGAAGTGCTGTGTCTTCAGGGACGTGCGGGGGCGCGTGGTCACGTCAGCGGGCCGATCTTCTCACGATCGCGCTTCCGCCCGATGCGAACGTGCCGTAGAGCGTGCGGTAATCCTCGGCCGTGCCGATGATCCGCTTCACGTAGTTCTGGGTTTCCGGAAACGGGATGTCGTCGATGAACTCGTCCGGCGAGAGGCCGGGACGCTCTGCCAGCCATCGCACGACGCGGCTCTCACCCGCGTTGTAAGCGGCGAGGGCCGGGGCGACGTCGCCGCCGAAACGGGCCAGCAGATCCTGGAAGTACTTCATGCCGATTCGGATGTTCACGTCCGGATCGGTGAGCTTCACGGTCGTGAAGCCGCGGACGCCGACGACCGGCGCGACCCGCCGCCCCGTCGACGGCAGAATCTGCATCAACCCCCAAGCATTGGCGTGCGAGCGGACGCCGGTTTGGAACGTGGACTCCTGCGCGATCAATGCCGCCATGAGGTACGGGTCGAGCTTTCGCGGCGCCGCGTGGCGGCGGATCAGCTCCCAGTAGTCGAGCGGATAGATCACGCGAAGCAGATCGGCGGGCAGCGCCTCGCCTCCATCGGCGATGAACTCGGGGTAGGCCCGCCGCATGGCGATGATCGCGGGACGCAGCTCCCCCTTGCGATGGAGCGCGTAGGCCAGCGTGGCGTCGAGCAGCTTTGAGGGATTCCCCGCCTGCGCGCTCCGGATCTCGAGGATGGCCGCGTCGTACAGCTCTGCCGCCAGCAGCGCCCGGATGAGCGGCGCGTTGTCGGGCGGCGGCGCGACGCCAATCGACAGCAACGGCGAGGCCGCGGGTTCCGCGCCGTCGTCGTTCGGCCCGGACGTGCGCACCGCCACGGCGGCCGGCCGCATCGCTGCCAGCGCCGCCGACGCCTGCCGGCCGTAGTACGAATTGCGGTACGCGGAGACGGTCCGCTGGAACCCGTCGCGGGCCATGCCGGCGTGGCCGAGCCGCTCGTGCGCCCGCGCGCTCCAGTACAGCCAGGACGGGCGATAGTCGGATCGAGGGAAGTCGTCGACGGCCGGGTCGAACAGCGCGATGGCCCCCTGGTAATCGCCGCCGCGGAACGCCGCCCACCCCGCCTTCCAGACCGCGCGCTCGGCGAAGGCGCCCTGCGGATGCTTCTGCAGGATCTCCCTGAACACCGCGACCGCCTCGGCATCCTGATTGGCCAGGATGTGATACGTCGCGAGGTCGTTCAGGGCGGCTTCGGCCAGCGCGCTCCCCGGGTGCGCTGCGACGAACTGCCGCGTGAGCGCGACGTACTCGGCGCCGCGGCCGAGCCCCCGCACCGCGCCCAACATCGCGTACGCCGCATCGTCGGGCCGCTCGGTCGCCGTGTCGAGGTACGCGCGCAGGGCGTCGCGCGCCGGCCCATAGCGGCCGAGTTGCAGGTCGCACTGCGCCAGCCGCAGCTTGACGCGCTGACGCTCGGCTTCTGGCGCGCTGGCAAGGAGTGCCTCGAACGCCTTCTTCGCCCGGTCGTACTGCCGTCCGGCGAACAGGCTCTCGGCGCGGCGATCGGCCCGCGCGAACGTGTCGGTCGCCGGAGGCCAGTGATAGTGCCGTTTCAGCTCGTCTTCGGCGTCGCGCGCTTCCGGCGCCCGCGGCAAGTCGTAATAGAGCGTCGTGAACGCCTGGACGGCGACGACCGTCTCGTCCGCCTTGAATGCCGCGCGGCCAAGACGCAGGTAGGCGGCGGCGAGGTTACGCGACGGCAGGGCGAGGAGCGACTGGAGTGCCTTCGACGCCTCGGCCCACTGGTCGGATCGCTCGAGCGCATCGGCCAGCAGCCAAAGCGCTTCTTCACGCAGCGTCGGGCTGACCGCCGACGCGAGCACCTGGCGGGCCGAGCTGGCGGCGGCCGGTGCACGGTCCAGGGCCAGCTCCGCCCGGCCCTGGTACAGCCTGGCGTACCCGCCGATGATCGGATCGCCCGCCGCACGGCCGAACGCCGCGTGCGCGAGGGCGGCGTTGCCATCGGCCAGCGCACCAACCGCGCTGCCGAGCGCGGGCGCGGAGGCAGGCGTCAGCCAGAGGTCGTCGGCCGTCCACGGCGACCGCACGCTCGCCGGCTCCGCGGCCCGAATGCCGTAACCGAGCGGCGTCGGGATCGCGGACAGCGCACACCACGATGCGACGACGACGTGGCTGGAGAGACGCCGCATGTACATCATTATCGTGCGCTCCGCGAGAGAGGACACGGCCAGCGGACCTAGCCTCCCGTCAGGACCTCGACCGTTCGTTTGGACGTGACGTTCTCCAGCTTGGCCGAGGCGTGCCGCGTCAGCGACTCGACGAGCGCCGCCCAGCCGGGTGTGGCCATGCCGGCCGCGGGGCCTTCCGCGTCCACGAGCGCGACCACCTGCTGAGCGACGACGACCGGCATCAGCAGCGCGACGTCGCCCGCAGGAATCTGCATGAACGGCGGGGCATGCGGATCGTCGCCCGCCCGCACGAGGGTCGCCGCCTGCGCGGCGATCGCGCGGGCGACGCCCGCCGATTCGGCGGCGCGCACCTCGGCCGGCACACGTTCCGGCGGAAAGCCGGCCTGCCGGTACGGCCGCGCGACGGCCCGATCGACGAGCAGGACGGCGCTGCGCGTCACGTGATCCGCCGTCCCGGCCGCGAGCGCATCCAACACGCCGCGCAGCGTCGTGGCCTCGTCGAGCCGCCGAACGGCCTCGACGAGCTGGGCCGCGCCTTCCCCACCCGACGGCGCGTCGGCGCGCAGCACGGCGATCAGCTCGTGCGACAGCGTGTCGAGATGCGTATCAGTGGCCGTGCGGACCGCGGCGAGGAACCGGGCGAGCGCGTCTCGAACCTGCTGTTCCCGAGACATAGACGCGCATTATGCATCGGATCATCGGGGCATCGGGCTATCGAACATCGAGTCGAGGCATCGGGGCATCGCATCGGGTCAGATATCCCGCTATCCCGATGTCCCGAGGCCGTGTCTCGCTGTCCCGATAGTCCGATGTCCCGATGTCTATGATCGAAACGGCTCGCGGCCGCGGCCCTGCACCGGGAAGCCTTGGGCGGGCATCACCTCGTGCTGAAGGGCGTACATCGCCGCGGCGGCTTCGTCGATGTGCCGGACGAAGGCGATGGCACCCTGCAGCAGCGGCCTGACGCGCTCGCGATCCTGGATGCGCGCGGGCGGGTACTCGTGCTCGACGACCAGATGCGTGTTGGCGACGTCGAGCGCGAGCAGCTCGCGCGCCGCGAGCTGGTGATCCAGCCAATCCACGGTTCGGTTCTGCAGGTAGGCCAGCGGGTCGTGGCGGGCCGTGCCCGGCAGCTCGTGCTCGCAGAGCACCGTCTGCTTCTTCCACGCATTCAGATGGTCGGCGGGGTTCGGCGACGGTGCCCCGTTCTTCCAGTCGCCGCGATCCAGCGTCTGGCCGCCGTAGCCCCAGGCCGCGACGCCCCGGGCGTCGATGACCTGCCCTTTCACGTGGAAGCCGCCGATGAGGAAGTCGTACCCCTCGTCCTTCAAGTACTGAAAGATCGACCGCGTGTCCTGGCCCATCAGGATCGCGTGCGACGGGTCGTAGTGGATCCGGAATTGGTCGCCGACGCCGTGCTTCTCGCAGATCCGGTGCAGCCGGATCCAGGCGCCGGGCGTGTAGGCGATGTTGTTGTGCCACGTATCGAGCGTCGTCCACCCCGGCATCGGACACTGCTCGACCCTGAACGACAGCCCGCGCGCCTTGGCCTCCTCGAGCAGCGGGATCATCTGCGCTTCGAAGTCCAGCAGATTCTGGTCCATGCCGTGCTGGTGGTTGCGCCCGACGAAGCCGCACACCGCGTCCACGCCGAGCAGCGCGGCCGCGTCGAAGACCCGCAGCATGAACTCGTGCTTCCGGCGGCGGATCGCCGGGTCGTGGTGCAGCATGTTGTCGAAGTAGCCGAGGTCCGAGAAGCTGACCCCCGTCGCCTTCACGGCCGCCTGCACCCGACGCGCCCGCGCCGCGTCGAACGGCGCCCGCAGGTCGAGCGTGTTGGCGACCGGATCGAGCATGGCCTCTGGCGGGACGTCCGTTTCGGTCGGGTGGAGCGCCGACGACAACTGGACGTAGTGCACGCCGAGCTCGCGCGCGAACTGCAGCCAGTCCTCGATCGCGCGATCGGGATCGGGATCCCGCACCTCGCGTGGAGTCAGCTCCTGCAGGGCGGCCGTGAGGACGCCCACCTTCATGTGCTTCGGCTCGAACGATTTGATCGTCATGGTCCTCAGTAGGTGACCTTCGTCCATACCGCGCCCTTGCGCGCGCTCTCGAGAATGGCCTCGACGATGGCGTTGGCGCGATAGCCGTCCTCGAACGACGCGTAGGCACCCGGCCTCGGGCCGTGCGGGTCCTTGCCCTCGGCGATGAAGCCGTAGACGTCGCGCATGATGTTCGCGAACGCGTCGGGCCACCCCTCCTGATGCCCGCCCGGCATGTGCGCGTATCCACGCGCCTCGGGATCCAGCAGCCCCGGATCCTTCGGCAGCAGCTCGTTCGCCTTGTCGCGATGCCCAATCCACAGCTCGTTCTGCTGTTCCTGGCGCCAGCGGAGCGAGGCCGTCGTGCCGGACACCTCGATCGCGCAATCGTTCTTGTGGCCGGCATGCACCTGACCGACGGTGAACGTGCCGCGGGCGCCGCCGTCGAACCGCACCAGCACCGTCGCGAAGTCCTCGACGGTGATGTCGACGAGGTCGAAGTCCTCGTCCGCGCCCGCCGCCGCGAACGCTTCGCGGCGGCCCTTCGGCCGCTTGCGCTTCGGGACGACGGTCGAGATCTCGCCGAGCACGTGGGTGATGCGCAGCCCGGTGACGTGCTGCGCCAGATCGCACCAGTGCGACCCGATGTCGCCGAGCGCCGACGACGCGCCGCCCTTGTCGGGCTCGAGACGCCACGAGTAGTCGGTGTCCTTCAGCAGCCAGTCCTGCAGGTAATGCCCGAACACGACGCGCGGCGCGCCGATCGCGCCGCGCGCAATCGCGTGGCGCATCTGCTGGACGAGGGGGTTGCCGCGATAGCTGAACGTGACCGCGTTGACGACGCCCGCCTTCGCCGCCGCATCGCGGAGCTCCCTCGCCTGCGACGCCGACAGGGCCAGCGGCTTGTCGGAGACGACGTGCTTCCCCTTGGCGATGATCGCGGCGTTGATCGGGTAGTGCAGGTAGTTGGGCGTGGTGTTGTGGATCACCTGCACGTCGGGATCGTCGAGGAGCGCCTGATACGACCCGTAGGCCTTCGGGATCCCGAGCGCGGTGGCCTTCTCTCGTGCGAGCTCCTCGTTGACCTCCGCGACGGCCACGACGTCCACGAACCCCAGCCGTCGAACGGCGTCGATGTGATGGGGCCCGATGAACCCGGTGCCGACGATGCCCATGCCGATGCGCGTCACGCGAACCTCCACTCGATGTCGAGAGCGCCCAAGAATACCGCAACGTGGCCGCGGGCGGTACGCGCTGTGGCGGCCTCGGCCGCGATGGTGGGCTTCGGTCAGCGGTGGATGAACCGCGGGGTCACGCCGTTAGCGTCATGCCGCTCGGCGTGCCGTCCTGGGGTGATGCCGACGGTCCGGCGTGCGACGTCTGGCTCGGCACGCGCACGACGAACGTCGCGCCGCGTCCCTCGCCGGGACTGCTCGCCGTGATCGTGCCGCCGTGCAGTTCGACGAGCTGCCTGGCGATCGAGAGGCCGAGACCCAGGCCGGACGCCGCGCGCGTGGTGGAGGCGTCCTGCTGCCGGAAGCGCTCGAAGACGTGCGGCAGGAACTCCGGCGTGATGCCGCACCCATCGTCCGCAACGGTGATGCGAATCGCCTGCGCTTCCTGCGCCGCATGGATCTCGACGCGGCCGCCCTTCGGCGTGAACTTGATCGCGTTGTGGACGAGGTTCCAGAGCACCTGCTGGAGCCGCCGGCCGTCGGCGGGCGTCGGCGTGAGCGCCGGCTCGACCGCGGTCAGCAACTGCACGCCCTTGGCGTCGGCCGCCGGCTGCAGCGCCTGCGTGGTCGCCTGCAGGAGCGCGCTCACGTCGACCAAGGCGAGGTCGAGCTGGACGTGGCCGGCCATGAGCCGGTTCATGTCGAGCAGGTCCTCGATCAGCTTCGCCTGCAACTGCGCGTTGCGGCTGATGACCGCGAGGGCCGACGGCAGATCGCGAATCGGCTTGCCGCTCTGGAGGATCGCGAGCCAGCCGAGGATCGCGTTCATCGGCGTGCGCAGCTCGTGGCTGAGCGTCGCGAGGAACTCGTCCTTGAGCCGCCCCTGCCGTTCGGCTTCGTCGCGCGCCTGCTGCTCGCTGCGCAGCAGACGCTCGCGTTCACGGGCGTACTCCCGCTCGGCCGTGACGTCGCGGGTGATGCCGACCATGCGCGGCGCCTCCGCGTGATCCACGAGCTTGCCGCGCTCGGTGATCCAGACGACGGAGCGATCGGCCCGGACGACGCGGTACTCGGTCTCGTAGCTCCCGGTCTCGAGCGCCTCTGCCTCGGCGCTCTCCACCTTCTGTCGATCGTCGGGATGGATCGCGCGGACGATGCGCAGCTCCCGGCCGAAGGCGCCCGGCGGAAACCCGAACAGCGCCTCGGGATCCGTCGACCACTGCATCCGCCCGGTCAGCAGGTCCCACTCCCAAGCGGCGATCTGCGCCACGTCGAGGGCCATCCGCAGGCGTTCCTCGTTCTCCCGTACGCCCTGGTGCGCCCGCACCAGGGCCGCCGTCCGCTCCTGGACGCGCCGTTCCAGCTCGTCGTTCGCGAGCTGCAGCGCCCGCTGTGCGTGCTCCCGATCCGCGATCTCCCGCTGGAGCTGGTCGTTCAGCTCGGCGAGCGCGATCGTCTTGCGGAACGCGTCGATGAACACGCCGATCTTCGACCGCAGGATCTCGGAGTTGATCGGCTTGCTCAGGTAGTCCACCGCCCCGACGTCGTAGCCCAGGAGCACGTCGTTCTCGTCCACGGTGTGGGCCGTCAGGAAGAGGATGGGCACGTGCTGGGAGCGCTTGCGCTGCTTGATCAGCTTGGCCAGCTCGATCCCGCTCATGCCCGGCATGCGGATGTCGAGGACGATCGCCGCGAAGTCGTGGCGCAGGAGCGCCAGCAGCGCCTCGTCGGGGCCGTTCGCTCTCACGCAGATGCAGCCGGTCGGCGCCAGCATCGCCTCGAGCGCATCGAGGTTGCGCGGCTGGTCGTCGACGATGAGCACGCGAGGTTGCTGGCTCGTCATGGCCGCGCCTCGCCTCAGCGATACAGCCAGACCCGGAGCAGCGACAGCAACTGATCCGTGTTGACCGGTTTGGCGATGTAGTCGGAGGCGCCGGCCTCGAGGCACTTCTCCCGGTCGCCCTTCATGGCCTTCGCGGTCAGCGCGAGGATCGGCAGCGTCCGGAACGACGGGTGCCGCCGAATCTCGCGCATCGTCTCGTAGCCGTCCATCTCCGGCATCATGATGTCCATCAGCACGACGCTGAGATCGGGGATCTCACGGATCAGGTCGATCGCCTGGCGCCCGTTGGTGGCGCTCAGCACCTCCATGTCCTGGTTCTCCAGGACCGTGGTCAGCGCGAAGATGTTGCGCGCATCGTCGTCGACGACCAGCACCTTGCGGCCGCGGAGCACGTCGTTCGAGTTGTGCAGCCGCTGCAGCAGCAGCCGCTTGTCGGGCGGCAGATCGGCGACGACCCGGTGCAGGAAGAGGGCGGTCTCGTCGAAGAGCCGCTCGGGCGACTGCACGTCCTTGAGGACGATGCTCTTCGCGACGGTCTTCAAACGGGCTTCCTCGTCCGCCGACAGCGCTTTCCCGGTGAACACCACGACCGGGATCCGTCGGAAGCCGGGGTCGGCCTGGATCCGCTCGAGCAGCTCGAAGCCGGTCATGTCCGGCAGGCGCAGATCCACCACGCAGCAGTCGAAGCCGCCGGCTCCGAGCGCCTTGAGGGCGCCGGCGCCGGTGCCCACGGCGGCGATCTCGATGTCGTCGTGCGCGAGCAGCGCGACGATGCTCTGCCGCTCGATGTCGTTGTCCTCGACGACCAGCAGGCGCTTCCGATGCGGGCTGACGTAGGTCCGGATGCGATCGAACGCGCTCTCGAGATCCTCGGTCGTCGCCGGCTTCACGAGGTACGAGAACGCGCCGTGCGCGAGCCCGTGCTGGCGCTCCTCCTCGACCGAGAGCATCTGCACCGGGATGTGGCGCGTCGACGGGTCGAGCTTCAGGTTGTTCAGGACCGTCCAGCCCAGCATGTCGGGCAGGAAGACGTCGAGCGTGATGGCGGTCGGCTTGAACTGCTTGGCGAGCGCGATGCCGGCCTGCCCGCGGTTCGCGACGATGGCCTTGAAGCCCTTGTCGCGCGCGAGGCCCACGAGCACCCTCGCGTAGTGCGCGTCGTCGTCGACGATGAGCACGACGTTGTCGCCGGGGCGGATGTGCTCACGGTCGTCGGTGACGATCTCTTCCGCCTTGGCGACGGCGAGCACCGGCAGGGCCGCGGCAGCGGCGCGGGGCGGCGGCGCGAGCGCCGCGGCGCTCGCCGGCAGCGTCACGGCGCGCGCGGGGCCCGTGTAGCTCACCGGCAGATAGAGCGTGAACGTGCTGCCCTGGCCCGGAACGCTCATTAGCTTGATCTCGCCGCCGAGCAGCGTCGCCAGCTCGCGGCTGATCGCCAGGCCGAGGCCGGTGCCGCCGTACTTGCGGCTCGTGCCCGCGTCGGCTTGCTGGAAGGCCTCGAAGATCAGGCGCTGCTTGTCCGGCGCGATCCCGATCCCCGTGTCGGTGACGTCGATCGCGATGGCGCCCGGCACGTACCGCAGGATCGGATGGTCCGAGGACCAGCCCGACGAGGCCTTCTGGATGCGCATCGAGATGTGCCCCTGCGACGTGAACTTGAACGCGTTCGACAGGAGGTTCTTGAGGATCTGCTGCAGACGCTTCGGGTCGCTCGTGAAGGTGAGCGGCAGGCGGGTGTCGATCTCCACCTGGAACGCCAGCCCCTTCGACTCGGCCAGGTGATGGAAGGTCCGCACGACGCTGTCGCGCAGCGCGGCGAACGTGATCTCCTCCGCCTCGACCGTGACGGTGCCGGACTCGATCTTCGACAGGTCGAGGATGTCGTTGATGAGCGTGAGCAGGTCCGTGCCGGCCGAGTGGATGTTCTTCGCGAAGTCCACCTGCTTGGCGGTGAGGTTGCCGCCCGCGTTCTCGGCGAGCTGCTGCCCGAGGATCAGGATGGAGTTCAGCGGCGTCCGCAGCTCGTGCGACATGTTCGCGAGGAACTCGGACTTGTACTTCGAGGTGAGCGCCAGCTCGGCGGCCTTCTCCTCGAGGGCGCGCCGCGCCTGCTCGACCTCCTTGTTCTTGCGCTCCACCTCGACGTTCTGCTCGGCGAGCTGCTTCGCCTTCGACGCCAGCTCCTCGTTGGTCTGCTGCAGCTCGGTCTGCCGCGTCTGCAGCTCCATCGTCAACTGCTGCGACTGCTGCAGCAGGTTCTCGGTGCGCATCGTCGCTTCGATCGTGTTCAGCACGACGCCGATCGACTGCGTGAGCTGCTCGAGGAACGTCAGGTGCGTCGGGGTGAACGGCTGCAGCGACGACAGCTCGATCACGGCCTTCGTCTCGCCCTCGAACAGCACGGGCAGGACGACGATGTTCTTGGGCCGGGCGGCGCCGAGACTGGAGTGCACACGGGTGTAGTGGCGCGGCACCGTCGTCAGCAGGATGCGCTGCTTCTCGAGCGCGCACTGGCCGACGAGCCCGTGCCCGACCTCGATGCGCGTCGGCTGGTGCGTCGTGATGGCGTAGCCGGCGAGCAGCGACAGCTTGGGCGTCGTGTCGGCGACCTCGCTGAGCATCTGGTAGACCGACCCCTGCTGCGCGTTGACGAGCGGCGCCAGCTCGGAGAGCAGCAACTGGCCGACGGTGACGAGATCGCGCTGGCCCTGGAGCATCCGGGTGAACTTGGCCAGGTTCGTCTTCAGCCAGTCCTGCTCCTGGTTGCGGTCGGTCGTCGCCCGCAGGTTGTCGATCATCGTGTTGATGTTGTCCTTCAGCTCGGCGACCTCCCCGCGAGCCTCGACCTGGATCGACCGCGTCAGGTCGCCCTTGGTCACGGCGGTCGCCACCTCGGCGATGGCGCGCACCTGGTTGGTCAGGTTCGCGGCCAGCAGGTTGACGTTGCCGGTGAGGTCCTTCCAGGTGCCGGCGGCGCCCGGCACGTTGGCCTGGCCGCCGAGCCGCCCTTCGACGCCGACCTCGCGCGCGACGTTGGTGACCTGCTCGGCGAACGTCGCGAGCGTGTCGGTCATGTTGTTGATCGTCTCGGCGAGCGCCGCGACCTCGCCCTTCGCCTCGACGGTGAGCTTCTGGCGGAGGTTGCCGTCGGCCACGGCGGTCACGACCTTCACGATGCCGCGCACCTGGTCGGTCAGGTTGGCCGCCATGACGTTGACCGAGTCGGTCAGGTCCTTCCAGGTGCCGGCCACGCCCGGCACCTCGGCCTGGCCGCCGAGGCGGCCCTCGGTGCCGACGTCGCGCGCCACGCGCGTCACCTCGGCGGCGAACGACCGGAGCTGGTCGACCATCGTGTTGATCGTGTTCTTCAGCTCGAGGATCTCGCCCTTCACGTCGACGGTGATCTTGCGCGACAGGTCCCCCCGCGCGACGGCCGTCGTCACTTCCGCGATGTTGCGGACCTGGGCCGTCAGGTTCGCGCCCATGACGTTGACCGAGTCGGTCAGGTCCTTCCAGGTGCCGGCCACGCCCGGCACGACGGCCTGCACGCCGAGCCGGCCCTCGGTGCCGACTTCCCGCGCCACGCGCGTCACCTCGGACGCGAAGGAGCGCAACTGCTCGACCATCGCGTTGATGGCCTCCTTGAGCTGCAGGATCTCACCGCGGACGTCGACCGTGATCTTGCGCGACAGGTCGCCGTTGGCGACGGCGATCGTCACCTCGGCGATGTTGCGCACCTGGCCGGTCAGGTTCGACGCCATCGAGTTGACGTTGTCGGTCAGGTCCTTCCACGTACCGGCGACGCCCGGCACGACCGCCTGGCCGCCGAGCTTGCCCTCGGTGCCGACCTCGCGCGCCACCCGCGAGACCTCGGACGCGAACGCGTTGAGCTGATCGACCATCGTGTTGATCGTGTTCTTCAGCTCCAGGATCTCGCCCTTCACGTCGACCGTGATCTTGCGCGACAGGTCGCCGCGCGCGATGGACGTGGCGACGTCCGCGATGTTGCGCACCTGGCCGGTCAGGTTCGACGCCATCGAGTTGACGTTGTCGGTCAGGTCCTTCCACGTGCCCGCCACGCCCGGCACCTCGGCCTGCCCGCCGAGCTTGCCCTCGGTGCCGACCTCGCGCGCCACGCGCGTCACCTCCGCGGCGAACGATCGCAACTGCTCCACCATCGTGTTCATGGTGTCCTTGAGCTGCAGGATTTCGCCGCGGACGTCGACCGTGATCTTCTTCGAGAGATCGCCATTGGCCACCGCGACCGTGACCTCGGCGATGTTGCGCACCTGAGCGGTCAGGTTGCCGGCCATCTGGTTGACGTTGTCGGTGAGGTCCTTCCACGTGCCGGCCACGCCGGTGACGACCGCCTGGCCGCCGAGCTTGCCGTCGGTGCCGACCTCGCGCGCCACGCGCG